>JBDKTJ010000079.1:0-16616 GCA_039698075.1 Thermoguttaceae bacterium | reverse complement strand
GACGTCAATGCCAGCAGCACGGCGCAGACGGCCAACGGAATGAGAACCAAACTGTTTTTCATTCGCAGCCACGCCCTCGGGGCGCGTCCCAAACGGCCTGCCTTTGCGACGCCGGACGCTTACGCCTACGAAGACGTCTTCTCAGTCGAGAATTGTTCGACGGCCGCCGCGGCGAACGCCGAGTAGGTCAACGCCGGGCCGCCGCCCATCAGCAACGCGACGCCCAACGCCTCGGCGATTTCCGACTTGGTCGCGCCCGCGTCGAGACATTTTTTGACGTGCATGGCGATGCAGTAGTCGCACGTCGCGCAGACGGCGATGCCCAGGGCGATCAACTCTTTGACCTTCGTGCTCAGCGCGCCGTCCTTCAGCACGTCGGGCATGAGTCGTTTGACGAAATCGGCCGTGACTTCCGGCGCCATCTTCTGCAACTTCGGCAGGTTGTTCTGAACGTCCGCCAAAACATCTTGCGGGGATTTGGCCATCGGTTTCTCCTTGTCGTCCGGTAAAAATTCGGTCCTAAAAACCAGTCCCTCTCTCGCGAGAAAGAGTTAACGTCCACGTCCTGCGGGCGAACGATCGCCCCAACCGTCTCGCCAGTCATCGTAGCATCGACGCCGAGAAAGGCAATCCCGGCCAAGCCTGGGACATTTCGCGTCGCGGCCGATCGGATTTTTTTGGAAAACCTCTTGACAGATTACGACAGGAGTCGTAGAATCCCAATCATACGACACATGCCGTATCCAGAAAGGACTTTCTCATGGCTAAACCGCTGGCATCGCTTGGCGAGGTTGAAGTCCAGATACTGCGGCTCGTCTGGCAAAATCAACCCTGCACCGAGCGGCAGATCAGTGATCTTGTGCAACAAGAACGCGATGTCGCTCGCACCACGGTGCTCAAAACCCTCCAACGACTGGAGGCCAAAGGACTGTTGGCTCGCGTGCCGGACGAAACCCCGATCCGCTTTCGGGCGGTGCTGGACGAAAATCGCGTGCTGCCCTCGTTGATTGACCGTTTCGTCCATGGCGTGTTAGGTGGTTCGCCGGGGCCGCTGGTCGCATACCTTGCCAACTCTGAAAAACTTTCCGAAAAGGACATCAAGGCCCTGCAAGCGATTGCCCAGAAGATTGGACAGCCGGCGCAAGAATGAAAGGCAGAAACGGCGACCGCCATGCTCACAACAATCTTGACTCTTAACGAGTGGGGCCAGCGATGGCTGGACGTGATGGCCGCCGTGCTTTGGCAGTCGGTGGTGTTGGTGGCGTTGGCGGCCCTGATCGCCTGGTTTCTGCGGCGATCTTCGCCCGTGGTTCGATACTGGCTGTGGCAGATCGTGGCCATCAAGCTCCTGCTGATGCCGTTCTGGAGTTTTTACGTGCCGCTGCCGTCCTGGGCAACGAGCAAGCCGGTAAGTCCGCCAGCAACATCGCAGCGGTCCGACGTGCTTGGTGAAGACTCGGAGCGGATGCCATTGCAACGGCCGCTGTCCTTGGCGCAAGACGCAGGCGGAGAAGCCACTTGGCCCGGCACGCCGTTCTGGGAATCGTTGACGACCATTTCGTGGCGGGCGTGGCTTCTGTCGGCATGGTCCGCTGTCGTGGTCTGGCAGTTTCTTCGCCTGCTGCGCCAACGGTTGCGGCTAACTCGCGTGTTGCGGCAAAGCACGCCGGCGGACAAAGACCTTACTGGATTAGTGGCGGAACTGGCCGGACAACTTGGCCTTCGTCGTGCGCCGACCGTCGTGTCCGTGACCGACGACTGTCCTGTTTTTGTCTGCGGAATCTGGCGGTCGTGGCTCGTGCTGCCTCGTGGACTGTTGGATCGGCTCGACGAGCGTCGACGACGGCAAGTCGTTCTGCACGAACTGGCGCACATCCAACGGCATGATTTAGCGTGGGGGTGGCCAGTGGAGATTGCGAGGATCGTTTATTTTTTCAATCCGCTGGTCTACTGGGTAGCTTATCAACTCGGTTTGGAGCGGGAATTGGCCTGCGACCAACTGGCGATGGCCCACAGCGGTCATCCGCCAGCCGAATACGCCCAGACGTTGGTTCAAGTGATAAGCCACACGTCCGAGTCGGCCGCTATCCAAGCCGCCATTGCCGCCGGTCTGACCGGTAGCCAACCACCATCAAAACAACCGTAACAACCGAACGCTTTCCGAAAGGAAAACTGCTATGGCAAACCAATACGGTCCCTGGGCGACGCTGATCGACGCGGGCGGAAATCCACAGCTCAGCTCGTTTTGGCGGCGGCGGCTGACGATGCTTGTGCCGACCAGCCGAACCAGTCCGGTGCTCTCGCGGCGTAATTTACTGTGGCTTGGAACGGCGGGGGCACTCGCGTCCCTAACGCCAACTCTCCGACTGGCCTCGGCAATGGCCGATGACGACAAAGTTGTGAAACAAGGTGATAAGTCTGTGGCTGGTCGCATTTTCCTTCATGCAAACCTCAAGACCAAATCGAACCCCGCCAACCGCAAAGAGGACGCCCTTGGTGATGTCCGTGGGATCATCGCCGTCGATCCGGATACGGGACGATGGGAGGAAGTCTGCCCTGGCGATGCCGTAAGAGTCGCTCACAACGGAAAATCTCTTGCTTTCACAAGGTTTCGCCCTTCCAAGTCCCATGCGGCCGAATTCACTGAGATTGAGACTTATGACCTGACAACGCACCGCACCAGCCCAATTGGCGCCAAGGGAGATTTCTTTTTCTGGTCACCGGACGACAGGCAAATCGTCACGGTCACCGGTCATTTTACAGAGGATTCAAGATCCGAGAACACAACGTGGCTTGTCCAAGCGGATGGGTCCGCACGAAAAAAGCTGCCGGTTCCCGAGACGGATCTGGTTTGGGATTGGTCTGCGGATGGCAAATGGTTCGTGGCAGTAACTAATCGCAAACCACCCTTCGGCCGCGGCTATCAACTCTATCGAATGCGACCGGACGGTAGCGAAGAACTGCTGCTCACCAAGGACGGCCTAAATTGTTACCCTCGATTTTCGCCGGATAGTCAGAAGATCGTCTACTTGCATCAGACCGCAAAGGATGGCAACTCGCTACACGTGATGGACGTGGACGGAAGCAACGACCGCGAAATCCTGCGAGAAGAAGGTTTGGAGAGCGTCGAGGCGGGATGTTTTTCCCCCGACGGCCGCCACCTCGTGGTTCTACTGTTCGACTGGCATCTCAATGAGAAGGGGAAGAAAGTTGGCGGTTCGAACGAGAATCGCCGCTTGGCGATCATGGACGCCGATGGCACGAACCGCCGCCCACTTCCGCTGAAAGACGCGAAAATTCTGTGGCTTGGTCATCCAGATTGGTGATGGCCGACTTCGCACGTCTGCGGATATTAAACTGACCAGCCAGACTGGAAGGAAAACTGCTATGGCAAACCAATACGGTCCCTGGGCGACGCTGATCGACGCGGGCGGAAATCCACAGCTCAGCTCGTTTTGGCGGCGGCGATTGACGATGCTTGTGCCGACCAGCCAAACCAGTCCGGCGCTTTCGCGACGCAATTTGCTGTGGCTTGGTGTGGCGGCAATGCTGACGGTCTTCTTGCCAACACTTCGCTCTGCTTCGGTGATTGCGGATGACCAAAAGCCAGCCGCCCCAGTCGCGAGGCCGGCAACGGCAGACGCTTTGATCGAAAAGCCGAAGGACAAGCGTATCGCAACCATCACGGGGCGCGTGATGCGTGAAGACACAGGCCAACCGTTGGCTGAAGCGGTGGTTCGTGCCGCCGTGCCCGTCACGGACATGCGATTTATACGATGCAAGCCAAATCATCCCCGCTACGAAACGAAGACCGATGAACGCGGGCAATATCGATTGGCGGTTCCTGTCGATGCCCCTAATACCCACGTTTCATTAGATGCATTCTGCCAGGGATTCCAATCGGCGGCCGGCCTCTACATGCAAGGGAATCGCGACAGCAAAGTCACCGTGTCCCCCAATGGAACCGCTTCGTGCGACTTCAAACTCCAGGAATCGATGTACGTTGCCGGGCGTCTTGTCAATGAAGATGGCGAGGGTGTCGAAGATGCAATGACTAGCGCCAGCATCCAAACTGCAAAAGGGAATGGTGGTGTGACCCGTGTGCTGACGGGCAAGGACGGGGAATTCCAGATATTTGACTACCCAAAGGAGCCGCCGAAGAACAGCAAAGGACGGCTCATGTTCACGCATCCGAAATACTGCACAATCATCATCACGGACGTTTACGCTCTCCCAGAGAAGCAACGCCGTAATCTTCAGATAGCGGCGGCGAAAGGGAAGGCCATCCAAGGTCGGATTTTGGACGCCGATGGCAAGCCGGCTGCGGATGTGATGGTCGAAGTAAACTTCGCAAAGGAACGCAAGGCGACGATCAGCGGTCGAGACGGCAGTTTTGGATTGTATGGTCTGCCCGATGGAGAATGCACGATGACCGCCCACGCTTTGAATACACGCCAGAAAGCAAGCCAGTCCATAACCCTTAACAAGGACCGCAACGATCTGGTTCTGAAAATGTCTCGCATCGAAACATCGCACAAGTCGCAGCCAGTCATGCTTCTTGGGATGAAACTCGTCGATGTGAATCCGGCGTTGAAGGGTGAGTACGACTTGTTTGATGACCGTGGCGTAATAGTATTGGACCCTGGTCCCAATCACGCACGTCTCCATATTGGCAACCTGGTCGAAGGCGATTGTTTTTGGATGGTGGGAAACACACAGATCCGCAATATTGAGGATTTTGTCGTTCAGTTGCTCCGAAACGTTCAACGTCGAAGCGATGGAAGCGGAAACTGTCGGGTGGTCTATAGCCTCAGGAGAATTGACATCCTTGGCACGAATACGCAATACATCGAGCTTAAAGCGGACGACCTCAAAGAATTGGAGGCTGTTGCCAGACAATTTACAACCAAGAAGCCTTGAATCACACTGTTGCTTAGGGACCATCAGGCTCTTCTCGTATTTCCAACTAAAACGCGGCGGAAGATCGAACGCCGAGAAAGGCAATCCCGGCCAAACGCCGCGTGCGGTAAAAGTTTTTGGCAGCTTGGTAGGTCAAAGGAAAATAGGCTCACGCAAAGGCGCAAAGTCGCAAAGGAATCGATGGAAGCATCCAGACGTGCAAAGAAAGCGGTCATTCGGCCTATCTTGTTTGCGTCTTAGCGTCTTGGCGTGAGTTTTTTGTGAGATTCGAGTCAGAGCGTGGTCTTACCTGTTTTGACCGTGAAATTTTCACTACGCCCCCGAGCACCGGTAGCGATTTTTTTGATTTTGACGACGGCGTGCGGAACCTTTGACGCAAGCTATAGTTAAAACATCCCTGCGGCGGTCGCCGCCGTCGCATTCGGCCGCGTCGCTGAGCCCACCGCCCATCCTCCCACCATAGATCACACCTCGAAGGAGCTCGACAGCATGTCTGAATCGAAAGCCGCGGTTTCCTCGCAATCGGCCGCCACGCCTCAACGCGGGCAGATCGGCCTGATCTCCGCCATGGCGATCGGCATCGGCGGCATGGTCGGCGCCGGCATTTTTTCGATTCTCGGCGTCGTCGCCCAAACGTCCGGCACGGCCCTGTGGCTCTCGTTCATTCTCGGCGGCATCGTCGCCCTGCTCTCCACGTACTCCTACGCGAAACTCGGCTCGCGGTATCCTTCGGCGGGCGGGCCCGTCGAGTTTCTCGTGCAAGGTTTCGGCGACGGCCTTTTGAGCGGCGGCATCAATCTTTATATGTGGATCGGCTACATCATCGCCCTGGCGCTTTACGCCCACGGTTTCGCCGGCTATTTCGCCACGTTCTTCCCGAGCCATGCCTCGCCGTTGTTCAACAAGTGCGCGGCCTGCGGCATCGTTCTGTTGTTCACCGCGGTCAATTTCGTCGGCGCCGGCCTGGTTGGACGTTCCGAGTCGGTCATCGTGGGCATCAAGGTCGCCATCCTACTGGTGTTTTCCATCACCGGCATGTTCTTCTTGCATCCCACCTATCTGTCGACCGCGACCTGGCCCGCATTCTCGGGCATCGCGTTCGGAGCGGGCGTGCTGTTTATCGGATACGAAGGGTTCGGACTGATCACCAACGCGGCCGAGGACATGAACGATCCGAAAAAACTCCTACCGCGTGCGCTCTATGGGAGCGTGTTGAGCGTCATCGCGATTTACATTTTGGTCTCCGTCGCAGTGATCGGCAACCTGCACGTCGGCGACATCGTCGCCGCGAAGGACTACGCCCTGGCCCAGGCCGCCAAACCGTTCTTGGGCGAGCTTGGGTTTCGTCTGATCGCCATCGGCGCGGTTTTTTCGACGGCCTCGGCCATCAACGCCACGCTGTTCGGCTCGGCCAACGTCAGCTACATGCTGGCCAAAGACGGCGAGTTGCCTAAAGTGTTTTCCCGACATCTTTGGCAAGGCGGCACCGGCGGGCTGGTCATCACCGCCGCGTTGGTGCTTGTGTTCGTCGTCTTTTTCGACCTGTCCGGCGTGGCCATGATGGGCAGCGGCGCATTTCTGCTGATCTACGGCATGGTCAGCGTCGCACACCTTCCGCTGACGGCCGAGACGGGCGCCAACCGGCCGCTGGTTTACCTGTCGATCCTCGCCTGCTTCGCCACGGCCGGAACCCTAAGCTACTACATCTACCAACATTCCATGCCGGCGTTGGTAACGATGTTCGCGCTGCTGCCGATCTGTTTCGTCGCCGAAGGGGCGTATCGAACCATTTCGCGGCGCACGATCACAACCAGGTCTCGCTGAGGGGCGCCGACAACAAGACGCCGCCAGAGACGATTCTCGCCGCTTGCCCAAGATTGGCGTCTCGCAAGGGAAAAAAGTCGTTCTTCCCTCCCCTGCCCAACTCGCTCGTTTCGACCTCGCGTTCTGGGGGGACTCCATGTGAAAAATTCGCTCCTTGCTTGACGCCTTAACAGCGACTTGTAGGATGACGGGCGGTGCGGTACTTCATCGCTTTTCGTCCCCCTTTTCTCTTGTTCAAGGAGTCGTATCATGAAGTGGCGCAATAGATTGTCGTTTGCACTGGGCATGGTGGTCGCGGGAATCGTTGTTGCTGGCGGCGGGCTGAAAGCCTATGGCCAGTTCGCCTATGCCGTCATTGCGGACCCGCACGCCACAACGACCGATCACCTCAGCAACCTCCAAAGCGCCGTCAATTACATCATTTCGACCAAGACCGCTCGCAACACCCAGTTGGTGTTTGTGGCCGGCGACATCGCCTGGGGAACTGGGAATCTGACCGCCGCCAAGACGGTGCTGGACACCTTGAACACCGCAGGAATCCCCTATGTCCCGTTGATCGGCGACAACGAAGTCCACAGCGGCTACGAAGCGGCGTTCCAAACAACGTTTTCGTCGCAATACACCTACCTGGCCAGCACATTGACGAATTGGCAGAAAGCGGCGACGCCGGTCAGCGGCCGATATCTGGAGAATTTTTCGTTCGATTACGGCAACTGCCATTTTGCATGTGCGGATTTCGCCTCACGAACCTCGGGCGATGAGGGCGGCGACTTGAACAATATCACGGGCGGCACCTGGTCGTGGCTCAAGAACGACATCCAAACCTGCTCGAAACCAAAGAACGAGAACATCAACATCATCACCCACATTCCGATGTTTCGCACCGGCGTCTCCACGGCCGATCAGTATCTGTTCGACAGCACGGAGATGTCGACTATCACCACGTTTCTGGACTCGTATAAGACGAATGTCGCCGCCAACTACGCGGGCCATATCCACCAAAACTTCAGTTGGAACGTGTCGAAAAACTGGTACTCGTCCACCATCTACACCTCGTATGTGACGGACGAAACGTGGTACGACACCCGTTTTCCGGAACTCAACGACACCTCAGACACCGTCCGGTTTGTTACGGCCACCACAGGGGCTACGAGCATGTCGTATTCCCAGAGCGTTGTAGCGGTCGACACAGAACTGTACGCGGCCTCGCTGGGCAGCGTCAGCCTCACGGCCATTCCGGAGCCCGGCACGCTCATTCTCCTCGCCCTCGGATTATTGAGCTTCGGCAGCATCTCGGCTTGCAGCAAAAAGCGTCAACGTGGGCACCGCTGAAAAGGAACTGGTCGACGCTTGGGTCTTCGTTGACGGCAACTTAAAAGCCCCATGGATTCATGAATGTCGTGAAGGGGCATCCCTTCTCGCTGTCGCAAAGTAATTGTTGATTTACGCAAAAATGGCTTGTGATATTGCGGACATTTAACAATACTGATCGGTCGGTGGAGTCTGCAGTCAGACAAACGATCGTAATGGCAGACGGTGTGGCGTTCTTGTCTTCTTGTTCATCAGAAGAATCGATTCTGAATTCCAGTATCGGTTAAAGCGTCGCCTCCACAAAAAGGGGAAAAAGTGACAACCATTGCACTGTAGCGATACTTCATTGCTTTTCGTTCCTCTTTTCTCTCGTTCAAGGAGTCGTACGTGAAGTATTGACGCCCTGATCGCTCTGTTTGCAAGACGGCGGGCGTCGCGGTACTTCATGTTTTTTGCCCTCCCCTTTTCTCTCTTCAAGGAGTCGTATCATGAAGTGGCGCAGCATGTCGTTGTTTGCACTGAGTATGGTAGCTGCGGGAGTTGTTGTTGCTGGCGGCGGAATGAAGGCTTATGGACAGTTCACCTATGCCATCATTGCAGATCCGCATGCCTCCACGACAGCCCACCGCGACAAACTCCAAACTGCCATAAACTACATCATTGCGACCAAAGACACTCGAAACACCAAGTTTGCATTTGTGACAGGCGACGTCACCTGGGGAGGCACCATCACCAATGGAACCACCACGACGATGAACGCCGCAAAAAGGGCGTTGATTAACTTGAACACCGCGGGAATCCCCTATATCCCGTTGATCGGCGACAACGAAATCCACAACACCGCCGGCACAACCGGCGTCAGTTACGAAGCGGCGTTCCAAAAAACGTTTTCGTCGCAGTACAACTATCTGGCCAACAGCGCCAGCAGCGGTTTGACCAATTGGAAGAAGGAGTCGACGCCGGTCAGCGGCCGATATCTGGAGAATTTCTCGTTCAATTACGGCAACTGTCATTTTGCATGTGCGGATTTCGCTTCACGAATCGCGGGCGATGAAAGCGGCAACTTGAACGAAGACGTCACGAGCGGCAGCGGCAGCTGGACGTGGCTCAAGAACGACATCACAACCTGCGCAAAACCGAAGAACGAGAACATCAACATCATCACCCACATTCCGATGTTTACCGACACCAGCCTCCTCGGGTTCTTGTACAATGATTATCTGTTCAGCAGCTCGCAGATGTCGACCATCACCACGTTCATGAACACGTACAAGACGAATATCGCCGCCAACTACGCCGGTCACATCCACCAGAACTATACGAAGAACGTGAATGGCATCTACACTTCGTATACGACGGATGAGACGTGGGACAGCAGCTACGGCCTCTACGACGGCGCCGACGACGATATCACCGTCCGGTTTGTTACGGTCACAACCGGGGCTACGAGCATGTCGTATTCCCAGGACATTGTAGTGGTCGACCCGGAACTGTACGGGGCCTCGCTGGCCAGCGTCACGGCTGCTCCGGAGCCCGGCGCGCTCGTTCTCCTCGCCCTCGGATTGTTGAGCTTCGGCGGCTGGAAGGCTAGCAGGCGGTTGCGTCCCATTCTTTGAGGAACAGCACCGCGGAAGGACACGCCGGCCGAGACGATTCTCGCCGCGTGCCTAAGATTGGCGTCTTGCAGTAGCAAAGCCCCCCTCTCGTTAGGATTTCCACTACCGGGAGGGGGGCTATTTGAAAAATTTGCCCCAAATGATTGACGCCTTGGTCACTCGCTTGTATGATGCACCTGCGTGGTGGTGCTTTGTCGCCTTTCGTTCTCATCTTCTCGTTCAAGGAGCCTATCATGAAGCGGTGCCGTCGGTTGTTGTTTGCACTGGGCATGGTGGCCGTGCAAATTGCTGTGGCTGGCGGCGGAATGAAGGCCTATGGACAGTTCACCTTTGCCATCATTTCAGATCCGCATGCCTCCACGACAGCCCACCGCACCGAACTCAACACTGCCATAAACTACATCATTGCGACCAAAGACACTCGAAACACCAAGTTTGCATTTGTGACAGGCGACGTCACCTGGGGAGGCGCCCTCACCAATGGAACCTCCTCGACGATGATGAGTGCAAAAAGGACGCTGATTCGCTTGGACACCGCGGGAATCCCCTATATCCCGTTGATCGGCGACAACGAATGCCACAACACCGCCGGCACAACCGGCGTTAGTTACGAAGCGGCGTTCCAAAAAACGTTTTCGTCGCAGTACAACTATCTGGCCGACCCCGCCAAAAGCGGTTTGACGAATTGGAAGAAGGAGTCGACGCCGGTCAGCGGCCGATATCTGGAGAATTTCTCGTTCGATTACGGCAACTGCCATTTTGTATGTGCGGATTTCGCCTCGCGAACCACGGACGATGAAAGCGGAAACTTGAACGAAGACGTCACGAGCGGCAGCGGCACGTTGACGTGGCTCAAAAACGACATCGCAACCTGCGCGAAACCGAAGAACGAGAACATCAACATCATCACCCACATCCCGATGATTACCGACACCAGCCTCTTCGGGTTCTTGTACAATGATTATCTGTTCGACAGCACGGAGATGTCGACCATCACCACGTCCCTGGAGCCGTACAAGACGAATATCGCCGCCAACTACGCCGGCCACATCCACCAGAACTACACGAAGACCGTGGGTGACATCTACACCTCGTATACGACGGATGAGACGTGGGACAGCAGCACCGGTCTCTACGACGGCGCCGACGACTTGATCACCGTCCGGTTTGTTACGGTCACAACCGGGGCTACGGGCATGTCGTATTCTCAGGACGTTGTAGTGGTCGACCCGGTGTTGTACGCGAACCTTCCGACTCCGGAGCCCGGCACGCTCGTTCTGCTCGCCCTCGGATTGTTGAGCTTCGGCGGCTGGAAGGCTAGCAGGCGGTTGCGTCCCATTCTTTGAGGGACAGCGCGTTTGCCGTAACGACAATTCCCGCGGAGGCTAAGTCTCCCAAAGGAAAAAGGCGTTCAGAACCCAAGAATCTCTTTTCTCTCGCCGCGAACCGAAAGGACCGTCGCCATTTTGCGCGACGGCCGAACTCCCAGGACCTCCATATCCTTCAGAAAAACCTTGTATTGTTCCTGAAGCGACTGGACCATCCGCTCCGCTTCCTTCGGTTTGCCTTCGTCAAAAAGCCTTTCGGCGGCGTAGCGCATATGCCACAGTTTGAAGCTGCCCTGCAAATAGCCGAAGACGGCCTGTTGCTTTTTCACTTCGCCTCGCGCCCAATCGGTGTTCGCCGCGACGGACGCCTCCTTTAAAAGATCGTCCAAACCGGCAAACGGGGTGATCAGCAGTTCCGTCGTTTGATTGCGGCGGCTCGGAGACAAGGAACCGGTCACGTTGCACGCCCGCTGCACGTTCACGATCCCGTTTTCCAACTGTCGAAAATACTTGACCATCGGCGTCGCGGCGCTTCCATAGCAGAAACGGCAAAACGTCTCACGCACGTCTTCCGGCGTCTGGTCCGGATTCCAGGCGAGCCGGGCGTGCGCGAAAAGGTTGAGGCTGTAAGCGTCTCGCCCGCGCCAGCAGTTTTGAGGATACACGCCCCAGAGCTTCAAGCCACGATAGTATCGGTAGTCGGCCGCGATGGCGTCGACGCACACCATTGTTTGGCCGACAAAAGCGCTTTTGTTGTCGAAATATTCATAGATCAACATCCGGCCGTCCGTTAGATCGCGCCACCCTCGAATCTGACTTTCGAACCAGGCCATGGCGTTGTCCATGTCGAAATACGACAGATAAGAGGCGTCGATCGCCCGATCGTTCTTGCGGCCCGGCGCCCAGCAACTGAAGGAGTATTTGAACGTAGGACGTTCAAACGGTGCAAAATTAATGACGACATTGGACGCCGGCTTCGCTTTGGTCGGCAGCGGCAGGTAGTTGACATACGCGCTTTGAACGACATAAAGATCCGGGAATCGCTTGCGCACCTCCTCGGCCAGACTGTTGACCAGGAAGGAAAAGGACGAGGTGTAAACGTCCATCTTTCGCTTCAACGGCCATTTCCCATCGAACAGCGCGGCGCACTTCTCGCAATGGCACCAGTCCATGCCGTCTTCTGGACCGGGATAGAACAGGGACGCCTCGGGGTGTTTTTCGAGGAATCGCATGACATTCGCAATGTAGATACGCCGGGCCTCCGGATTGGAGACGCAGATCTGGGTCGGCTTGCGGCTGCCCTTGACCAACGCGAAATACTCCGGGTGGTCCTGAAAATAGACTTTCGGCGACAGGAAGTAATTGAATCCGTGGGCGCCCAGAGCAACCACCATGCCCCGACGCTCCAGTTCGGGCAGCACGTGGTTCCGATATTCCGACGTCTCGGCATACTGCTGGGAAAGCCTGACGTAGTTGAGCCGATTCTTGGCCATCCAATCGATGATCTCCGGACGCCGCGGCAACGAAAGCCCGCGGTACCGAAAGGCCGGAACTTCGTCGCGATCGAGCGTCGGAACCGTGACGTTCTTGACCGGCGCCACCTCGCTGTTTTCGTCGAACGTCGGCCAATGAATCCCGAGGATTTCCTCCAGCGCGGCGTACGCGGCGTACAACACGCCGCGACCGTTGTGGCCGGCCAGTACCAAACAGTTCTCGACCGTGGCAAGCCGGAAGGCGTCCCCATTCGGATCTCCACCAATTGTCATCTCCTTGAGTTTTGCCACGCGGCTGTTTGTCGCGGCAGTGCCAACCAGCACGAGATTGCCGGAGACGCTGGTTTCGTCAGACGCAATCGGCAACACGACGCCGCTTGCCTTTTTGACGTATTTGACAAACTCCTCGGCGGCGAACTTTTCGGGAGGCGTGGCGTTGGCGCCCAAGACAACGGTGGCCGTCGGTTTCCCTTCTGTGACCAAGCGGAGATCTGAACCAGCCAAGCAGTTTGTGGCCGTACACGCGACGGCCGCCACAAACGCGACAACGGACATCCATGCCGCGGGAAAGAGAAAACAGGGTCGGGAGTCTTGGTGTGGCATAGTACCCTCGGGAAGAAGAACAGGGGGGGAGGTGAATAAAGGAGGGAATAACGGGCGGGGGGCGGGATCGCTCTATAGAAAACGCGGAACTCCAGGGGTTTTCGATGCGTAAAACGCTTCGCACGCCTGATGCTCAAGGCCTTTCTAAAGACCAATTATCGCAGCCAGACGGCCTGATTGCAAGAGTCCCAGGACTGGCGCGGCTCCGCACGCCTTGCACCAGTCGGCCATCCGTTCCACATAAGTTGCATCGTCTTTCTGGCAAAAAACGCCGATTCACGGTTCTTGAACAGGGAAACAAAACGGGGGCGTTCCACGTTGCTCCCGTTTGAGACGGAAGAGCGGAACGCCCCCTTGGATTTTCTCTGGCGTGTTACTTCGCCTTCTTGCCGTTCTCGGGCTTCGGCAAGTCGACCAAACTCACCGAGTCGACCACCAGTCCGTCCTCGGCCGCTTTGAGCTCCAGATTGGCCTCGTAGTATTTGTGCTCGTCGGCGAGTTTCGTCGCATCGGCCACCTTCTTCATGGTCTCGCTCAACGGCATCAAGATGCGGGAGAACGTGACGCCGATCCCTCCGAGTTGCAGTTCTTCGAGGGCCTCTTTGCTCTTGCGGTTCTTGAAGTGCTCGTTGGCCTTCGCAATGTGTTTGGCGTTTTCTTCCGTGAGCACGAACGTATCGGCCAACGCAATCTGACCGTCAATCGGAATCAGATTCTGCTTCACCGTGGCACTCTCATCCTTGACCACCTTGCCGCCGACCATCGCCTTCGCGTCGATCACGTAGGTGGTCGTGTCCTTGGCGGCAGCGTCCAAGTCGGCGGTCGCTTTGCCGAGCATTTTGACCGCCAGCTTCGGCTCGCCGTCAAAAATCGCGATCCGGGCCGCGCGAATCGATCGCATGGCGGCGAAACCGTCGTGCGAAACCTTCAACATCTGATGCGACGGAACCGGCGACTTGGGCGGCGCCGCGACCGTATCGTTCGTGGCCGTGCCGAACGAGCAGCCCGCAAGCATCAGCGTCAACGCAACGTTCATAAGCGTCTTCATTATCCATCTCCCTAGTAGGGGATTTCGCGGTCGGTCGTCGGCGGGCGATCCAATTCGCCGCCCTAACACTCCACCGCATACCCATACATAGGGCGCACCGTCGCTCGAAGGCCGTCACTGCGACAAATTCGCATTTTCGGTGGAACCAAGATGGCGATCCTTGCGGCGGGTGCCGGCGTACATTTCGTACTTGAGCAGCCGGCAATCGATGTCGGCGTTGAAAAACGGGATTTTCCGACTGGGCGCCAGGTGGATCTTCTTCGCCAAGTCGAAGTTGCCCGTGAAAACGTATCCGGTCAAGCCCTGGCACTTCTGCTTAAAGAAACCGCCAATCCGCTCATAGACCTTTTCGAGTTGCGACATCTCTCCCATCCGCTTGCCGTATTCCGGGTTCATCACAACAAGGAACGGCGCCGGCGGAAGAGGAGTCTCGGCAAAGTCGCAGACCCCAAACTCGATGAGATGCTCTACTCCGGCGGTGGCGGCGTTTTTCTTTGCAGCCTCGACCGCTTGCGGGTCGATGTCGGTGGCGATGATCCGAGGGGGCCGCTTCTTTTTCCCGGCATGGATCGTCTCACGACGGACAGTCTTCCAAGCCTCGTTGTTGAAGCCTTTTAGGTGCATGAAGCCATAGTTGGCGCGCAACAGGCCCGGCGCGCGGTTCTGGGCTAGGAGCGCCCCCTCAATGGCGAGCGTGCCGCTGCCGCACATCGGCGTCACAAGGGACGCCTCGCCGGTGTAGCCTGTCGCCATGATCACTGCCGCAGCCAGCGTCTCTTGCATCGGCGCCTTGTGTGGGATTCGTCGATATCCGCGGTCGGCAAGCTTGTTGCCCGATGTGTTCAGGTACAACCACGCTCGATCGTCTTTCCAGTAGAGGTTGATGACGATGTTCGTCCGCTCCGGCCCGGAGTCAGGCCGCCGATGCTCCTTTTTCATGATGCGGTCGACGATGGCGTCTTTGAGCTTCAGGTTGGGGAACATCGTGTTGTTGATCGTCGGGTTGTCGACGTAGGAGACGATAGAAATGTACTCATCGGGCGGGATGACGTCCTCCCAGGGCAGCTTTACCGCCGTCCGGTAGAGCGCGTCGGGATCGCGGCACTCGAACTCATCGAGCCTGTACAGCACGGCGAACGCCGTATGCAGCCAGAGGTTGAGTCGCATCGAATCGGCAAGCGTGCCTTCTATCTCGACGCCGGTCTTGCGGACGAGCAGCACCTTGTGCCCGAGAGCCTCGACCTCCTTCTGCAGCCACTCCGACAGCCTCGGGGCACAGGTAATCAGCAAACGGCTTTTCTTCTGAAAATTCATACGATGCGAGGGGCAAACGGCAACAACATCCTGGAAGACATACTAGCTGCGTATGAGGGGCCCAAAAATTATCCTCACTTCCCTGCACCACTTTCAAACTTCGCCGACTTGGCCAGTTCGGCCGACGTCAAGCCTGTGATCAGCGGCGATTCCGTGGACCAGGTCCGGTCGAAATTCACGGTCAGCTCGCCGTTCCTTGCCTCTCGGATCTTTCCGTTGTTGTAATGCACCGTGACCTTTTTGCCTTTGGGCATGTTGATCTTAAGCGACCCCCTCGTCGCGTCTTTCGTGGCCAACCAAACGTACACGCAGGGCACGCCGTTGCGTAAGAACATCCGACCGGCGACCTGCGCGCCGATCTGGAGCGTCGGATCGATGGGGTCGCGCGACACGCCTTGAATTGGGATGAACCGCGTCGTTTTTCCCGGCGAGATATTCTTACAGACGACCAGTCCGTGCAGGTTTTCCGTCGAACCGTCGACGATCGGGACGAATCTCGCCTTGTCGGAAGTTTTTGTCACGTTCAGCCCGGCCGCTTGCAGCGGAATATTCCACACGGCAACCGGCAAGCTCCCAAGCGGCTTCGACGACTCGATCTCAATCTGAATCTGAGCGCCGTCGGCCGTCGGTTTCACTGTGGCCACGGCTTGGACGCCGTCCAGATTCACCATGCGCGGCACGCAGTTGTCCGCGGTGAGCAAGTCCGGATTGCACAATCCGAAATTCTTGCGGATCGCCGCCTGATTGTCCCATAGCGGTTCGGACCAAGGACGGGTAAAGTCCCAGAAAAAACGCGGCAACGCCGAGCCCCACTCGTGCAACGAATGGAAGTCCGCATTGCTTAATTCGATTCGATCGGGCAATCGCCTCGGCTTATAGGCAGCCTGATAGCCGCAGTAGATGTCAGGCCAGTAAAACCAATTCTCCGGCTGTTTGGCGTAGTGGCGCGTAAAATAATCGGTGATGTCGGCGCCCGAGGCGAACACCAGTTTCTTGTCCTTCGCCTGCTCGCGCAGATAGTTGACGCCAAGCGTGTTGGCCTGATCCCAGTCCGCAAGATCGCGGAAGTTTTCCAACCCGATGAACAAAAACATCGGCTCGCGTTGATGCCGGGACTCGCCGAGCCACAGATCGACCGTCGCTTGAAATCGGTCGCAAT
>JBDKTJ010000078.1:0-11315 GCA_039698075.1 Thermoguttaceae bacterium | reverse complement strand
GCAAACGGGTGCCCGATGGCGGGTTCGGCGAGCCAACCGCATGGCAAATTTGTGTTCTCTCCTTTATAGCAACCTATGGAACGCCTACTGGGCCGTCAGCTAGCCCAACAATCCGTTACTGCACCCTAGACCCAACTGGCATTTGACAACCCCATGACTCCTCGGACATAATGGGACGCCGCTGGAATCTTCTCGACTGAAAACGGCCGATTGGGTGTCTGCTCCAGCCTGCCTTGAGTGCCAATTCTGAGCACATTCGCCCATCCGATGCCTAGGTCGCCGCGCCCTCTTTATATGACGCAAAAGGCGGAGATATTTAGCTTGGCCGGTCGTCGTGCCGCCTCTGGCAGGAATCGCCGAAGCAGGCGCTGTCAGAAATCGCCGCCATGCCCGATAAGAGAAAATTGCAACTACCAACGGGCAAAGATGTTGCGATGAAACACGCCATCAAGCAATCCTGCATGCTCTCGTCCGCGAGCACGCACGATTCCTTGTTGGCATTGTCAATCGTTGGCTCGGCAAGCGAGCTGTCTTCACCCACATGGCGTCATTTTGCCATCTCCGCTCGTCGGGAAAAAATCCTTATGGCTGGACGGGATCTGTCCAACCATGCTGATATACTTGGCACTGCTCGCCGCGCCCGAGGCATTGTCTGCGGCGGGGAGAGGTTCTCCCGGCTTGCCATTCATGCCAGTCGCCGATGGCAAAAAATATGGGTTATGCGACAAGCTCAGGTACGTCTGGGGGCTTTGCAGCCCCAAGGTCGTCGATTATGCTCAGGCTCTCGTCCGATGCTACCCACACTAGAGCGTATCACGGTTAAGTGTAGCGGTAGCCACAGTGACGGAAGTAGTTGCGGCACTCGGTGTCGGTAAACTTTTCGAGCAGTTCTCCGCAGCGATTCCAAAGCGCCGTTATGGTACGGTCGTCGCAACTTTTTAGAAGCCACTTGAACTTTGAGAAGGCGTTCTCGATGGGATTGAGGTCAGGGCTGTACGGCGGCAGATAAAGCACCGTCGCTCCAACGGCTTCGATCGCTGTGCGGACACCAGCCTTCTTGTGGCTCGCCAAGTTGTCCATGATTACGATGTCGCCCACACGTAGCGTCGGAACCAATTGCTGACGGACATAGGCCAGGAAGAGTTCGCCATGGACGGCGCCGTCGATCACCAGCGGTGCTGTCAGGCCCGATGTGCGCAACGCAGCCAAGAACGTGGTGGTCTTCCAATGGCCGCGAGGAACCTTCGCGACCAATCGTGTTCCTATTGGCGATCGCCCCCGGGGCCGCATCATGTTCGTTTTCGCCCATGTTTCGTCGATAAAAACGAGGTGTTCGGGATCAAGCCCCGTCTGCTGCACCTTCCATTCCGCTCGCTTCTGCACAACATCGGGCCGGTCCTGCTCGGACGCTTTCAGCACTTTTTTTCAAGGTGAGCTTCAGCTTCCGCAATGCCGTGCAAAGCGTCTGGCGACTCAACTCGGTTCCTAGCGCGTCCTTGAGTTCATGCAACGTCATGTCGGGTCGATCGGCTACATGCTTCTGAATCTGTTCGTGATAGGCAGCCCACTTGGGCGTTCGCCGTCGTGTCGTGCAAGGAGCGATCTTGCCTTGTTCACGCCGTTCCTGCTTCACACGACGGACCCAGGACTCGCTGCATCCAAACCGCAATGCGACCGCCTGCGTCCCTTCGTTCGCGTCGCACGCCGCCAAAATATCGCGACGCATTTCCTTCGAGTAAGCCTCCACGGGAACCTCCTTTTGTAAGGGTGACCCTCTAGCTTACCCTCCCTGCGCAGATCGCGCTAGAGCTATTCTTGATGCGCTCTAGCAGTTTTTGTTGCCCGACCGCTATCAATACCGCGGCGACGTGCTGTCTGAGGGCAAGCCGTGAGCCGGTCACTGCGACGAATCAAAATGGACAAATCCTTTCAGCATGTCGTGCTTGATTTTATGGCATGTCATTCGTGGGAGGTTCATTGTTTTGTAGGGTTTTCGCATTCAGAAATCGCGGGGCCGATCGAAAAATCTGTTCCGGCCGTCTCGGGCTCGGGGGAGGACCGTGGCAGAAGAGGCCTTGCGTCGCCGCTGTTCGAGATGCCATGCCAAGCGTGTGAAGAGTAGCACGGCGCAGGGGAGCGTCAGGAGGTGCCACCATTGCCAAAAATGGCAGCCTGGCGGGATCCAGCATAGGGCCCCACGGCGCTGTTCCAACATCCAGGATATGATAGGGTACTGCTCGATGGCGGTTGTCCAACAATCATGTCCGGGGGCCGCCAGGAGGGACAGGTGGGCGTTGCCGCCGCATGCGACTATGGCATCGACCGTCTGTTGGACGCTTTCGAATGGAGAGCCTGAATCATTGACGTTGTGAAACGCCCAAATGGGCAGGTTTCTCACGTTGGCAGCGCGTGAGATGTCGCCTCCGCCGGAGGCCAGCGGCACAACCGCCGCGAACCACTTGGGATAACGCATCGCCATTTCCCAACACCCGCTGCCTCCGGACGACACGCCGGCAAGATACACTCGATCGTGATCCACCGGACAATCGTGCATCGTTTTCTGAAGGATTGCGGCGGTCACCGTGATCATGTCTTCTTGGTTTGCGTTGTTGTCCTTGCCACCCCGACTGCGATACCAGGTAGGATTGTCGGGCGGACACTGTACGGCCAAGATAAAGAAATCAAGATGGCCTGCGAGGCTGTCGGCAATAATGTTGATATGCCGAAGATTTCTTCGATTATCAGAGCCGTTTTCGCCAACGCCGTGCAACCAGACCAGCAACGGGTAACGACGTTCCGGTTTCAGAGAGTCCGGTACGACAAGTCGGTATTGGAAGAGTCTGTTTTGGTAACACCCTCCTGTATAGCGATACTCGTGCGATTCGGCGCGCACCGGCGTGACGGCCAGAAGGGCGCTTGCGACAATCAATAAATTAGCGACCATTCGACGTGTCCTATTTCACGGATCATCGATGATGAAATCTGAAAAAACGCCCCTCGCCGCTTTCGCCGCGATGTAGGGCTGTCTAATTTAAGCTTCTTCGTTGCTCAAGCAGCCACTCCCAAAAGCCCTTGTTTTGATATGTCCTTCGGCAGATTCCATGACCGGCGTCGGGAAAGATCGTCAGTTGGGGATGCCCACCGCACTTTCGGACGGCGTCCACGGTGTTTTGACTGGCCTTCGGAGGCACCGTTTTGTCCTTGCCGCCGTGAAAAGCCCAGATGGGCGTGTTTTTCAATCGGTCGACTCGTTCGATGTCGCCGCCGCCGCACAGGGGGGCAATGGCCGCAAAACGGCCGGGATCGTGGATGGCGGTGGCCCATGTCCCAAAACCGCCCATGCTGTAGCCGGTCAGATACACGCGATCCCGATCGACCGGAAAAGAACGGCTCACCTGTTCGACCCATTCGACGATCAACTCGGGCGACCAGCTTAAACCGGTGGGACATTGCGGCGAGGCCAGGATGAAAGGAAACTGCTCGCCATGCGCCGTCTGTTGGGGCAGCCACTCGCGTTGCACAAGCTCCAAATTGTGTCCTCGCGCCCCAGAGCCGTGCAGGTAGACCACCAGCGGCCACTTGTCTCGTTCTTTGACTTTTTGGGGCAAGTAGAGCAGATAATCGACCGGAATCTGCGTCGCGCTGGCGTCCGTGCCTTGCTTCACCAGACATTGCTGCGGCACTTGCATCCCTGGTCGAGGACGATTCTTCCAGGCTTTCACGACCGGCTCAAGAAGCATGGCGAGCAACCCAATGGACAGCCCGGCGATGGCCAGAAGCAACAGCCCGTCGATCCACGACAACCGCAAAAACTTGTTTTTCAGGGGCATATTTTTTCCGCGTCCTCGTCGCGGGGCTGTCGGCGTTTCGCATTCGGCCAACAGCGAACGACGACTAAGATTTCCACCAACACCACGACCAGGCCGATCACCTTCCACAGCGGCCAAACGCGCACATCCAGCAACTCAAGATATCGGCCCCACCAAACGGGAGAAAACCACAGCAATAGCGCCCCGATGGCCACCAAGGCTGTGGCAATTCCGAGCAACGCCAAGTCAATCCCGGACACGTTGAACCACTTTGTCTCTCTTTTGTTTGCCATCCGATCTCATCGAATCTTTGGGGACGTTTTTTGCTTTTTGTAACGGTAAAACAACACGGACAACAACACGAGAAAAACAAATCCGACGGCGAACGCCACCCACAGGTGGATGGATGGCGGCTCTTGCACGGTGGGGTCCGTTTCAACCACTGCGGCGGACGTGTTGTCGCCGTTTACGATGTCAGAGCGACGATCTTGACGCCCAGCGGGGCGAGCCACTGCGGCGGACGTATCGTTGTTGTTCATCACGCCAGAGTTACGATCTTGACGCCCAGCGGAATGAACCACTGCGACAGACGTATCGTTGTTGTTCACTTGACGATCTTGGTGACGCCCCGAGGGACGAACCACTACGGCGAACGTATTATTGCCGTTCACCACGGCCCACACCACATGGTTTTTGGTGTCCACGCCATGCCATCCCAACTTGTCGTTCAACATCGTTCCCAAGCTGCTGGTTGGGACGGAATCGGCTTGCCAATGGGGTGTTCCACCGAGATTGGCGTTTACGGCCGGAACCCAGCCTGTGCCGGTTGATACGGCCAGATACAACCGGCGTTGAGCGACGGCTTCGGCTTCGCTTTGTCCGGAATCGCGTTGCAGCATTTCGGGATCGTAGCTCATTTGGAGAACGAAAACGTCCGTTGCGCCGCCACCAACTTCGCGGACGCCTTTCAAGTTGAAAATGCCGCCGATCACATGGTTCGCCTTGTCGATGTCTGCAGGAGCCGTCCACCACGTTTGGACATTGGCCGGCCCACTGGCCGCGCCATGCACGATGTCCGCCCTTGTATGCAGGTCGCCGCCAAGAATGGTGGAACCGATCCCGGCATAAGGTGATTCGGTTTCGTGGATTCGGTAAATAAGCCTGGGGCGGAGGCTGGTTTTGTTGACCGACGTGTCGGTGTGATGGAGAAACACTTTGCCGGACCCGTTGAAGGCCGGCGAAAGGTCGACGTCGAGCAGCCCGGCATAGATCGTCGTAGCGCCCCCATAGGTCGCGCCGCGAAAGGTCAGGCGGCCTGCGCCGATCTTCGTCAGGCTGCCGGGACCGCTCAGCACGCCTTTGTAAATCATGTCCACGTTGTTGCCGCCGACAGTCAGGACCACCGGCCCGCGGGATCCGCTCAGCGGCAGGTCTCGCTTACCCGTCAAGCCGCCGAGCGACGCTTTTGTCAGATCGCCGAAAGCAAGCGTCCCCTTGCCGCTATAGTCCAAGATGCTCTTTGCCAGGGCCTCGGGGTTGGCGAGCCGCAAGATGCCGTCGGCAATGCTGGTGTTGCCGCGGAACGTGTTGCGCCCGGAGAGGGTGAGCGCGCCACGCCCGGTTTTGACAAGCTTTCCTCTATCGCTGTCCTTTTGAGAAACGATGGAGCCGGCAAGCGTCAGGTCGCCGTCGCCGCCTGTCAGTAGATCCTTGTTGGTGGCGATAATCACGCTCGGCGCGAAGCTGGCGGCCTTTTGGGGATTTTTGTTCAACAACGCCCGAGACCACCCTGCGCCATCGTCGACCGAGAGGAACTTGCCGCTGGAGACCGTCTGACCATTGAGATCCAGGGTGCCGGCCAGGAGGTGAATTCCTGCCGTTTTGCCGCCCAAGGTGTTGGGCTTGTCCAACCGCACGAGGCCGCCGTTGATGACAAAGTCGCCTTCGTACGTGTTGCGGCCGGTGAGAATCAGCGAGCCAGCGCCCGATTTGGTCACCCCCATCGGGCCAACCATGGGAGAAGCGATGATTAAAGCCTTTTGACGGTTGTTCTGGAGAATCACCAAATCCTGGCCGTTGCCGGAGGTTAAACGATCGGCACGAATCGACGTGGCGTGCTTGCCCACCTCGCTGGTGACGAGGATGCCGCCGCTGGCGATGGTCAACGGGCCGGAGGCATTCACTCTGGCTTCGCCCGCCTTGTTGAATCGGAGCGAATTCACCGTCATTTCCTTCGGCGTACTGCGGCCGAGCGGCACATCGACGTCTGCGTCGGCCAAGAAACCCTCGTGGTAACGGGTCAAGCCGCCGATAACGCCGGGAGCAATTTTATCGTCGCATGTGGCCCACGTGCGGCCGTCCACGGTCGCATAGCCGCCCAAGAGAGGCGGTTGCCCTTCGCGGGGCTTGGCGTTGCGCGTCGTCGTGTGGATGACGCCGCTGGCCGGCAGTGAAAAGTCCAGCGTGCCGCCCATCTGGCGGTCGATTTTACCGAGCGCCAGGCTCACCGTGCCTCCGACTCCGCTCGTCACGACAATCTGAGAAGCATCGCGGGACAGGCGGACACTGTCGAAAGTTTGACGGCTTTCCGCGTTCGCTTTGCCACAGACGGCCAGCGCACCGCCGTTGAGCGTGAGCGACGTGGAACCTTTGACGATATCGCTGGCCGGCGCACCGGGCTGGTCGAAATCCAAAAGCAGCGTCCCATTGCTGACGGTGGTGTCGCCGCCGTACGTGTTGGCGGCGGAGAACGCCAAGGTTCCCGTACCAAGTTTACGGACCGAGACCTTGTTTTTTGCGGCCGCGCAGTCCGCGATCACCCCGGAAACCAACAAATTCGTTTTCGGGTTGCGGCCAACCGAGGCTACGCGAAAGGTGACGACTGGGGCGTCGGAACGGTCATCGGAAAGTCCAGCCGAAACCAGCGACGGCCCGTCTCCGGTGGACGTGATGACGCCACGGACCAAAAAATGACTGTAACCGGGCAAGGGAGCATGCGAGCCCGTCAACGTTCCATTCGTCAGAAAGACGCTCGGCAGGTCGAACGAATTAGCCAGCTTGGAGGCGTCGGCCGACAGGATGCCCGATTGAACCTTGAAAGGGCCGTTGCGGACCACGGTGCGGTGATGGTCTCCTTGCAGGCTCACCACGGCCTTTGAAATGACGACCGAGGTATCCGCCAAGACGGAATCGTCTTTCGGCAGACGACCGCCATCGAGAATAAGCGTGCCGCCCACGACTGCGGTTTCGCCGGTGTAATGGTTTGCGCAGGTAAGCCGCAACGCGCCGCCGCCGGCCTTGCGCAAACCGGCATCGCCCTCGATGCTCACGTTCATCGTTGCCGTATCGCCGCGACGAGCGACCGTAATCGTCGGTTCCGGCTTGTAGAGGATCAGCGGATACTTGCCGGTCACATAGTAGCCGTCCACCCCAAACACCAAGTGATGGGCGACAATGTCGCTGCCCAGCGTGACCGTGCCGGCCGCCGTGTCAAAAATCGCCGTCCTGAGAAACTCCCACCGCCAGGCGCGGTACGATTGTCCCATCTGCCAACGGGCGTCCCGAACGCTCCAGATTCCCGATCCGCCCAACGGCGCGACTCCATCGCCATCCCAAGTCATCGACTTGTCGCGAAATACCTTTTTGGGCGGCGTTTTCCGGGTGGCCGCCTTCGGAGGCGCTCCCTGCAAGGACACTGCATTCATCTCGCCCAATAGCGCCAACGCCGCAAACGCCAGGATGACTTTTCGAGCTTTCATCATGAACCCTACTCCCTACGCGTTAGGACGACGGCCGGCAACGTTCCGCCCTCTCATGCGCCAGCCATAAACCAACAGCCCAAGCAACATCGCAGCCCACATGGCCAGCATCCGCTGGTCGGAAACGTCATAGGTATTCCGAATCACTACATTGTGCATTCTGCCGATAAAAGGAAACGGAATATGGAATTGGCTGCTATTGTCTCCTATCTGATGATAAAAATCGTCCACAACAAACGCGCGCAGGGGACCGGAATTGGCCGCGCTCACCGTACGACCGTCCACGGTAAACAGGGTGTTGGAACCCTGCCTCCAAGACAGCCGCACGCTGTGCCACCCGTTGACGCCGCTGCCGGGACGGATCGATTGGTTAAACACATATCCATGGCCTTGAACCCAAAGCCGCGCACATAGTTTTCTGTGTTGCAGGGAGATCATGTATTCGGCGTCATGCGACGAGTTGGTGAGCGACCAAAGGCAACCGTCGGACTTCCGGCTCCGATAATTCAGTTCGATGGTCCCTTCGAGCGCTGGGGTAATGGCGGTCGGCACCTCTTTCACACGTCCGTGCGGCGGGAAGAACGACAAGCTGCGATACGTCGCAATCGTGGCCGCCTCGGCCATTCCCGTTGTGGCCCAGACCATGACGACGACGATTCCGCACACGCGCCGATTCAGATATTCCCCAAGCATTTTTTCTTGCACCTTTGCCGAGAAGAATCCGCTACGCCGTCCTCGTCACCTACCCCAGCCACCATTTGGACGGAAATATAAATCCCAGGATAGCCACCAAGGCAATGCCAACGACCGTCCATTGCAACAGGAGTTGATCGGACCTCCGTTTCAGCACGCGTTTGCCGTCAAAATAGAAAAACGCCGCGACGGCCGCCAGCAGAACCGCGGCCTCCGCCGCCCACACCCAAAACACCGGGATCGCCAGACTCGCCACCATGGGCGTCAGGAAACCGACCACCGCCGCCAGCACCCAATCCGCTTCGTTCCACGTACGCACGCTTCGGCCAATCACGCGGAAACCGAACATCGAGGTCAGCAGCGTCCAAAGCAACACCGCCCCGCCTTGCCAGGGATTGAACATCGGTACGGATTGCCCAACGGCAAAGACCGTCAACACCAGGATCGGCACCAACAAAAGCAATGTGAGTTCATCAAATCGGGTGGCTGATTTCGCGTCGCTCTTTTTTGGGGACGCGGTGGTTTTGCGGGCTCGAATCATGCTCAGCCCGAACAGACCCGCCAAAACCGTCAAATCGGCAAACCACGCCCATGGCACAGGCGACAGCACCGTGATAAGAATAAACGCCAAAATGCCGATCGCCGCCAACAAGGCTAAATTCGTCTCGTCGAGCTTGTTGCACCAAATCCGAACTGCAACGACGACCGCCAATGCCACAATCAACGCGGCGGATCCACCCTGCCACACCCAATCCGCCGGCAACATCAGGTACACGATCATCGCCGCCAAAAACACAACGGCTACGTTTAAGGCGTCCCACAAAAAACCGTTCATGCGTCGCGCACGAACGACCAGCGTCCATGCGGACACTGCCAAAAAAATCCCGCCGACCGCTCGCCAAAACCAGAAGTTCGGCAGAAAACTCAACAGAACACCAACCAGAGGGATGATCGTCGCCAGCAACAACAGATCGGTCGGCTGCAACCCCAAACTCTTTTCGGACGCAACGGTTTTCTCTGGCCCTCGACCGGCAACGGCGTCCGCCCCGTGAATCGACGGCTTCGTTTCACCGGCGTCTTGCGCTGCCAATCGGACCTCAAACTCCAGTGGGCCAATCTTGATCCGATCGCCGCTGTGCAATGGCCGTCGCCCCACCACACGCTCGCCGTTAACCAAGGTTCCAACCGGCGTCCCCCCGTCTTCGAGCGTCGCCGAATCGCCATCCGTCGAGATCGCGCAATGCAAATCGCCGATCAGATCGCCCCGGGGCCGGATGTGACAACGGTTGCCGCGGCCAATCAAAAACCTCGACGCAAGGAGGGGGATCACCATCCCGGCCTTTTTACCGCCGATCACGACCAACTTCACGTCCATGGCAGGCTCCTCAAATGCACGGTCCCAGAAGATTTTTCTTGGAGAATCGCGTTTGCTCTACGGTATCGCTTCGTTGATGCGTTTTCCGTCGTTTCGGCAACCCAGCCGACGGTGCGCCTCCGGAGCAATGCGAAAACTGAGCGTATGCACCGATCCGTCGCAAAACGCGGCATTCCAAGCGTTAGGGTGGGAACTGCCAAACCGTCCGGAAAGGTTTTGTTCGCTGTCTACGGTGATATTGCTGTCTGGAAGCGGAGGCCACGGCTTGCTGGGGGTTGCCGCCACCCAGCGATGAATGTCGTGAGACGCACCTTGGTAGAGGCTGTTGTCGTCCCCGTAGCTTTGACCATTGTCATAGTGGTCCGCGCCGAGCCACTTCTCGCCGACAAGATACGTGTTGGTTGCGCCATCGGTGACGTCGGCCGTCCGTACCTTACTGCGAAAGTAGGAGATCCCCGTCATCTTTTTCGGGTCCGGCCACTTGAAAGTCGTATCGTCGAGACTGCTTGGACCCGCCCCCGTAACCACACGGGTATCGCCGGCATTGGCCGCATAATCGCTGCGAGCTTCCATGTCCGCCTGGCCCGACGCATTATATGCGGAACCGCCTCGCGAATGCTTATAGAGTCCCGCGATTCTTCGGCTCGGACAATTGACGCCAGGAATGGGTGTGCCTTGCATCTTGACCGCCAATACCTTCTTGGCATCGGCATCCTTGCCCATTCCCAAGTCATGGACCGCTTGTTGCTCCAGATAGGGCAAAATATTGTAAATCCAACCGCCCGGTTGGTTCTCGTCCGTTCCGCGATCCGGATCGCCCATCCACAGGCTTCCCCAACCGCCCGTCGGAAAATACTGATGAGCCGCCTCATGCTGCAAAACGGCCAGTCCAATCTGATGCAGATTGTTGATGCACTGCGTTCTCCGAGCCGATTCCCTCGCCGACTGCACGGCAGGCATCAAAAGGCCAATCAACATGCAAATGATCCCTATGACGACCAGCAATTCCACCAAGCTAAAACCTGCCCGCGTTGCATTAGGCTTCGTTGGAAAATTGGCCATGATGTCCTCCAAACAACCTCTGGCATTGCCGGTCACATTTACTTACGGGGTGTTGCTCTCTGGCGAGTGTGTAATCCGAATGCCGCTACCAACAAAAACACCCCAAGGACGATCCATGCCCACCATGGCCATCCGACTCGTTCCCACATGCTGGAACCCCACTGCACAATCACAAAGCCAAGCACCAGAACCCAAATTACCCCGATCCCCACCCACCACCACGGCTGAATCTTCTCGCGTTCCTTCGGCGTCTCAGAAAAATCAATCCCGTAGGCAAAATCTTCCCCAAAAGTGAATTCGGCGTCATCGGCCTCCCCGAACGTTCGGGCCTTCTCGTCGCGATCGCTGTCCTGATTTGTCGAATCCTGTTCGATCGCGGAATCGGCGGTTGCCAATCCAAAATCGGCTCCCTCTTGTGCCTCCTGCCGCTGTAATAGCTTTTTCTCTTCTTCGCGAAGCTTCTGTTGTCGAGCCATCTCCTCCTGCTGAAGTTTTAGCTGCCGCGCAATCTCCTCCCGCTCATGAGCCGTCAGCGGCGGTGGACAGGCCCCGGTTGTCGAATTTGCGCCAATCTGAAACGCCGTGACCGCCGCGCGTGCCTCTTTGTCCTTCGGCAAC
>JBDKTJ010000077.1:0-1926 GCA_039698075.1 Thermoguttaceae bacterium | reverse complement strand
CTTTGTGGATGCCGCCCAGATAGCCGGCGGCGAACCCAAGCCCCCGGAAAACGGCCAACTGCTTGGCGGCCAACTCTTGGCAAAACCGTTTGCCTTTGTCGGGCCCCGCCGCGTAGGTTTCAATCTTTTTCAACAGCTCGTCGCTGACGACGCAGCCGGCCAGCTTGCCGCTGTTGAACAGTCGGGCGACGCCGCGGCTCAGCAGATACACGTTGCCGACGACCGGGACGTTTTTGATGCCCCTCGACTCCAAGAACAGTTTCACCTCGTGGAATTTCCGCATGTCGTAGCCGAGTTGCGGAATGACCCATTGGGCGCCGGCGGCGATTTTGCGAACCAGCTTGAAATACTGCGGGATCAGCTCGCGTTCGTGTCGTTTGAACGGCGACACGACGCATCCGATGAAGAAATCGGTCGGCGGCAGCATCTCCGGCTTGCCGCCACGTCCGACCACGTTGAGCCCTTTGTTCATCGACTTCAACAGCGAGACGAGCGCGATCGAATCGAAGTCGAACACCGGATCGGCCCGGCCGCCGAACCCGCCGGTCGGATAATCGCCCGTGATGGCCAGAATGTTCTTGAAACCTTCGGAGGCGTATCGCCAAGCGGCGGCCTCCAGCCCGTTGCGATTCATGTCCTTGCACGTCAAATGCAAGACCACGCGGTCGCGATGTTCCGCAACCAGGCCGCCGAGCCAGTCGGGCGGCAACATCGGACCGCCGCCTGGATTGTCGGTGATCGAAATCCAGCCGATCCGCGGATCCGCCAGCAACGCCTTGGCGAACGACGCCAAATGGCCGGGCGGGGCGACGGGCTCCAACCCGCGCGTGGTGACCACTTCCGCGCCGTAATAAAAACGGCCGGACGCGAGCATCTCTCGATACGTCACGCCTTCATGCGACGGGACCATGTTTGCCTGCGATGCCGGGTGCGGCGGTTTTCCAATTCCTCAGACCAGCGTTCTCGCCAGGACCACGGCCGTGCTGGCGTTTTCGCTGTAGCCGTCGGCGCCGATCTCTTCGGCGAACTTCTGGGTGATCGGCGCGCCGCCGATCATCACTTTCGTCTGCTTCCGAATGCCCGCCTGCTCCAACGCCTGAATGACGCTCTTCATCACGGTCATCGTCGTGGTCAGCAGAGCGGACAGCGCCACGATCGTGCCGTCCTTCTCCTTGGCCGCTTCGACGAATCGCTCGGGCGGCACGTCGACGCCGAGATCGACCACTTGGAACCCGCCGCCTTCGAGCATCGAGGCCACCAGATTTTTGCCGATGTCGTGCAAGTCGCCCTGAACGGTGCCGATCACCACGCGTCCGACCGGCTCCGCGCCGGCGGCGGCCAGCAACGGCGCGATCAGCTCCAGCGACGTTTTCATGGCGCGGGCGGCGATGAGCAACTCGGGCACGAAATATTCGTTGCACTCGAATCGATGGCCTACTTCGTCCATGGCCGGGATCATGTATTTTTGAACCAACTCGCCGGGATCCGCCTTGGCCTCGATGGCGGCTTTGGTCACCTCGCTGGCCTTCTTCGCGTTGCCGGTCAAAATGGCGTCGTACAACTCTGCATAGTCGGACATGAGAGACTCCTAACGGGGATGAATGGCAAACCGACCGGACATTTCATCATAACTTCCCGCCTGATAAAAGGCCAGTCCCCGCAGCGTCGGTCAAAGCGTCACATTCGCGCACTTTTAAGCCTTTTTTGCGAAACATTTGCGACGAACGCCCCCCTGAAAAGGAACCAACCAACCTCGGCCGAAAAGCATTCCTGCGTCGCAGCGTCCCGCCCGCCCAAAACGGGTGCAGTAAAGTCCTATGGCGCGACTGCGAAGAATAGGTTAAATTGGTAATTTCTTGATTAAAACCAGTATCAGGATGTTGCCATGAGTGCCCGTGATATTCACATTGCAGATCCGGTAGAAGC
>JBDKTJ010000076.1:0-64241 GCA_039698075.1 Thermoguttaceae bacterium | reverse complement strand
TTGCCCACCTGTCGAACGAGAATGCTTCCCGCTCGAACCTGCTCGCCGCCAAACCGCTTCACACCGCGGTATTGGGGATTGCTGTCACGTCCGTTTCGGCTGGAACCTTGGCCTTTTTTGTGTGCCATGGAAATACTAATCGGCAAAAGACATCGAGCTGATCCCAAAACGTTTTCGCGTGTTGGGGTCTCCCGGCGTCGGGAGACGTTTTGGAACGGGCTCTTCACTTAGGGGTTAGTCCGCGAACCCTTCTTTCTATCGGTAAACCCACTGGTAGTCAACCCCGTCAGGGATGCCGAAGCGGATTTCTTCTTCGTGCTCCAAATAGGGGTCGCCCGGCCGCCAGAAGTTGAGTTTCAGGGTTTTGCGATAGATTTTTCGGCCTGCCAACGTCGATTCCCCCCCCGCTTTGTATTCTCCGGGCTCATCTTTCCAACGATAGGCGTTCGTCAATCCGAACACATACACCGAAAACTGAACGATTCGCGGATCGAGATCCTCCCACGTGGCGATGCCCCAGCAGCTCTCGCCCACGGCGATCTCACGGCACATCTGCACCGAGGTCAAAAACTGCCGTTTGGCGTCTTCTCGTTTTCGGATCGGCTCCATGGCCACGGGAATCACCCGATCGGGATACACCTTCGTGAAACCTGTGTCGCCCTTCATGTGTTGGTGACCTTCGAGCAAAAACTCGGGTGCGAACCGGATCGGACGATCGACCGTTTTGACCTCGTACAGTTCACGCGGTTCGGCGGTTTTGTAGGGAAGCTTTACGTCCGGCAGAGGATGCATGATTTTGCCGGTGTTGGTCACCTCATAGACCATGTACCAGATCAGTTTTCGTTGCATAAATCCACTGGCTTGCGGCACGTCGACCCAAATCATCCGCATCGGCTTGAACCGAAACCGCAGCACCCAGATGTCATGCCGAAACTCGATGTCCTTGGCCCAATCGAACTTCGGGTCGACGGCCAACAATCCGACGATGTCGTGTCGGCTAACGGTTTCGTCCAACGTTCGCATCGGATCGATCGAAATCATTACGCCCGGAGCCAGTTGACGATACGGCGACCTAACCGACAACGTCCTGGCGTCGGTGGAAGCGACCGGCTCTGCGGCCTGTCCAACCGTGCAAATCAACAGCGTCAAGGCAGTGAGTCGGCCCGCAACAGACATCGCTTGTTTCATGAGAGGACTTTCAGGATCAGGGACGCTTATGGCAAGGGCGATGTGAAGCTCGCGTAGATTTTGCCGCCCTCCCACTCTAGTATAGTTGCCTAACTCCACGAGCGTCAAGTTGGAAGTTTTCCCTCGTTGGTGGGGTGCTTTGGCTGTGGTAATGTGCGGAAGAATGGCGAATTGGCGCGAAGCGGTGGTTTTGCTTGATCTTTGGATAAAAACTCATTACCATCAAGCTGGAGCAGGTTTTCGTCGGGTTGATGAGCAGAGGAGAGCAGAAACGATGTTTTGCCGTAGGGTCATGGTGGCCGCGAGCTTTGCGTTGCTTGGGGCTACGTCGCTGTTTGCCGATGAGGGCGTTTTGGGCCAAAAATATGGCGGCGGCGTTCATGCCTACTTCGCCGGTGATTACTCAGGCGCCTACGAACAACTGACGGCCGCGGTCGAGGGCGGTTCACAGGATCCGCGGACGTATTATTTCCGCGGGTTGGCGATGCTGAAACTCGGCCGCGAGTCGGAAGCGAAACAAGATTTTCAGACGGGGGCGTCGCTCGAGAGTCGGGATGCCAACAAGTTTTACAACATCTCAAAATCGCTTGAGCGCGTACAAGGTTCGGCTCGCGTTGAGTTGGAACGCTATCGGTTGAATGCCCGGCTGGCCGTATTGAAAGAGATCGATCGGTATCGCAAAGCTCGCTATGAGGCGATTCAGCAAGAAGAGTCTCGCGTTCTTCGTCAGCAAGACATTGCTCCGCCCGAGCAACCCGCTGCCGAATCGTCTGCGGCGGAACCCGCCGAGGCGGACTCGTCCATCGTTGCTCCTGCGGTCACGGATTCATCGGTCGAAAAGCCGGCAGATAACCCATCGACGGTGGAATCCAAAACGGAAGCGAAAAAGCCAACAGCCGGCGTGAAGCACGCAGCGCCTGACAAAAAGGTGAACCCTGCGGCGAGCAAAAAGACTGCCGAAGCGGCGCCTTGATCTTTTCAGGCTTTGTGCGTGTTGTTGAGATGGCTTCGATTTGTTTCTATCGGAAAAGCATTCCTGCATAGCCAACGACCCGATCCGTGGGGCCGCCGGCTTCGGCGCTGGTGGCGTAGCCGACTAGTTCGCAGCGGGTCAGGCAGCCGAGTTGTCGAAGCGTCTCCATGACAATAATGCAGCCGGCCGCGCCGCACATGCTGATGCCGTTTTTTTCAACAGTTTCATAGACGCGAGCTGGGTCAAGACTTTCAATGGCGTCGAGGGCGAGTCGGTCGAGTCGCCTCGTTTCGACGTCGTCAGCGAAGTGATTCATGTCGCTTGAAACGATCAGCAAAGGTCGTTCGGGCAACTCCCCAAGCACGCCGGCCATCTGATCGCCGAATTGCAGCAGCTCGGACAGAGAACCGCCGCCGATCGTCATGCCTGTTACGCGGACCGACGGCGCCAGATAACTCAGCAGTGGCAACTGCACCTCGATGGCGTGTTCGTCCTGATGGGCGCTGGCGTCCAGTTTTAATCCGGTTACGGCATCAACAAGTCGTCCGGCCAATTCCGGGTCGGCGGCCACCTGACCGCCCGGGAAGAGCCAGCGTCGGTAGGGTGCGACGGCCCAACGCGGACCCCGCGGTCGATGTCGCGGGCAAAAAATGATGGCGCGATCGGGAATCGCCACTCGGTGAAACACGGCGGCCGCCAAACGTCCGGAATACATCCATCCGGCGTGAGGCGTCAAAACGCCGGACCACGGTTCGGCTTTGGCTGCGGGTGCGGCGGCCATCATCTGTTCGACGGCCAGCCGCACGTCGCGTGGGCTTTTGGGGTAGAATCCGCCGGCTACGACCGGTTGCCTCGCCTCCGGGCCTTCCGACACCATGGCGCCTTCGATCGAATCGCCTTCAAAAACCAGCAATTGCGTGTCGTCGTCCAACCAAGCGTCGGTCGGCAGCCCCGCCTTCAAGCACACCTGTTCCAGAAAAGCCCTTGCATCCAAGTGGTGCTCGACGGCCACGCCCGGCAACAACAAGCCTCGGGCGTAGCCGCGGGAAATCAGCAGGCCGTGTTTGCCAATCGTGACGGCTTGGACGCGGTCTTCGCCGTGCGCGGTGACCGGTTGGGGCCCCCAAAGGATCCACACGTCCACGTGGAGTTGATCCAACTCGTCGGGGTCGATGGGTGGAAACCGCGGGTCGTCGGTCGCCGCGCGATCGGCCGCGATGTCCAAGGCGCGGCCCAGCGGCATCGACGCTTCGATGCATCCGCAGCACGAACGCAAACGACCATCGCGACGCAATGTAACAAATGAACCGTAAACCGGCGTTTCGGCGATTTCGCCGAGCTGCGATCGGGCCGTCTCGACAGGCTCCCGTCGAACCGCGGCGATCACGCGCTGGCAGGCCGCGCGGAAAATCGCCGTCTTTTGATTTTCGTCAAATTCCGGCCGTTCGGACGCTGTAGGTTGAGAAGCCATTGCGCACCTCCTGAAAATCTTGCGGGGCGAACCAACGGCGAGCATGGTCGCGGAATGGACGGGATGTTCCGTTCGCCATGACGGATGGCCCTTCAATTTTCTAGCTCGACGATCCTTCGTTGTTCGCCCCATCGACCTGCGGTTTCATCGAATCGGCCCGCAATCGGCGTTTTGCAGTGCATGCATCGGCCGTTTCGGAGGTCGAAGGATTGTATGGAATAACCCGCGCGACAAATCACCGCTTGGCCACAACCCGGACAATAGGTGTGCTGACGCTCGGGGTCGACGACGTTGCCCGTATAGATGTAATGCAGGCCGGCGTCACGGGCAATGTCGTAAGCCGCCCGAAGCGTCGCGGCCGGCGTTGGCGAGTGGTCGGTCATTTGAAAATCGGGATGAAACGCCGAGAAATGCAGCGGAACGTCCGGCCCCAGTTCCGAAACAATCCATCGGCACATCGGACGGATCATCTCCGGCGAATCGTTGGCCTCGGGAATCACCAGATTGGTGATCTCCACCCAAACGGAACTCTGGTGGACAAGCCAGGAAAGCGTATCGAGCACCGGTTGCAGCCGTCCGCCGCAATATTGCCGGTAAAACGAATCGGAAAAACCCTTGAGGTCCACGTTGGCCGCTTGGATCGGCTCGAAGAATTCGGCTCGAGCGACGGCCGAAATGTAGCCCGACGTGACCGCCACGCTTTGCACGCCCACGGCGCGGCATTCTCGAGCGGTGTCGATCGCATACTCCGCCCAAATGATGGGATCGTTGTAGGTGAAGGCGACGCTACGGCAGTCGTATTGTTGGGCGGCGGCGGCAATCGCTCTTGGGGTCGCAGGTCGACAGATTGCTTCCACGTTGCGCGATCGTGACAGCGTCCAATTTTGGCAAAAAATGCAGCCCAAGTTGCAACCGGGCGTGCCAAACGACAACGTGGAGGTGCCGGGGTAGAAATGATGCAGCGGTTTTTTTTCGATCGGATCGATGCACAATCCGGTGTTGCGGCCGTAGGTGGTTAAAAGAATTCGTCCGTCGTGATTCTCGCGGACAAAACAAAATCCCCGCTCCCCCGGCCCTACGCTGCAATGTCGGGGGCAAAGATCGCAGATCAGCCGACGACCGTCCTCCGAGGCATGCCACCACATATTGTTATCATACCATATCCGCAAATACGGGTAAGTTGCCGGACGGGTCGAAAGACAAATCGCGCAGAGGGGTGAGAATATCCAAATCCTCGCGGCGACGAGCCTCCGCCCAGTAGATTTCGGAGCATTCCACTTCGCCAAGATGGAGCGTGTCGGCGATCCATACGAACTTGGCGTTGGGCGGCTTCACCAGTCCGATGGTCCCCAGGGCGGTCGTCAACATGTCCCGGTCATTTTCGTAGTCCAGCGGGATCATGGCGGCGCTGAGATGGCCGGAGACCAACGCATTCAGTCGTGTGGCGGCAAAATCCGTCTCACGCAACACGGAAGAACGGCAGAACTCGGTCATCCCCAACCCGAGAGCGTTGCCATGCGTCGCTTCGGTGAGTCCGCGGACGGCGATTCGCCGCACTTTCGGCCATTCGTCCGCTGCGGCTTGGTGGTCGTTGAACTTTCGGCCCACGACGTTCGGGTCGAGACCCGTACCGCTCAGATCTTTGCCGATCCGATCAATCAGCAACAAATCGACCTCGCGGAACGGAAGCCGCGGCATCCATTGTTTAGCCAACGCCAACAGTTGCGGCTCACGGGACTCAAAATCCTCGGACCGCACGGCTTCGATCTTCGCGGTCTGGTCGTAGGCGTTTTCGATGACCGCGAGGCCCGCTCGGATCGGACAGCATCGTAGCACCTCGGCCGCCGCGCCTCGGATAATTTCAGTAAAGCTATGGGTCTGAATCGCTCGGTGGTAAATGGCCGCGCCTTCGCACTTGCCGAGTCCGATCAGCAGCATCTTCATCAACCCACTTTCGATCGGACCGCAAAAACCAGTGTGCGGCTTGATGCGATTGAGCACCACGACATGGTCCGACTCGAACGCCAAACGATCGAAATGGATCGGAAATCCTTGGGCGGCGTGGCCCACGACCAATGTTTCCAGACTGGAAAGAATCGGACAGCCTACGGCCGAAAACGTCAGCCCGTACGATTCCAACAACTTTTGCTGACCCTCGGCGGTTCCACCCCCGTGGCTGCCCATGGCCGGCACGAGAAACGGTTCGGCGCCGAGTTGCCGCAGGTGGTCGACAATCGTTCGAACAAGAACAACCAGGTTGGCGATGCCTCGGCTTCCGACCGCCACCGCCACGCGATGGCCCGGGCGAATCTGCCGACTCAACTCCAAGGCAGTCAGTTGCCGTTGCACTTCGTCCGCAACGTTTTGGATGCGTGGGCAGTCAAAAATCTGCCGGACGCGAAAAACGCGGGGAACCATCGCTCGAAGCCATTTTGTGCGGCGAAAAAATCGTCGGCGTCGGTAGGCGAACATCGGCCTCAGTATAGTAGTTGGGACGCGGTCTCGCAACGGTTTTGCGAGGACTCGGCCGCGGTTAACCTTTGGTAGTCGGCGGATGGATGTTTTTTGACGGTCCGGCCAACGATCGAATAACAAAGAAAAACACAGGGGCCAGGAAGATTCCGAACAACGTTACGCCGATCATGCCGCTAAAGACGGCCAGTCCCAAGGCGCGTCGCATTTCGGCGCCGGCCCCCTCGGCGATCACTAGCGGCAGCACGCCAAAGATAAACGCCAACGAGGTCATCAGAATGGGCCGCAGCCGCAATCGGCTGGCTTCGAGCGCCGCTTCGCGGAGTGGTTTGCCTTCTTCTTCCTGTTGTTTGGCGAATTCGACGATCAAAATAGCGTTTTTTCCGGCCAAGCCGACCAGGACGACAAACCCAATTTGCGTAAAGATGTTCATGTCCATGCCCATCATGGCCACGCCGGTGATGGAACAAAGCAGGCACATCGGCACGACCAGAATAACGGCCAGCGGCAGCGACCAACTTTCGTATTGGGCCGCCAGCACTAGAAAAACGAAAACGACGCCCAATGCGAACACATACAACGCAGCGTTGCCGGCATCGAGTTGCAGGAAGGTCAACTCCGTCCAACTGGAGGCCATCGAGGGCGGCAGATTTTGCCGGGCGATCTCCTGCATCATATCGATCGCTTGGCCCGAACTGACGCCTGGCAAGGAATCGCCCGTGATCGCGGTGGACGAATACATGTTGTACCGCATAACGACAACCGGCCCACTGGTGTCGCGCACGTCCATCATTGCGCCGAGGCGGATCATTTGACCGTCGCGGTTGCGCACCTGAAGTTGCATGATATCAGGCACTTTTTTGCGAAACTCCTGATCAGCCTGAACGTTCACCTGCCAAATGCGCCCGAATTGGTTGAAGTTGTTGACGTAGTAGGATCCGAGATAGACCTGAAGCGTGTCGAACAGATCGCTCACCTGCACGCCGAGCGACATGCACTTGGTTCGATCGATTTCCAAAAAGAGCCAAGGCGTATTGGCCCGAGAGATATTGAACAGGCCGGTCAGCCCCGGCGTTCGATTGCCTTGGGCGACGATTTGGTCGCCGACGCGCTGCAATTCGCCGAGGCCGAGGTCGCCGCGGTCCTCGACGATCAATTTGAAACCGCCGGTCGTGCCAAGTCCGTCGATCGGTGGCGCGCCGAAGGCTGTGATCAACGCTCCGCTGACTTCCTTTTCGCAACGTTGGCGGATGACGGCGGCCACCGCGTCGGCCGAGCAGTCTGTGGCGCGCCGCTTGTCGAACTCGTCGAGCATGACGTACATCGAGCCGAGATTGGGAGCGTTGGCGCCCAGGATCAACGATTGACCTGAAATGCCCACCGTGTGGGCGACGCCCTTGGTGTCTTGGACGATTTTGTCGATTCGAGCCATGACCTTGCGAGTCCGTTCGACCGAGGCGGCGTCGGGCAATTGGACGTTCAGCAGCAGGTAGCCTTTGTCTTGCCGCGGAATAAAGCCGGTCGGGGTGCGATTGAATTGCCAATAGGTGACGCCCAACAGCCCGGCGTACACCACCATCGTCAACAGGCTGATGCGGATCAGTCCACCGACCATTCGCACGTACATGGACGTGCCGACGTTGAAGGTTTGGTTGAATAGCCGGAAGAACCAACCCAGCAGCACGTCGAGCAGCCAAGTGAGCGGATCGCGTCGTCCAGAGCGCGGACGCAGCAAGATGGCCGCCAACGCCGGGCTGAACGTCAACGAGTTGAAAGCGGAAATCATCGTCGACACGGCGATCGTCACAGCGAACTGCCGGAAAAATTGGCCGCTGACGCCGCCTAAAAATGCCGCCGGAATGAACACGGCGAACAACACCAGCGCCACGGCGATCACCGGGCCCGTCACTTCGTCCATCGCTTTGCGGGCCGCGTCGCGGGGCGACATGCCCTCGTCCAGCCAACGCTCGATGTTTTCGACCACTACGATCGCGTCGTCCACGACGATACCGATGGCCAGCACCAGTCCGAACAGCGACAGATTGTTGAGCGAGAATCCCATGGCGGCCATCGCGGCGAATGTGCCGATGATGGCCACCGGGACGGCGACCAGCGGAATGATCGCGGCGCGCCAACTCTGTAAAAAGGCCAACATTACCAACGCGACCAAAATGATTGCATCGCGCAGCGTCTTGAAAACCTCGCCAATCGATTCCCGCACGAACGGTGTTGTGTCGTAGACGATTTTGTAATCCAATCCGTCGGGGAACCGTTTTTTGAGTTCCGCCATCTTCGCATACACTTCTCTCGCGGTCGCCAAGGCGTTTGAGCCGGGCAATTGGAAGATGTTCAACGCCACCGAGGGCTTCCCGTCGAGCGTGCACGATTGGTCGTACTGTTGCGAGCCGAGCACCACGTGGGCCACGTCGCGCAGGCGGACGATGCCGGTCGACGTGGATTGCGAGGAATTGCCGCTCGGTTGACTTGCGGTCGCGTCCGACGTCGATTGGCCCGAGGCGATCGATTGCAGATCGTACGACACGGGATTGCCCGAGCCGGCTTTGACGATGATGTCGGCGAACTGTTCCGGGTTGACCAGTCGGCCCAACGTGTTGATGGTCAACTGGAATTGTTGTCCTTTGGGGACGGGCTCTTGTCCGATTTGTCCGGCCGCGACTTGCAGGTTTTGTTGCGAGATGGCTGTCACAACGTCGTCGGCCGAAAGGTTCAATACGGCTAACCGGTCAGGGTCAAGCCATGCCCGCAAACTGTAATCGCGTTGGCCGAAATAGGTGACGTCGGCCACGCCGGGCAGCCGTCCCAACTCGTCGCGCAGATAGATCGTTGCATAGTTGCTTAGAAAGATGTCGTCATACCGGCCGTCAGGCGAGATCAGATTGACGATCATTAACGTGTTCGGCGATACTTTTTTGACGGAGATGCCTTCGTTTTGGACGAGTTGCGGAATAACCGGCAGTGCCAGCGAGACGCGATTTTGGACCAGCACTTGCGCCATGTCGGAGTTTGTGCCCAGCTTGAAGGTGACAGTCAGTCGGTAGGTGCCGTCATTGGTGGCTTGAGAGGACATGTACATCATGCCCTCGACGCCGCTGACCTGTTCTTCAATCGGCGCGGCGACGGTGTCGCGGACCGTTTCGGAATTGGCGCCGGGATAAAACGCCGTCACTAACACCGTGGGCGGCGTCACCTCGGGGTATTGGGCTACGGGCAAGGTAAACACCGCCACGCCGCCGGCCAACACGAACACGATCGACAGCACGGTGGCGAAGATCGGACGATCGATGAAAAAATGAGAAATCATGACGGGGTGCCTTGTCTTCTTGCGGCGGTGCGACGATGGAATGTCTGAAGTCCCAGGCCGGCGACGATTCCCGCGGCCGCGCCGAAGGTCAACGCCCAGTCGAGCCCCAACCAACCGAGCTTCGCCAAGATCAAACCGATTCCAAGTCCCAGACCCATGCACAACAGCACGGCGCCGAGCCATTGCGTTGCGCGGGCCTTAAACAGGCGGGTTTCGCCCAACCCGTTGATGACGTAGAAAAACACGGGCGTCAAAAAAACGCCGAACAACGTGACGCCCACCATGCCGCTGAAGACAGCCGTGCCCAACGAACATCGCATTTCAGCGCCGGCTCCGTGGGCGATCACCAGCGGCACGACGCCGAGAATGAAGGCCAACGAGGTCATTAAAATCGGCCGCAGCCGCAATCGAGACGCCTCGCAGGCGGCTTCCCAACGCGGCCGTCCTTCTTCACGCAGCCGTTTGGCGAACTCAACGATCAGAATGGAGTTTTTGCAGGCCAAGCCGACCAGGACGACCAAGCCGATCTGGACGAAAATATTTACGGCCATATGATTGTTCAGCACCCCGACGACTGAACAAAGCAAGCACAGCGGCACGACGAGGATCACGGCCATCGGCAGCGACCAACTTTCGTATAAGGCCGCCAAAGCGAGGAAAACGCAAATCACGGCCAGCGCGAAAACGTACATCGCGGTGTTGCCGGCGCGAATCTGCATGAACATCAGTTCGGTCCACTCCTTGTTCATGCACAGCGGCAACGTCTCGTCGGCCAGACGATTGATGGTGTGGATGGCCTCGCCCGAACTGCTGCCTGGCCGGATGCCGCCGTTGATGGCCGCGGCCGTGTAGAGGTTGTAGCGATTGATGAACACGGGACCGCCGATTTCGCGCGGCGTGGCTAATGCGCCGACCGGGACCATTTCGTGGAGATCGTTGCGGACCTTTAGCAACTGGAAGGCGTCGGTGTGGTTGCGGTATTTGCCGTCCGCCTGGATGTTCACCTGCCAGTGACGTCCGAAGGCGTTGAAATTGTTGACGTACAACGAACCTAGATAAACTTGCAGCGTGTCGTTGAAGTCGCCGATCGTCACGCCGACCGATCGGACCTTCGTGCGGTCGACGTCCAAGTAGAGTTGCGGCGTGTTCGACCGAAATTGGGAGGACACGCCCAGTAGGTCCGGCTGGTTTTTGAGGCGATCGATCAATCGTTCCGTCTGCGTGTCGAGTATATCGAGCCCCAATCCGCTGCGGTCCTCGACCATCAGTTTGAATCCGCCGGCGACGCTCAAACCCGGAATCGGCGGCGCGCCGAACGCCAGCACCTGGGCGTCGTGGATCTCGGCGTTCCACTTTTTTCGCAGTTGAGCCATGATCGCGTCGGCGGTCAGCTTGGGCGACCGGCGTTTTTCAAAGGGATCGAGCACGAGGAACACGGATCCGAAGTTCGAGCCGTTGGCCGATTGAAGGAACGAATAGCCGGCCACGGTAATCACGTGGGCTACGCCGTTGGTCTTTTGCGCGATGGACGAGACGCGGGCCAACACCTCGCGGGTGCGTTGCAGCGACGCAGCGTCGGGTAATTGCACGTTGGCGATGATGCGGCCCTGATCCTGTTCGGGCACGAATCCCTGCGGCGCGGCGCGAAAGGTTGTGTACGTCAAAATCAGCAGACCGCCATAGCCGATCAACACCAATAGGTTAATCCGCAGCAACCGGCCCACCAACCAGGCGTAGCCATTGGTGCATTGTTGAAACGTAGTGTTGAAAAGCCGAAAAAACCAGCCCAGCGAGACGTCGAGCAGCCACGTGATTGGGTCGCGCCGTGCGTTGTGTCGAGGCCGCAACAGAATCGCGGCCAACGCCGGGCTGAGGGTCAGTGAATTAACGGCTGAAAAAAGCGTCGATGCGGCGATCGTCACGGCGAATTGTCGAAAAAAACTGCCCGTGATTCCGGTGATCATGGCGCACGGAATGAATACTGCGCATAACACCACGGCCACGGCCACGACCGGTCCGGTCACTTCGTCCATGGCCTTGTAGGTGGCCTCGTGAGGCGAAAGCCCTTGATCGAGCCATCGTTCGACGTTTTCGACCACGACGATCGCGTCGTCGACGACGATGCCGATGGCCAACACCAATCCGAACAGCGAAATGTTGTTGAGGCTGAATCCCACGGCGGCCATCACGGTGAACGTGCCGATGATGGCCACCGGCACGGCGATCATTGGAATCAGCACGGATCGCCAGCTTTGCAGGAAAAGCATCACAACGACGCCGACCAGCAACGCGGCCTCCCAGAGCGTGCGAAATACGTCATTGACCGATTCACGAATGAAGGGCGTCGTGTCGTAGCCGATTTCGTACTCGATACCTTCGGGGAATCGGCTCTGGAGCTCCCGCATTTTGGCCCGCACGCGTTCGGCGACGTCCAAGGCATTGGTGCCCGGCAACTGAAAAACTGCCATGCCGACGGCGGGATGTCCGTCATAGGTGGACGCCTCGCCGTAATTTTGGGCGCCCATTTCGACACGAGCGACATCGCGCAGTCGAACGACGGCGACGGAAGATGTCGGCGGCAAGCCGGTCAAGGCGGTCGCCGTGAAAATGTTGCCGGGCGAAACCAAGGCCTCTTGATCGTTGATCGAAAGTCCTTCGATGGACCCGGCGGCCGTGTTGTTGAGAATCATGCCAACGGGAGTCGCGTTGGCACCGCCCCCGGTTGAAGCGCCTCCGGATGTCGAGACGCCACCCCGGACGGCGCTGGGCGGCGTCGTCGGTTTTTTCGCGCCCGTCGGTGTCGACAAATGCAGCAAACTGGCGAGACTCAACGTGCTCGGCGAAGGATTGCTGATGCCGGGGATCGGCAGCCCACCGGCCATCGGCCGAGGCCCCTTGGGATTTGAAGTCGCCATCGGCGGGCCGTAGCCGGCCTTGAGGATGATGTCGCCGAATTGATCGGGAGTGTCCAATCGTCCGAGGGTGTCCACCGGCAGGTCGAAGGTTTGACCCTCGTGAATCGGCGGTTGACCGATGCGTCCGGCTGGCAGGTCCAGGTTTTGGCGTCGAATCGCCGTCGTGACGTCGTTGGCGTTGATTCCGAGCGACGCCATTTTTTGCGGATCGAGCCATGCCCGAATGCTGAAATCACGTTGGCCGAATAGCATGAGGTCCGAAACACCGTCGACACGCAACAATTCATCCTTGACGTGGATTGTTGCGTAGTTGCTCAGATAGAGGTCGTCATAACGTCCGTCCGGTGAGAAGAAGTCGACGATCAGCAGGATATCGGGCATTTTCTTCTTGATCGTCACGCCCTGGCTTTGAACCTCCAGCGGCAAGATCGGCATGGCCAGCATCACACGGTTTTGCACCATGACCAGCGCCGTGTCGAGATCGGTGCCCAAGTCGAACGTGACGGTCAACGTATAGGATCCGTCGTTGCCCATCTGCGAGGACATATACAACATGTTTTCGACGCCGTTGACCTGCTGTTCGATCGGCGCGGCTACGGTGTCGGCCATCACCTGGGCGCTGGCGCCCGGATAGAAAATGGACACCTGCACGGCCGGCGGTGCGATTTGCGGATATTGCGCGATCGGCAGCCAACACAGCGCGATCGTGCCGGTCAACACAATGACCAACGACACGACAGTCGCAAAAATCGGCCGGTCAATGAAGAAGTGCGAGAACATCGACCTCGCGTCCTCTCGGGGCTGATCCCAACATCGTTCGATGTTGTGGGTCTTTCTTGGTTGTGGGGAGCCTGATGGGTTTGGGGAGGTTTTTTAGGCCGGCGGCCCAAGGGGTTGTGTTGTTTGCGGGCGTAGGTTGCACATTCACCGGCGACACAGCGCTATGAGAAAGTCCTTCATTTTGTGGGGCGATCTTTCTGCTCTTCGTCGGACTGGGTGAATTGGGGCATCGGCTTCTCCTCGACTTTGACGACCATGCCAGGCCGCACCTGCTGAAGTCCGCTGGTCACAACCCGCTCATTGCCCTTCAGACCGGTGGAGATGACCCGCAACCCGTCGTCCTGCAATGCTCCGACCGTAATGCGGCGATACTGGATTTTTTTGTCGGCGTCGACCACATAGACGTATTTCAAACCTTGGTCGGACCCGATTGCGCGATCGACGACCAAAACGGCCGGACGTTTGGCGCCCAACGGCAAATGGACTCGAACGAACATGCCAGGCGAAAGCAGCCGCACGCCCTTCGCCGGTTTCGGATTGGGAAATATGCCGCGAACCGAAATACTGCCGGTGTTTGGATTCACCTGATTGTTGAGGAAATCGACCAATCCACGGTGGCGATAGTCGGTTTCACCTTGTAATGCGATGTAGACCGGAATGCCGCCCTCACGATAGGGCTTGACCGCGCCGTTGTTGACGGCCTTGCGGATGCGCAACAACGTGCCTTCGTCCATGTCGAAGTAGACATACATCGGATCGAGCGAAACCACGGTCGTTAAGAGCGATTGGTCTTGAACCGCCAAGTTGCCCAGCGTCATGAAGTAGCGGCTAACCTGTCCGTCGATCGGGGAGGTGACCCTGGTGAAACTGAGATTCAGCGAATACATCTCCAAGCTGGCTTGATAGGCGTGGACCGCCGCATCGGCCTCGTCGACCGCTGCTTTGTCCTGATCGAGTTGCTGAACACTGACCGCGCCCGGCGTTTTGGCCACTTCCTTGTCGCGGGCGTAGTTTGCTTTGGCCAGTTCGAGTTGGGCCTTGTAGAGATTGACCTGCCCGACGGCCTGGTCGTATTGCGCTTTGTAAGGTCGTGGGTCGACCAAAAACAGAAGGTCCCCTTTTTTGACCTCCGTTCCTTCTTCAAACGGCATCTCGACCAAATAGCCGCTCACCCGAGCGCGAATGTCGACGGAATTGACCGCGTTAGTCCGCCCGGTGAAATCCGCATAGTCCGTTACATTGTCCTTCACCGGGACGCTCACTTGAACCACCGGCGGTTCGACGGAGGCGACTTCGGGTGTTTTCGGCTGGCAGCCAACCACCAAGAACGACACGAAACCAATCCACCAAAACAGCGGGATTTGATTGGGAGAATGACGCACGGCAGGGGTCCTTTTATAGAGAAACAACTACGAGTTTCCTCTTGTTGCGGAGGGTGGGGTTATTTGGTCAAGATCGGCAAAGTGTATTTGTTAGTTAAAACTGAACGATATTTAACGAAATTGTCGATAAAACCGTTTATGCAGTCTATTGGAATCAAGCATCCTGCTCCGATTGGTCGGATTGCTGTCGGCTTGTTGATCGCCTGGGTGGCCACTTCGAGTGGTTGCACCTCGTTGCGTGACTATGTTCGCAATGGATTCAAAGTTGGGCCCAATTATTGTCAGCCGGACGCGGATGTGGCAGACCAATGGATCGACGCCGACGATCCTCGCATTTCAACGAACGAGGAAGAGCAAATTCGTTGGTGGACGGTGTTTAGAGACGAAAAGCTCAACGGGCTGATCGACGAAGCCTATCGGCAGAACTTGAGCTTGCGAGAGGCCGGCTGTCGCGTGTTGGAGGCTAGGGCCCAGTTGGGGATCGCCACGGGCCAGTTGTTTCCGCAATCGCAAAACGTCACGGGCGGATACTCGCGCGATGCTTTCAGTCGTCTCGCTCCGAACACCGAGCCTATCCAAACAGCTTTTTCCGATCAGTGGAACTACGGATTCAATCTGAGTTGGGAATTGGATTTTTGGGGTCGATTTCGTCGGGCCATCGAGTCGAACCGGGCCACTTGGACGGCGTCGATCGAAGATTATGACGCCACGTTGGTGACGTTGTTGGGCGATGTGGCCTCAAACTACGTGCAGATGCGAACCGTTCAAGAGCGGATCGCATGCACGGAGGCGAACGTCCAATTGCAGCGAGAGACTTTGACAATCACGGAAGCGAGATTCCGCGGCGGCACAACCAGCGAGTTGGACGTCTATCAAGCGAGAAGCACGCTCGAACAGACGCAAGCGCAAGTCGCCGAATTGGAGATTCAGCTTCGGCAAGTGACCAACCAGTTATGTATTTTGTTGGGCAAGCCTCCGGAGGAGCTGCTGAATCGGTTGGGACGCGCACCGATTCCGACGGCGCCGACGGACGCGGTCGTCGGCATTCCGGCCGATTTGTTGCGCCGCCGGCCGGACGTACGGCAGGCTGAACGGTTGGCCGCTGCGCAGTGCGCGGAAATCGGCGTGGCGGAGGCCAATTTCTATCCGGCGTTTTCGATCAATGGCACGCTTGGTTATTCCGCTCAACAGTTTGACAATGTGTTCCGCCCGCGGGCTTTCAATTCCTCGGTCGGGCCGTCGTTCCATTGGGATGTGCTGAATTACGGCCGACTGCAGAACGACGTCCGATACCAAGATGCGAAATTTCAAGAACTTGTGTTTGCCTATCGGCAGAAGGTGTTGAATGCCAATCGCGAAGCCGAAAACGGGCTGGTGACCTTCTTGCGGGCTCAGCGGCGCACGAAACATCAAGCGACGAGCGTGCAGCAAGCCCAAAAGGCGGTTGTCGTCGTGTTGGCGCAATACAAAGCTGGAACAGCCGATTTCACCCGCGTCACTCAAGTGGAGCAAACGCTGGTGCAACAACAAGACGTCTTAGCGCAGGCCCGAGGCGAAATCGCCACAGGTCTGGTCCAAGTCTATCGGGCATTGGGCGGTGGATGGCAAATCCGATTGGACGATCAGGGAACCTCGGGCGCCCCCGATGCCCTGCCGCCGAATCCGGTTGCTGCTCCGGCCAACCCGCCGACATCGGTCGACGCCGACTTGCCGATTGCGATCCCCAAGCCGTCGCCGATTACTTCGCCTTGACCTCGATCCGCTTGGCCTGCGTCGAAGCGGTTTTCGGCAACTTTAGCGTCAACACGCCATTGGCGTATTGAGCATCGATATGTTGCGTGTCGAGTCCTTCGGGCAACGGAATGACTCGGCGGAAAGAACCGTAACGGGCTTCGCTGTGGTAGACGCCCTTTTCTTTCCGCTCGCTCGATTCGCGTTTTTCACCGCTGAGGACTAGCTGATTTCCGGTTACCGAGACGTCAAGTTCTTTCGGATCGATGCCGGGCAACTCGGCCTGGATCGTCATTTCCTTGTCGCTCTCGGCGATGTCGACGGCGGGCGACCATTTGTCCGACCCGCCCCACGATGGCCAATCGATGGCCTGAAAGGGCTCTCGCAAGAACGTGTCGAACAGGCGGTCCATTTCGCCGCGCAACGCCACCAGCGGCGATAGATCGTTGGATCGGCCTTCCGGTTGTTTATTTCTCCAGGGAATGAGACCCATCATCACACCTCGCTTTCTTCGATCAGTTGGATTTTGTTTCGACGGTGATTTTGCGAGGCTTCATCGCCTCGGCTTTCGGCAATCGCAAGGTCAGCACGCCGTCCGCGTACTCGGCCGTGATTTTGCCGGCGTCGATCGCCTCGCTCACCTGAAAACTCCGATAGTAGTCGCCGACACCGTACTCCTGCAATAAGCAGGATCGACCTTCGGACGCCGTCGGTTCGACGGCCGCGCGGATCTCAAGAGTTCCGTCTTCAAACTTCACATCGATGGAATCGCTTCGGGCCCCCGGCACATCGGCGACGACGTACAGATCACCGTCACGCTCCAAAATGTCGACGTTGGGACGATAGCAGCACCCACTGCGGGTTCGCTCGACCGAAGTGGGGTCCTCGGCGGCGGTTTTGACCGTGGAATTGGTTTCTTGACTCATGGCAATAGGCTCCTTTCTGCGACTCTGGCGGCTTCAGACGCCGCTGACCGTAATCTTGCGCGGCTTGGCGCTCTCAGCTTTTGGCAACGTGACTTGCAGCAAGCCGTCGTGAAGTTCCGCCTGAACCTGCTCGGAATTGATTTCATACGGCAAACGCAACACGCGGCTGATTTCGCCGGTCGGCCGCTCGCGTCGGTGATAGGTCACGTCCGATTCCTCCACCTCGGGACGATGGATCGTGATGGACAGTTCACCGTTCGCCACGGCGACTTCCATCTGATCGTGTTTTATGCCTGGAACTTCCATCTCCACCTGCAAGGCATCGCCTTGCTCCCAAACATTCACCGCGGGCTGACCGCGAAACACCGGCGGCAGCAGCACCTCCGCTGCAGGCCCGAAAAAACCGCCCAACAGCCGATCCATCTCGCGACGAAGCTGGTGAAACGGATACCGTGAATCTCGATACATGATTTATGTCCTCCTTCGCTGGGTTTTGTCTAATCTAGACCGGTCTCCAAACGAGTTCGACAAACAAATGTACCAAGCAAAGACCATGCCGAATCGGGCCGGGTGAGTCGTTACTGATTGGTGGACAAGGACTTTTAGCCAATTTTCATGGAAAACGGCTACGCGACGGCGCTGCCAAAATGGCAGTTCTTTCGGGCGTAATTTTCTACGGAGAACGCGAGATTGGGGATCGACGTCCCCATGTGGGTTCGACGGCCCGGTGGGTTGCCGTTTTTCCTGGAAATCCCCTCGCCGGCGAAGTAAGATCTTAGAATGGGCGAAGCTGTGGGCGAAGGGATTGGCGGCATGACGCATACCCGTGTTTTCCGAACAGCCGTGACGGCGGCCATCGTGGTGCTGACTTGGCCGATGGCCGGTGTTGCACAGCTTGCCTCCAGCGAACGAACCGTGCCCACCTCGCTCTATTATGTGGGCATTAGCGCCATGTACGATGGCGACTATCTCCGTTCGGCGTTGCGCACCTTTCAGACGGAGTGTCGTGGATCCATCAAAACGACCCAATCGCGGTGGATCGATTCGATTTGCTATGAGACGATGTGCGGGGAGTGCTGTTACCAAATGGGCATGCTGGATGAGGCGATCAAACACTACACCGCCGCACTGCAGTTATTTCAATCGTTCCCTGATTGGATGAGCAAGGTGCAGTTTTCGCCCGCGATTCGTTTGGCGGGGGCGGGCTCGCGCAAGATGGTGCCTTGGGGAACCAGTCTGCGGCAGTCGCAGTTGGGTGCCTATCCAAAAACCGTGTTGATTTTACAGGGGCAACTGACCCTGAATGAGGCCTATCAAACGGGCATCGTACAGCGGGCCAACGGATTTCCAATTACGCCGCAAGAAATCGTGCGGGCCACCGCGCTGGCGATGCGGCGTCGGGCGACGCTGTTGGGGCCTGCCTCAAAATATGACTCGCTGACCAATGACGTGTTGGCCGCCACGAGTCGATCGATCGGTGTGCCGAATCATTGGTCCGAAGTCTGGGTCGATTTGGAGCGTGGACTGGCTTTTTCGGCCGCTGGGAAGGACTCGCAGGCTGTTGCGTGTCTGCAAAGGGCCATGACGGCCGCCGGCACGTACGATCATCCGATGACTTGTGTGGCGTTGCTGGAGCTTGGCCGGTTGGCGATGCAACGTGGCGAATGGCCGGCCGCCGCGAAGTTTTTCGAGGAAGCCACTTACGCGGCCGTCAATTATTCCGACGGCGTTGTTTTGGAAGAGGCTTTCCGCGGTTGGTTTCTCACGCACATAATCTCCAACGAAAAGGGTTTTTTTAAACCCTTGGAGCCCGCCATCCTCTGGGCCAAGCGAAACAACATGCGGCAATTGCAGGCGTCGTTGCTGCTTTGTGCGGCAGAAAACCGCATCATCTTGGGGCACTCGCGACAGGCGACGGCGGCGTTGGAGGAGGCTCGCGCGGTGATCGGGCGTCGCGACATGGGCAATGGCGCCCTTGGGGCTCGATTCCAATATCTTGCGGCATCGGCGGCGTTTCAGCAACAGCGGATCAGCGACGGCAACGCCGCGTTGGTCAAGGCGATGGACTACATGCGTCGTGGATCCTTGCGACTGTTTCAGGTCGCTTGGACGGATCAGCTTTATGTCGGCGGCGGTGTTACGCCGCGCGCGGCGGCTGAATTGTTTGCCGAAGTGCTCCGGGAACCTCGTTCCAACGACTGGTTGTCCGACCCGATGGAGTCGCTCGCTTCGTTGATCGTACCGATCCCGTTGGCGATGGAACATTGGTTTGAATTGACGTTGGACCGCAAGGAAGCGGCCGTGTCGTTGGATGTGGCCGAGCAAATTCGCAGGCGTCGATTTTTTAAATCGCTCGAACTTGGCGGGCGCATCGAATCGTTGCGATGGTTGCTCGAAGGGCCGAAAGATCGTCTGACGCAAGAGGCCCTTCTACAGCGCCAAGATTTATTGAGCCGATATCCGATCTACGACCAACTATCGCAGAAATCGCAACGGATTCGCGACTTGCTGACGAAGTTGCCTCTGACGCCGAATACGCAAGCCGCCGTGCAAGAACAGATGCGAGGACTCAATGAGTTGGCGTCGCTTGCCGCCAGGCAGGAAGCGATCCTCCATGAAATCGCGTTGCGTCGTGAGCCGGCCGACATGGCGTTTCCGCCGCGATGCAAAACGCTTGCGATACAGAAACAATTGCCCGACAAACACGCCGCCTTGGTGTTTTTTGCCACTTCGCGCCGTCTGTATGGATTTTTACTGAACAATCAGCGATCGGCCATGTGGGAGGTCGGTTCGATGGCATCCCTGACGAAGCCAATTCAGAATATGCTTCACGAATTGGGGCAGTATCAGCAAAACCAAGAGATGACGGTCAAGGGAATCTCGGAACCGAAATGGATCGCAGCGTCCCAGCGTGTCGCGGACGTGTTGTTCAAAGGCTCGGCGGCCGATTTTTCACAGCCCTTTGACGAGTTGGTGATTGTTCCGGACGGCATCTTATGGTATTTGCCATTCGACGCGATGCAGGTGACGGCCGACGCCCAGCCACAATCATGGATGACGCGGTTTCGCATCCGGTACGCACCCATGTTGTCGCTGGTTTTTACGCCTGGCGCAAGCCGCGCCGCCGGCAACACGGCCGTGGTGTTGGGACGACTGTATCCACGAGCCGATGAGGCGGTAGCCCGCAAGGCCTTTGAGCAGTTGGTCAAGGTCGTGCCCAGCGCCGTGGCGATCAAGTCGCCGCCTCCGGCGCCGACGTCGGTCTATAGCACTTTGTTTCGGCAATTGATCGTGCTTGAAGATCTTCCGGCGATCGAACAGAACCAAGGTCCCTATGATTGGTCTCCCGCACCGATTGACCGAACCAAGAAGGGCAACACGTTGGCCGACTGGCTTGCGTTGCCGTGGGGCGGCCCTGATGTGGTTGTTTTGCCTGGCTTCCACACCATCGCCGAAGAGGGGCTCAAAAAAGTTCGATCTGGACCGCCCGGCGAAGAAGTTTTCTTGTCCGTTTGCGGCTTGATGGCCAATGGTGCGAGGACGGTGTTGCTGAGTCGTTGGCGCACCGGTGGTCAGACCAGTTTTGATCTGGTTCGTGAGTTTGTCCAGGAGTTGCCTCATGCGACTCCGGCGGACGCGTGGCAACGGGCCGTCCTGGTTGTGTCCGATTCGCGGGTGAATCTCGATGCAGAGCCCCGGATTAAGCGAGTCCCGACGGATGAGCCCCCTAAGGCTGGGTGTCCCTTCTTTTGGGCTGGATATATTCTAGTCGATTGCGGTAAAGCCCCGGAAAAGACTTCGTCGGAAGGGGCCAAACCGGGTGAAAAGGTTCGGTCGGGCAAATAATCGTGCCTTGGTGACTGCTGTGTGGCTGCCTAAATTGCCTAAATTGCATTATTTGGGCGTTCTGACTGCGAATTTAGCCAGCTTCGCGCGAATGCGGTTGTGGACGGGTGGCTCGGCCGATATACTGTTTGGTTTGGATTTCACGACCTGTTGAGGGTCGGCAAGGAAATGCAGGCGGACCGATCAATAGGTCGGACGTTCTGGGAATTTCAGCAAAATGGCCGCTGCCTTGCCGATCTGAATGCCGATGGTCGTATTTTGCCCAGACCAAGTATTCTTCCGAAGATCCCATGCGGTTTTCGTTGATTGATCGGATTGTCGAACTGGAACCGTGTGTGCGGATCACGGCGGTGAAGTCGTTGACGATGACCGAAGAGTATTTGGCCGATCACTTTCCGCACTTTCCGGTGATGCCGGGCGTGTTGATGCTCGAGGCGATGACGCAGGCTGGGGCGTGGCTGGTGCGGGTCAGCGAGGATTTCGCGCACAGCATTGTGGTGCTGAAGCAGGCCAACAATGTGAAGTATGCGCAATTTATCGAGCCGGGCCAAACGTTGGCGGTTACGGCCGAAGTGTTGAAGTTTGACGACGGCGAGGTGAAGCTGAAGGCGTACGGAACGGTAAGCGGTCGAATTATTTTGAACGCTCGGCTGACGCTGACCTGTTACAACCTGGCGGACCGCAATCCATCCTTGGCGGTGGCCGATCGAGCGACTGTTCGAGATTTGCGTCAGCAGCTTTTCATGTTGCAGCAATCGCGTGTGGATTTGTCCGCTCCAACAACCAAAACCTAACCCATCGACGTCATGCGACTTGAAGGTAAAACGGCGATCGTGACCGGCGGCAGTCGCGGCATTGGCCGCGCCTGTGTGACCAGGCTGGCGGCCGAAGGCGCCAAAGTGGCTTTTGTGTATCACAGCAACCAACAGGCGGCCGACGCTCTGGTGGCCGAATTGCAAGCGACCGGCGCCGACGTGCAGGCTTTTCAGGCCGATGTCCGCGATTTGCAGCGAGCGCACGCGATCGTCGATCCTCTGTTTGAACTGTGGGGGGCGATTGACATCTTGGTCAATTCGGCTGGCATCGTCCATGACGGGTTGCTGGGCGCGATGACGCAGGATCAGTGGCGCGAGGTGATCGACACCAACCTGGGCGGCACGTTTAATTACTGTCATGCGGTGACGCAGCCCATGATGATGAAGCGGCGCGGCAGCATCGTGAACCTCTCGAGCACGGCCTCGGAGTTCGCCGCCCGCGGACAGGTGAATTACGCCGCCAGCAAGGGCGGCATCAATGGGTTGACTCGGGCGCTGGCCAAGGAATTGGCCCCGCGCAATGTTCGCGTCAACGCCGTGGCGCCGGGCATGATCGAGACGGACATGAGTCAAGTGGTCCGCGGCGTGGCCGGCGACCTGATCAAAAAAATGATCCCGATGAAGCGCATCGGGAAACCGGAGGAAATCGCCTCGACTGTGGCCTTTTTGGCCAGCGAGGACGCGGCGTATTTAACCGGTCAAGTGGTGCGGGTCGATGGCGGTTTGAGTTTGGGCGGATATTAGGATCGTTCCCCGCCGCGACAGACGCGACGCCGAAGTGCGTCGGAACCGGCGATGGGGGAACTGTTTTTAAGGAAATAACGACGTTTTTCATTTTCTGGAGGTTTGATCGTCATGCCGACAAAGGAAGAGATTTTCGAGAAGATTCAGGCTGCATTGGTCGACGCGTTGGGCGTGGATGAAGAGGACGTTACCCCCGAGGCCACGTTGGTGGGCGACCTGGGCGCGGAGTCGATCGACTTCCTCGACATCGTTTTCCGGCTGGAAAAAGCGTTCGACATCAAGATTCCCCGCGGCGAGCTGTTTCCCGAGGACATTTTGACCGACGCCAAATACGTTCAGGACGGCAAGGTGACCGAGCAGGGTGTCGCCGAGTTGCGCAAACGGATGCCGTTCGCCAACCTGGACGATTTCGCCAAAAATCCGGTCGTGCAGGATTTCGGCAATCTGCTGACCGTTGCCGACATGTGCCGGTTTGTGGAAGGCAAGGTCGAGGTGACCGAGTAAGCAGTGGCCAGTGGTCAGGCGGTGAAATCGTCAAAAGGCTGATGGCTGACAACGACCGACTCAGGGGCGTTTGCGATGCGGTGGTATTGGATTGATCGTTTCATCGAGTTTGAGAGCGGGCGTCGCGCCAAGGCGATCAAGAACATCTCCTTGGCCGAAGATCACCTGCACGATCATTTCCCCCAATATCCGCTGATGCCGAGTTCCCTGGTGATCGAGGGCATGGCGCAGACGGGCGGGTTGCTGGTCTGCGAGCACAGCCGGTTCACCGAGAAGGTCGTGCTGGCGAAGCTGCCGAAGGTGGTTTTTTACAGCGGTGCGGTGCCTGGCGACACGCTTACCTATACGGCCACGGTGGAATACATCCGGCCGGAAGGCGCGATGGTGACGGCCACCAGCCACAAGGGCGACGTGTTGCACGCGCAGGCGGAGATCGTGTTCGCCCATTTGAACGACGCCAGTCTGGGCAGCCTGTTCGATCCGGAGACGTTTTTGAGGATGATGCGGTTGCTGGGGGCGTTCGAGATCGGTCACGCCGCCGACGGCGGTCCTTTGAAGCCGCCGCCGCATCTGGTCCAAGCCGCCGAAGGAACCTAAACTATGCGAAATCGCGTTGTCGTCACCGGCATCGGCTGCGTCACTCCGTTGGGCGCCGACATTGAAACGGTTTGGCGTCGTCTGTTGAACGGCGAGTCGGGCGTCGGTTACACCACGCGATTCGACGCGTCGAACTTCCCGACGAAAATTTCGGCCGAGGTGCGCGATTGGGATCTTTCGGACGTGGGCGAGAATCCCGCCGATTGGGTCCATCAGGGGTTGCACACGCGATTTGCCGTCGGGGCCGCCAAAAAGGCGATGGCCGACTCGGGTCTCGATCGGAGTCGGGTCAATCCGACGCGGTTCGGGGTCTACACCGGCAGCGGCGAAGGTCAGCAGGATTTCGAACGGTTCACGACGATGATGATGGCCGGCCTGAACGGCGGCACGACGTTGGACATGGCCAAGTTCACGCAAAAGGGCCTCGAAATCCTCAATCCGATCGCCGAGCTGGAGCAAGAGCCGAACATGCCCGCCGGACATCTGGCCAGCTTGTTCAACGCCCAGGGGCCGAACGTCAACTGTTTGACGGCCTGTGCGGCCAGCAGTCAGGCGATCGGCGAGGCGACCGAGTTGATTCGCCGCGGCGAGGTCGACGTGATGTTGGCCGGCGGCTGCCACACGATGATTCATCCGTTCGGCGTGACCGGTTTCAATCTATTGACGGCCCTGAGCACGCGGAATGACGAGCCGGCGCGGGCTTCGCGTCCGTTCGACCGCGACCGCGACGGGTTCGTGTTGGGCGAAGGCGCCGGCATGGTCATTCTCGAATCGCTGGAACATGCGAAGTCGCGCGGCGCGCGGATTTACGGCGAGCTGGCCGGGTACGGCTCGACGGCCGACGCCTTTCGCATCACCGACACGCATCCCGAAGGCCGCGGCGCGATCAGTTGCATCAAGATGGCGATGGACGACGCGGGCTGCAACAGCGAGCAGGTCGATTACATCAACGCGCACGGCACCAGCACGTCGGTCAACGACAAGGTGGAAACGCTGGCCATCAAGAAGGTGTTCGGCGATCGGGCGTACAAGATTCCGGTTTCGAGCACGAAGAGCATGATGGGCCACTTGATCGCCGCGGCCGGGGCGACCGAGTTGATTCTTTGCCTGCTGGCGATCCGCGACAACATCGTGCCGCCGACGATCAACTACGAGAATCCCGATCCCGAGTGCGATCTGGATTACGTGCCGAACGAGGCCCGGTCGCATCGTTGCGACGCGGCGTTGAGCAACAGTTTCGGGTTCGGCGGCCAGAACGTCTCTCTGTTGGCCACCCGGTTCAACGGTTGAAGCCGCTTTCGACCAGATTGGTTGCGTAGATCGCAAGCCAGAGCATGGCCGCTGCGAAGGCCAATCCGACCAGTGCGCCGATCAACAACGTGCCGCAGCCGCTTTGCGGCATTTCTCCGGGGTTGCGATCAAATCCTGGTACGGATGGCATGGATTTTGGAGCCGTTCGATCAGAATGAGTCATCCTGTCTGCCAGCGGACCCTGCATGGCCGTCGGCGGGACAGGGCCGTGAAGAACCCTTCATTTCATTAGAGCAGATTCACAATAGGGTGCCATGGCCACGCTTGCGTGGCCATGGTGCGATCTTCTCGGGAAAACATGCCCACGACAAGCGTGGGCATGGCACCCAACACGCTACAGCGAGAGTGAAACCGCACCAGACGCTCTTACCGTACCAAGAAACGATCGCGGCGTCGACCCTTTTGGAGAATCGACGCCGCAGAAATCGTTTTTGAATGTTGTTCGTGCTCGGGGCACGAGCGAAACTACAGCTTCTTGCCGACGATGCGAACCAGATCGACCGTGCGGTTCGAGTAGCCCCATTCGTTGTCGTACCAACTGACCAGCTTGAAGAACTTCTTGCTCAATTCGATGCCGCTGCCGGCGTCGAAAATGCTGGAATGGGCGTCGTGGATGAAGTCGCTCGAAACCACTTCGTCCTCGGTGTAGCCCAAAATGCCCTTCAGATAGGTCTCGCTGGCCTTTTTCATGGCGGCCTTGATCTCGGCGTAGCTGGTTTCCTTGATCGTGCGGACGGTCAGGTCGACCACGCTCACCGTGGGCGTCGGCACGCGGAAGGACATGCCGGTCAGCTTGCCCTTGACTTCGGGGATCGCCAGGCCGACGGCCTTCGCGGCGCCGGTGGTTGAGGGGATGATGTTGATGGCCGCCGAACGACCGCCCTTCCAGTCCTTCTTCGACGGGCCGTCGACGGTCTTCTGGGTGGCGGTGTAGCTGTGGATCGTCGTCATCAGGCCTTCTTCAACGCCAAAACCTTCCTTCAGCAACACGTGGACGACCGGCGCGAGGCAGTTCGTCGTGCAGCTTGCGTTCGAGATGATGTTGTGCTTGGCCGGATCGTACTTGTCGCCGTTGACGCCCAAGACGATCGTGATGTCTTCGTTCTTGGCGGGCGCCGAGATGATGACCTTCTTCGCGCCGGCTTCCAGATGGCCCTTGGCCTTCGTGGCGTCGGTGAACAGACCGGTCGACTCGATGACGATGTCCACCTTGAGGTCTTTCCACGGCAACGCGGCCGGACCTTCCTTGATGGCCAAACACTTAATCTTCTGGCCGTTGACGACCAAGACGTCCGGCTCGGCGACGCTCGGGCTGGACTTTTCGCAGGTGACCGTGCCGGGGAACTTGCCCTGCGTCGAATCGTACTTGACCAAGTACGCGAGGTTATCGGCGGGAACGAGGTCATTGACCGCAACGACTTCGATTTCCTTGCCCAGCAAACCTTGATCGCAAATCGCACGGAAGACCAGTCGCCCGATGCGGCCGAACCCGTTAATACCAACTCGAATAGCCACGGCGTTTCTCCTTACGTTTCCACAATAGTAAAAAGGCTCCCCCGCGAGATGCGAGGGCGTGTCTGATGGTTTCGGCCGAGCAAGCGGCCCCGAACCTGAAACAAACCCGAAATTATACCCGGCATTCGGACGATCGGCAACCGGGCGGGGGTTTCGACTACGGTTGGAGGGCCTCACGCATTCGGCAATGCCTGTCGTACGACGCTCGCGCACGACGGTGCAAACGGCTCGGTTTTCGAGAGGGCGGGGACTTGGGGACGGTTTTTCGCCGCCTTTGGGGTCGCACCATTTTTTCGCGGACCTGGCGGCGGCCAAAAAAACGCCTAGAAACAAGGGGTTTGACACGATAAAATGCGAAGCGAGATCAAGCCACCCATGCGTTGGGGAATTCCAAAAAATCTTTGGGTTTTTGGATTCTCGGCCATTCGTAACATCTTATCCGGCAATCGGTTAGAGTTGTTCGTTCTGAGTGCGGAATTAGGCGTGAAAAAGGCGAAAAATGGCGGAATTAAGTTGCGACGATTCGCGTGGTGTTTCGGTGCGTTGCAATTTCTTTGTGAGTAATGAGTTGCGTCGACCGCCGTTGTTTGGTTCAGCGACGTAAGTGAAATTGTCACGAGGGCAATTGTCGTCGCGCACCCCGGTGGTTGTCATGGCGCAGCCCCCGGTGCGCGATGACAACATGCCAATAGGTGCAGAAAACAGAGGGGAAATGATGGTCGAGAGGGGACGCCATTGTGAGGCCAAAACCATGGTAGAATTGCTATTTTTGTCGTCACGGTTAACCTGATGTGGACGGACAGACTACGGAAGGTGTCTTTTGTAGCGATGCTCTGCTGGCTGTTTTGCACAATAGGAAAAGTCGAACGGTCAATTTCTGATAGCCACGATTCCATCTCGATTGAAGGGGCCAATATTTCTATGACTCGCAGCAAAACGCGCCGCACGAAAAAAAAGATAGTGATGAAGACTATTGGGGAAACGAGGTGGAAACGTAATTGGAAGACATTTTTATTAGGTAGTGTGGTTGTTTTAGGTGGCTTGATTGCTTTTTTGGCAAATTTATCAACCATAACAGATTTTTTCGAACCCGAAATTGTTTGGATGCCAGATAACCGTTCTGAATTGAATGGTCAATTGAGGACAGAACCTAACGGTGGTGTGACTGTGAGGCTTTATGGAAAAATGGCATTCGAAAACATTTCGTGGCGACGTGGAGGGCATGTGGACCGGATAAAAGTGACGCCTTGTTCACTGTTGGAATCACTAGGTTGGTTCCCTGGAAAAAACGCGGATATAAATAGTGCCCCATTCGAACCGCGGGAGAAAAAACTGATACCATTCGACGTCGTTTTTGAAATTCGCGGACCACCAAAAGGAAATAACTATGATCGTTTTTCCGTGGAGTTGCAGTTTCTCGACCATAACGGTGCTGTTATAAGAAGTGGGAAAAGTGGTAAGCCCTATAGCTTTTCGACAACGATCGCACCTTCCGTCATGGATGTTTTGAAAGCGAAAGTCAAACCTGGTGACTACGATATTCTTTTGACTCAAGCTAATGGGGATGGAACATCAGGCACAGCCAGTGTTCGTATGAGTGTGAAAAAATGAGTCGTGTGTAACATGGTGATAAGCATGAGCAAAGTGGTACTTGTGGTGTTCTTGACTTATGAAAGTCAAAAATCTTCGGACGGGAACAACTTGCCATGTTGACCGAGCCGCAAGTCGATTTCGTTTTTGCGTTTCAGGATGGGTTCAGTTAGCGTTGTGAACCGCGGACTTGGCCTCGAATTGTGAGACTCGCCGTAGGGTGGAGCCTGGCGGGATGTTTATTAAGTGCGATTTGCGGCGCGACGTACGGGTTGGACGGTTGTCAGAATCAACAAAGCAATGCCCGTCTTATTTGGGCCTCGCTGGAAGCGACGGCATTTTGGGCGGTGGTCTTTTTTCTCTGGCGGTGTGCAGTCGGATTAGCGGCCCCTTCATCGCCGTCGATGCAAGCGCCGCCGGGCGACAAGACGATCACATCCTCGCGTTCCTAGTTGCCGAAATGCTACGAACGACGTGGCGACAGAAAAGAATCGCTCAAAGAGATGAATCGAGCCCCACAACATGGTTCGACGAGGTGATGCGGCGAGAGGTTGGGCGTCATGCTTGCTAAGCGATCGCAGCGAGACAGCAAGCATGTTTGCCGTCTCTTCATGCCCACGACAAGCGTGGGCATGGCACCCTAGATTGTGCACAATAAATGCCATCATTTACAAGACACTTACACTAGGGCTGTTGGCCGGGGTCGGATTGGGCGGGCTTTTTGGCCGGTTTGTTCGTGTTGGAAAGACCCTTCTTGCCGCCGAACGATCCGCCGAGTTCGATCTTGATGTCCGACGCGTACATCTGGCCGATTCGGTTGGGGACCAACATGCCTTTGACGGAGACCTTGTCGCCGCGCGAGGCCATCGTGCAATCGTTCGAATCGATGGCGATGGTCGGCGAATCGGATAGCTCCAACGGCAGGTTGTATCGGTCCGCGTGGACGGTCACCTTGTTGCGGTTGATGTTCAACTGTCCGACGATGCGATAGGAACCGGGCGCCGGCGCGCCGTGCTTGGCCGCTTTGGTCGGTTTGGGGCCGGCCGCTTTCTTGGCCGCTCCCGGATGAAGATCCGTCGCTCCGCCGCCCGACGGATAGAGCCCCAATCGCTTGTCTTGCGAAAGGCTGACGATCGACAACTCGCCGACCTTGCCCGCGATGGCGCCGTGTTGGTCGATTTCAGCCTGGAACTCGACGACCGTGCCGGTCCGAAGCGAGTCGACGCCGGCGGTTCCGGTGACGTGGATTTTGGTGGTGGGCACGACGCCGACGCGCCAGGTTTGGCGCTTGTTGTCGAGGATCTGCAAGATGCCGCGCGACGCGCCGACCAACGTGCCTTCGATGTCGGTCGGCTGGCCGGTGAGCGCTTGTTGCCTCTGTTGCTGCTGTTGTTGTTGCTGTTGTTGCTGCTGCTGCCGGAGTGTTTGTTTTCGCACGTAGGGGTAGGAGGGGGTGACCGCTTGGGCGGAAGCCGCCGCGAGGTCGACGGTCAAAATCGCCAACAGCAGCGCGCCGGAGAGAACCGATCGAGTTGACATGGTAAAAAATCCTTTCCTTATCGTTCAAGATACCCCTCGAATCCGGTTTTGGCCAGCAGATTTTGTTGAATGAACCACCAATTAGAGGTGTTTTGCCTATTGTTGTGGGATGTTGCTTCGGACTAAAATAGAGGGATGGTATGTCGTTGGACTCGAACGGTTGGGTTGTGATGAAAGACGTTCCCCCCAAAAAGATGACCGTCCCCCAGTTGGTTGCGATGAAGGAGGCGGGTCGCAAGATCACCGTGGTGACGGCCTACGACTACACGTCGGCCCGGCTGGTCGACGCGGCCGAGGTCGAGTGCATTTTGGTGGGCGACAGCGTCGGGATGGTGGTGCAGGGTCGTCCGAACACGTTGCCGGTCACGCTCGACCAGATGATTTATCACGCGGAGATGGTCGGTCGGGCGGTGCAACATGCGTTGACCGTGGTCGACCTGCCGTTTCCAAGTTTTCTGCTGGGCGTGCATCGCGCGATCGAAAATGCGGCCCGGGTGCTGAAGGAAACCGGCTGCCAGGCGGTCAAGTTGGAAGGCGGGGCGGAGCGGGCGGAAGTGATTGCGGCCCTTGCGTCGGCCGGCATTCCGGTCATGGCGCATTGCGGACTGCGTCCTCAAAACATTTGTCAGTTGGGCGGCTATCGGGTGCAGCGCGATCACGATCAGTTGATGGCCGACGCGGAGGCCGCCGAGCGGGCCGGGGCGTTTTCGGTCGTGTTGGAGTGCGTGCCGGCCGGGTTGGCCGCCGAGGTGACCGCCGCGCTGAAGATTCCGACGATCGGCATCGGCGCGGGGGCGGGCTGCGACGGCCAGGTGCTGGTGTTGCACGATTTGCTCGGTCTGACGCTCGACCGTGCGCCGCGTCACGTCAAACGGTACGCGAATCTGAAGGAAACGGTTGTCCAAGCGGTCGGGCAGTTCCGCGACGAGGTGCGCGAGGGAAAATTTCCGACGGACGAGCAGGCGTTTCAGTGAGGCGAGCGTTTGCGCGACCGAGACGTTCTCCGCTTTCGCCGAAATCGGGGAATTTTTATAATAGCGGCGAATCGCGTCGCGAGGAGTTGCGTTTTATAATAGCGGCCAATCGCGCCGCGAAGATTCACGCCGGCCAAGAGGCGGTCGCACCAAGGAAGGGATTTTGTCCGTGATGATTCGAATTTCGTCCATGCTGTCGATGGTCGCGCTGATGTCGGTGGTCGCCGTGGTGCAAGCGGCGGACCTGGGGCAAGGAGACCTCGACAAGGCGTTGGAAGCCAAGCTGAACGCCGACACGATCAGCGATTTGAGCGAGGTGATCCGGCTGGCCGACAGCGCGATTCAGAAGGGTTTGAGCCCGGGCAACACGGAATTCGCCCAAAAGCTGCTGGCGTCGACGCTTTTGCAGCGGGCTCAGGAGGTCGCCAAGCATCTGTTGGCCGGCGCCGGCTCGCCGTCCGACTTTCGCCGGAATCGTCAATTCGCGGTGGCCGATCTGGAGCGGACCGTGAAGTTGGATCCGAAGCAGGCGGAGGCGCATCTGCTGATCGCGCAGTTGTGTTTGCTGCCGGGCGGCGACGTTCGTCAGGCGCGGCGGTCGCTCGACCGCGCGATTCAAGCGAGATTCGACGAGCCGGCTTCGGAAGCGAAGGCCTATCTGTTGCGGTCGGGTCTGCAAGATTCGCCGGAGAAGAAGCTCGCCGATTTGAACGAGGCCGTGCGGTTGGCCCCGGACAGCGCCGATATGCTGCGCGCGCGAGCCGTGCTTTTCAACGAGATGAAAAAAGCCGATCAGGCGCTGGTCGATCTGGACAAGGCGATCGAACTGGAGCCGGCCGATCTGTCGGCGTACGGGGCGAAGGCCGTGGTGTTGTCGCGGCTGAAGCGATACACGGAAGCGCTGGACGTGTTGAACAAGGCCCGGCAGGTGAGTCCGGATTCGCTGATGCCGCTGGTGCAGCGGGCTCGGGTTCGTCTGTTGCAGACCAATTTGGCGGCGGCTTTGGAGGAACTCAGCCAGGCGTTGGCGATGGACCCCGACAATATTGGGGTTTTGCTGATGCGGGCGAGCGTCTATCAGGAAAAGGGCGAGACGGACAAGGCGCTGGCCGACGTGAACCGAGTGTTGAAGCTGCGTCCGCGACTGTCCGAGGGACTTCGGATGCGCGCGGTGTTGTTCATCGCCGCCAAACGGTACGACGACGCCATTGCGGACGTTCGGAAGATTTTGGAAAGGGAGCCGAAGGATTCGGTCGTTCGGCTGCAACTGGCGATGTTGTACGGCGCGGGGAAGAAAACCGCCAAGGCGATCGAGACCTACACGGAATTGCTGGCCGACGAGCCTAACCAATGGCAGGCGTTGCGCGGACGCGGCGACATGCTGTTGAACATGGGTCGGCAATCGGAAGCTCTGGCCGACTACGAAAAGGCTTTGAAGTTCCAGCCCGACGATTATGGGCTGCTGAACAATTTGGCGTGGGTGTTGGCCACCTCCCCGGACGCGAAATTGCGAGACGGTCGGCGCGCGTTGGAATTGGCCGCCAAGGCGTGCAAGACGAGCGACTACAAGCTGGCCTACATCCTCAGCACGTTGGCCGCGGCCTATGCCGAGACCGGCGATTTTCAAAACGCCGTCAAGTGGTCGACCAAGGCCGTCGAGATCGGCGACAAGGACCACGACGATTCGCTCCATAAGGAGTTGAAGAGTTACCAGGCCCAAAAACCTTGGCGCGAGCTGCTTTCCGAAGAAAAGACCGGCGACCAAAAAACGGCAAAACCTGCTGAGAAGAAATGATCGGGCGGCGTGGCTTTTGGTTCTTGTTCGCCTCTCGGTTTTCAGACGCCGTTCACTTTTTTCGCCGCGTCGATGTTCGATGCGGGCGGTAGCCGACGCCGGATTTTTTTTGGCTCCCGGCCCTCGGACGTTTGGTCGTTGCGGCGTGTCTCGGCGGATGCGACGGAATCAGGCATTCGGGACGATCGCCGATCAGATCCGAGCGGCCGGCTTCGAGCAAGGCTTCGCAGGCGGACGCGTAGTTTTCGGGCTTGAACCATTGCAGCAGCGCCCGTTGCAGTCGGCGCATGCGTTGGCCGCGCGGCACGTACACGGTTTGGCCCGTCATCGGGTCGAGGCCCGTCCAGTACATGCACGTGGCGACGTCCATCGGGCCGGGGATGAAGTCTTGCACCTTGTCGGGTTTCAGCCCGTGGCGTTTCAGATACAACGCCAGCTCGATCATCGCCGGCAGATCGCAACCGGGGTGACCGGCCAACAGATACGGCGTCAGGTATTCTTCTTTGCCGGCCGACGCGGCCTCGCGGCGAAATTGTTCGGCGAAGGCCTCGAACGTCTCGACCGGCGGCTTGTTCATTCGCCGCAGCACTTCGGGGACGACGTGTTCCGGGGCGACTTTCAACAGGCCGCCGGTGTGATGGTGGGCCAACTGGGCGATGAACGCGGGACTGCACAGGGCCAGATCCATGCGGATGCCCGAGGCCACCAGAACGCGCCGGACGCCGGGCACGCGCCGGGCCGCTTCGAGCAGGTGAATGAGCGGCGCGTGATCGGTGTTCAATCGGTGGCAGATTTTCGGACAGAGGCAGCTCGTTCGGCGGCATTTCGTTCGCTGGTCGGGCTGCGTGCAGTTCATCGCGTACATATTGGCGGTCGGTCCGCCCAGGTCGCTGATCGTGCCCGAAAAGCCGGGCGACTGGGCGACGCGGCGGATTTCGGCCAGCACGGACGCCTCGCTGCGGCTTTGGATGATGCGGCCCTCGTGCACGGCGATCGAGCAGAACGCGCAGCCGCCAAAACAGCCGCGGACGATCTGAATCGAGTCTTGGACCACCTCGAACGCCGGGATTTTTTGACGGCCGTAGCTTGGGTGTGGGCGACGCGTGAACGGCAATCCATAGACGCGGTCCATCTCGGCCTGCGAAAGCGGCTCGGCCGGCGGATTGACCACCACGGCCTCGGGCCCGCAGCGTTGCAACAAGGGGCGTCCGCTCGACGGGTCCGTTTGTTCGAGGATCGTGCGAGTCATCGCGGCGAACGCGGCGTGGTCGGTCGAAACCTCTTCATAGCTGGGAAGCAACAAGGGTAGGGATTGGGGATTGGATTCAGACGACGCTTCCGCTAATCCCCCATCGCTAATTCCTAATCCCTTTTCTTTCGCTCCGACCCGATAGGCTGTGCCGCGAAGGTTGCGGAGTTGACGGACGGGTTCGCCGGCGGCCAGACGTTTGACGATTTCGACCAACGGATGCTCGCCCATGCCGAACACGAGCAGATCGGCCTTGGCGTCCAACAGGATCGGGCGGCGGACTTTGTCGCTCCAGTAGTCGTAGTGGGCCAGACGTCGCAGGCTGGCCTCGACGCCGCCGGCGATGATCGGGACGCCGTGGAAGGCCTCGCGGGCCCGTTGGCAATAGGCCAGCGTCGCGCGATCGGGGCGACGTCCGATCTGGCCGCCGGGACTGTAGGCGTCGTCGTTGCGCACCTTGCAGTTGGCCGTGTAGTGGTTCAGCATCGAGTCCATATTGCCGGCGCTGACGGCGAAGCAAACCCGCGGGCGTCCGAATTGCCGCCAGGCGTCGCAGGATCGCCAGTCGGGCTGGCTGAGGATGGCCACGCGAAACCCTTCGGATTCCAACAGTCGCCCCAAGAGCGCCATGGCGAAACTCGGGTGGTCGACGTAGGCGTCGCCGGTGACAAACACCACGTCGACGGCGTCCCAGCCGCGGTCGGCCAGTTCGGCGGGCGTCATCGGCAGCGGCGGATGGGTTGGCGTTGGGGCGTGCGGTTTTGACATGGCGACTTATGCGGGAAAATAATAAGAAACATCGACGGCCGCCTGGAATTTGGCGACTAAATAGGTCCACATTATTGAGAAAGTGGCGGCGGGCGAAGAACGCCGACAATTGCGTAGTTTTCGGCGATGCACCACTTTCGGTTTTCTGCGGTTTTATTTAGAGCGGCATCCCCGCTATCTCTACTTCAACAGGGCCGTGAATCCGGCCTGCTCAAAATGGCGATCACCGGTCAACGCTTCGGTGACGTTTTCTTCCTGCATGACGACAAACGAAATGCAATCGGTCAGCGACCACGGTTCGTCGGGCCGCGCATGATACAATTCCACGCCCTTTTCAAATGTCTCCGAGTTCGCCGGCACGACCAAACTCGTCTTGTTGGATTCGAGATCGTCGAGCAAACGGCGAAAGATCTTGCGATGCGGAGTGTTGGCGAGCCCGTCGGCCACTTCCGTAAGCACCCAGGCCGTCGTCACTAACGGTCCTCGGTGTCGGTGGGCTGCGGCGATCGCCTTTTCATGGGCGGCGTCATGAGGATTGAGAATCGCGAAGAAAAAATACGAGTCGGCGAATACGCGATTCATCGTTGGAAGGCCCCGTGCAAATAACGGTCGTGATGGTTGGCCATGTCGGAAGGCAATTCGGGGACCGTCCCGATAACATCACGAAATTGCTCGACCAGAGCGACACCGTCCTCGGGAAAGCTCGCTCCCTGTTGGATGGGTGAGACGCTAACCTCTGTGCCTTCAGGCAATTCGATCGTGTCGCCCAGCACGACGACGCCATTTTTGACAATGCCGCGATAGGTCATCATGCTCTTCCCGTGTAGACAGTTTTTCTTTTTTCAGCCAAACGCTCCAAGAGACGCCGACGCTTAAATGGAACCGTGGAAAACCGAAAGTGCTGCATCGCCGAAAACCACGCAATTGTCGGCGGTCTTCGCCCGTCACCACTTTTGCTATGGTGCAAACCTATTTAAATTATACCACGCCCGGAGGTTGCGTCTACTTCTTGCGGCCGCTCGGAAGGGGCTATTGGGAAAACCGGTTTCCGGCGGTTATAATGCCACGCTATGTCCTCGCCTCGGATTTTGATTGTTCGATTGAGCGCCATCGGCGACGTGATTCAAAGCATGCCGATCGCTTGCGCGCTGCGGGAGCGGTTTCCGGACGCCTTTTTGACGTGGATCGTCGAGCAGCGTTCGGCCGAATTGCTCCAAAACCATCCGGCGCTGGACGAGGTGCTGACCGTGCCGCGCGGATGGCTGAAGTCGCCCAAAACGCTTTGGCGGCTGCGGCGTCAATTGCGCGGGCGGCGGTTCGACATCGCGTTGGAGGCGCAGGGGCTGACGAAAGCGGCCATTTTGGCGCGACTTTCCGGCGCGCCGAGGCGGTTGGGGTTCGGTCCGCCTTGGGGCCGCGAGCTGAGTCCTTGGTTGAACACCGAGTCGGTCGATACGCCGGGTCCGCACATCGTCGAGCGGAACTTGCAACTGCTGCGACCGCTGGGCATCGAGTCGCCGACGGTTCAGTTTTCGGTTCCCGAGCGGCCGGAAGACGCTCAAACCGCCGAACGAATTTTGGACAAGTTTCAAGTGGGACGAGGGTTTGCACTGATTAATGTGGGGGCGGGCTGGCCGTCGAAACTTTGGCCGATGGACCGTTACGGCGCGGTGGCGGCCCACTTGGGCGCGGCCGGCGGACTGCCGACGTTGGTGCTTTGGGCGGGCGAGGGCGAACGTGCGATGGCCGAGCGCGTGGTCGCCGGGTCGCAAGGCCACGCGCGGCTGGCCCCAAAAACCACGCTGTCCGAGTTGGCTGCGTTGGCGCGTCGGGCGCGGTTGTTCCTCGGGTCGGACACCGGCCCGCTGCATTTGGCCGCGGCGGTCGGCACGCCGTGCGTCGGGCTGTACGGACCATGGCCCAAGGATATTCACGGGCCTTACGGTCCGCAGCACATTGCCCTTCAAAAGGCCTTTTTTAAGGGGTCTACGCGCGGACGCCGCACCGCGTCGCCGGAACTGATGGCGGCCATCACGACGGCGGACGTCTGCGAGGCGTGCGATCGGATTTTGACGCGATGAGCCGCACCAAGGCCAACGACGAGCAGGCCGCGCGGTTGCCGGAGCCGTCCGTGCGACGCTGGCTGCGGCAAAAACTGCTGACGTGGTACGCGGCCAACGCTCGGGATCTGCCGTGGCGGCGGCGATGCGATCCGTATGCCGTGTGGCTGAGCGAGGTGATGCTTCAGCAGACGCAAGTCGAGACGGTCCGCGGCTATTTCGATCGCTTTCTCAAAAAACTGCCGACCGTCGAGGCGTTGGCCGCGGCTGACCAGCACGAGGTGCTTCGGCTTTGGGAGGGACTCGGCTATTATCGCCGCGCGCGACAGTTGCACGAGGCCGCCAAAATGCTGGTCGATCAATACGGCGGCCAATTTCCAAGCGACTCCAAAACCATTCGACGATTGCCGGGCATCGGACGCTACACGGCCGGGGCGATTCTTTCGATCGCATTCGATCGACGCGAGCCGATTTTGGAAGCGAACACGGTGCGGCTGTTCAGCCGGCTGTTGGGCTACGAGGGTGCGCCGCAGTCGAGCGAGGGGCAGCGATTGCTTTGGGCGGCGGCCGACGTGTTGTTGCCGCGGCGCGACGTCGGGCGGTTCAATCAGGCGTTGATGGACTTGGGCAGCCTGGTCTGCACGGTCCGATCGCCGCGATGCGACGTCTGTCCCATCGCAACGAAGTGTCGCGCGAATCAATTGGGAAAACAAGAGACAATTCCCTCGCCGAAAATCAAACCGCGGCGCGAGTCGGTCCGCGAGGCGGCGGTCGTGGTGCGGCGTCGCGGCCGGCTGTTGTTATTGCGTTGGCCCGAGGGACGGCGTTGGGCGGGCCTTTGGGATTTTCCACGGTTTCCGATTTCGGCGGACTCGGCGATCGACCGCGAAATGGCGAAAAACGTTTTGGAGTTGACCGGCGCGACGATCCGACCCGGCCGGCGGCTAGCAACGCTTTCGCACGGCGTGACGCGGTTTCAGATCACGCTGGAGTGTTTTGAGGCCGAGTGCACGGCGTGTGCAAACCGCGCGGCGATGGAGACGCGTTGGGTGCGACCGGCGGAATTGAAGGATTTTCCGCTGAGCAGCACCGGGCGAAAGCTGGCGAGGATGGTGTCGTAGGACGACATCGCGGGCGAGGCGACGGCTTCCGGCGAAATCGCAAGCGGTTGGAGAAGTTTGGAAAAGCGCGGACTCGGTAGGGCGAGCGGACGTTTTTTGTTTGCTCGCCCTCACCCTAACCCTCTCCCGGCGGGAGAGGGGACTTTTTTTCTACGACGTCTTTCCGAGCAGCCCGTCCACCGCGTTGCCGATGTCGCGGCGGGCCATCAGCGTGCCGCCGACCAGCATCGCTTGGACGCCGGAGGTTTCCAGCCGTTCGACGTCCTGACGGTTTCGGATGCCGCTCTCGCCGACCATGATGCGATCGGCGGGAATAATGTGCCGCATGCGCAGCGAGTGGTTCAGATCGACTTCGAGCGTGTGCAGGTCGCGGTTGTTCACGCCGATCAGCTTGGCGCCGAGCTCCAACACGCGGTCCAGTTGGTCGGGGTCGTGCAGTTCGACCAGCGGCGTCATGCCCAACTCGTGGACCGCCGCGTAGAGATCCGCCAGTTGGCCGCCTTCCAGGCAGTCGGCGATCAGCAACACGGCGTCGGCCCCGGCTTGGCGGGCTTCCAGCACTTGATAGGGGTCGATCACGAAATCTTTTCGCAGCACCGGCAGTTGGACCGCCGCGCGGACTTGCCGCAGATCGTCGAGGCTGCCCTGAAAATACGGGCCGTCGGTCAAGACGCTGACGCAGGCGGCGCCGTGCCATTGATAGATGCGGGCGATGGACGCCGGATCGCAGTTCGGGCGGATCGCGCCTCGGCTGGGGCTGGATTTTTTCACCTCGGCAATGAGCCGGATGGGCGGCGCGCCGCTGAGTGCGGCCAGAAAATCGCGGACCGGCGGGGCCTCGGTCACTTGTTCGCGCAGCGAGGACTCGGGCGCGTCGACCTTCGCCTTTTCGAGGTACTCATGTTTCGCGGCGATGATTTTGTCGAGAGCGTTGGGCATGGCCTTTTTCTTTCGAGTTTTCTTGCGACTCGTTTCCGACGCGCGTTCGGAATGCAATCTTAGTGTTTAAAATGTCGACGGCCGGTGAAGATCATCGGCAGATGGAATTGGTTGCAGGCTTGAAGGACGGCCGGGTCGTTTTTCGAGCCGCCTGGCTGAATGATGGCGGCCACCCCGGCGGCGGCGGCCCGTTCGATCGAGTCCGGGAACGGGAAAAAAGCGTCGGAGGCGAGCACGGAGCCCTCAACCCGTGCGCCCGCCTTCTTGATGGCGATTTCGGTCGAATCGACGCGGCTCATCTGGCCCGCCCCGGCGCCCAGCAACATTTGGCCCTTGCACAACACGATCGCGTTCGACTTTACGTGTCGGACCATCTCCCAGGCGAACCGCAAGTCGGCCGACTGGGCGTCGGTCGGCTGGGTCTCGGTGACGACGTGCCATAGATTCTCGGGATCGGGCAGGACGTCGGCCTCTTGCATCAGCGCGCCGCCGTCGAGGTAGCGAAACACCCAGTGGACCGGCGACGGACCCAATTGGCCGACCTCCATCAGTCGGACGTTGTTGCGCCATTTCGGCTTGGTGGTCAAGATGCGCAGCGCGACGGGATCGAATCGCGGGGCGACGATGGCCTCGACGAACAACCCCGGCGCGGACAACACCTCGGCGGTCGCGTCGTCGACGTCGCGGTTCAGACCGAGGACCGAGCCGAACGCGCTGAGCGGATCGCCTTCCATGGCGCGTTGCAGGGCCTCGGCCAGTGTGGCGGCCACGGCGGCTCCGCACGGATTGTTGTGCTTGACGACCACCGCGGCCGGATCGGCGAATTGACGGACGATGCCCAACGCGCTGTCGAGGTCCAGCAGGTTATTGTATGAAAGCTCCTTGCCGTTAAGCTGCCGGGCGGAGACGATGTTGGCGCCCGACGCGCCGGACTGGGCGTATAGGGCCGCCTGCTGATGCGGATTCTCGCCGTAGCGCAGGACGGTTTTGCGGGTGAAGCGGGTCGTGACGGCGCCGGAGAACGGACCCACGCGATTTTCGCCGGCGAAGAACTCGGCGATGGCCTGATCGTATCGGGCGGTGTGGGCGAAGGCCTCGCCGGCCAATCGGCGACGCAAGTCGAGCGTGGTGCAGCCGTGGGCCGTGATCTGTTCGAGAATCTCCGAATATTGCGAGGCGTCGGTCGCGATCGTTGTGAAGGCGTGGTTTTTGGAGGCCGCGCGGACCAGCGTCGGACCGCCGATGTCGATCTTCTCGATCGCTTCGTCGTAGGCGACGTCTTTGCGGGCCACCGTGGCCTCGAACGGATAGAGGTTGACCACGACCAACTCGAAGGTCAAGATGCCGTGCTCGGCCAAGGCGCGCATGTCCTCGGGGTTGTCGTGGCGACAGAGGATGCCGCCGTGGACCTTGGGGTGCAGGGTCTTGAGCCGGCCGTCCATCATTTCGGGAAAGCCGGTGTATTCGGAGACGTCGCGGACGGGAATGCCCTCGGTCTCGAGGTGTTTTCGGGTTCCGCCGGTGCTGAAGATTTCGATTCCGGCGGCGATCAGGCCGCGGGCGAAGTCGGCCAAGCCCAATTTGTCGCTGACACTGATCAAAGCGCGTTGAATACGCGGCGAGTCCATGGCATCACACCCTTCGGGAACAAAAAGATCGACCATTCGAAGGTTTACGAGTTTTCAGTTCGACGGTCAAGGCCCCCGACGGGAGGCTTTGGAGTGGCCGTCGGTGGGTGGGACGCAACGGCGATCGCAAACCGTCACGCGTTTTCAAGCAGGGACGCGTCTTATTTGGAACTCTTGGCGGCCGGTTTCTTGGCGGCCGGTTTCTTCGTTTCGCCCTTTTTGGTTTCTTCCGACTGAATTTGTTCGGCCTGCCGGCGGTCCTTGCCGTGGAGGATCGGCTCGTGCTGTTCGGGCTCGTGGAGGCACTGGATCAGGCCTAAGTCGTCGGCGAGATAGATGCGATCGGTTTCGTCGTTCCGCAGTTTGAGCGGCAGACCGATGGTCGGCAGCGTGTCGAGCAGCTTGCCCGTGGCGCCGTCGAGCACCAGCAAACGGCCGGTGCGGTCGGCGGCGTAGACTTTCGTCTTGCTGACGGCGACCAGTTGAACGGCGCGGGGCGCGAACCACGCGACTCGGCCGTCGTTGGCGGCCAGGCAGTACATTCCGCCCAGTTGGGTGCAGACGTACACCCGAAGATCGACGACCACGGGCGGCTCAAGGACCGGATCGCCGGTGGAAAATCGCCAGGCGAGTCTTCCGTCTTTTTGGCGGATCACATGCACGAAGCCGTCGCGCGAGGCGGCGAGAATCAGACCGGAGTCGCCCTTGATTTTCGGGTCGGGCGGCAAATAGGCCGGGCGGCCCACCACCGGAGCCTTGGTCTCCAACCGATACGCCAGCGCGAGCAGGTCTTCCGCCTTGCGGTCGATGCGCGTGATGTTCAGCAGTCCGCGGTCGGTCGACCACACGGAGTATTCTTCGTCGGCGTTTTGCCGCGTGATGCGGGGTTGCGTGAGGACCGGCTTGCTCGATTGGCAGAACAACGGCGGCACCCAACGGGCGCGCTGCTCGAGTTCATTCCTGCGTTGTTCCTCGGCGTTGAGGGCTTTTTTGAGAAAGTCATCGTCCCCCGAGTCTTTGCCCTTCTTCTTGTCGGTCTTCTCGTCGGCCTTTTCGTTGGCGTCGGGCGCGGCTTGGGGCGGCGGGGCCCAACGATAGGCCTCGACGCGACCGGACGTCAACGGGACGTAGACGCGCGTGTCGCTTACGCCCGGCGCGGCGCTGGGCGCGCCGCCGACCTCTTTGTCGTAAAGCATTTCGCCGGTCATCCGGTTGAGAACGTACATGTGCGAGCCGTTCAGGACGGCCAGCACGTCGTGTCCGACGCCGGGCGGCATGGTCAACCGGTCGCGACGGCCGACCTGTTTTCGCCAAAGCATCCGGCCCGTCTCGGCGTCGATCGCCTCGAACACGGCGCCGTCGGTTTGCACGTAGAGAACGCCGCCGCTGAGCACCATGGCGCGCAGCCGTCCGCGGCCTTGATCCAATTGGGCCTGCGTGAACCAGGGGCGGGTCAGACCGTGCCGGGCGGCCGTCGGTTCGGAGATCAGCTCACGCTCGGCGGCTCGGGCGGGGTTGCAACAACAAAAACAGCAGCAGACGGCGGCGCTGAACGCCGCAGCGCCCAAAAAACATCGGGGCATGGTTCCGGTGTCCTTGCAGTGATCGCATTTTACCGATTTAGCCCCTCTATCATAACCTCACGCGGGCGAAAAAGCACGTCAAAAACGTCCGAAAAACCATTGTGGGCGGGATGGCATCACTCGCTGTGGGTGATTTTGGCTGTTTTCCTCGGGCCGCTAGACGAGAACGCGTTGACCACCTACCATAAGGGGCTTTCCTTGATGGATCGGGCGGTCCCTGAGTCGGACAGGGTTTTGCGATCCTCGAGGGGGTTTCGGTTGACCCGCAGAGAGCCACGGCCATGGACCCCACCCTACTGGGCGATGTGAGTTCGCTGATCCAGGACATCTTGGGTTATCTGAACTTTTCGTCGGGCACGTCGGACCCGCAGTTCCTGAAGAATTTGGCCGAGTTGTTCGGCCGAGTCGAGGCGGTCGGGGACGCGGCGCGGCCGGTGTGGCGGACGGTCGGCAGAACGCTCGTCGACATGTTGCAGTCTGTCCGCGGCGGGTCGGACATCTTTCGCAAGGTCGATCAGGCCGAGGCGGTGTTGACGCTGGTGTTTGAGGCGGCGCTGCCGGCCTACCGCGAGTTCCATCGCGACCTGTTGTTTCACCAGACCGAGGAGTCGCTGTTCCAGCCGTTTTTCGTCGGGCGGATGTGCGAGGCGGTGTTGCAGCAGGGGCCGCCGTGGTCCGAGACGGATCGGATCGTCTCGGGCGCGGTCCATCAGTTGAACGATTATCTCGGGCATCGGCCGGTGGCGGTGTTGCGGACCGAGCAGAAGATTCAGCCCTATCCGCACGAGTGGGTCCGTCCGATTCCGTTGTGGATTCGTGAGGCGGGCGCCGCGCCCGGTCCCTATCAAGCGTTGATCGAAACGGCGATGGCCATTTTGGACGCGACCGATCCCGCGATGCTGTTCGAGGCGTCGTTCGTGCCCGAGCAACTCGACGAACTGGCGATGGACCCGCGGGCCTACGATTTCGACCACCCGGTGAACAAGCGTCCGAACTATTTGTTCGGCCAGTGGGACATGAACCATCTGGACAACGCGGGCCGAAGCCGCCGGTTCGTGTTGCAGCAGGCGTCGTTGGACGCGATGGTGGACCGGCTTCGCCATCACGGTCGGCTGTCGGACTCGCAGGTGCTTTTCGAGGAGGCGTCGGTTTTGGCCGGCACGATGTTGATGGGCTCGGGCGTCAGCGGCAGTCGGCCCGACGCGCACGATTCGACGGTGACATTGTCGACGCTGGTCGAGAAGATTGCGGTGTATCGAGACGTTTTTTACGAGAACTTGCTTCAGAAAATGACGGGTCCGCACGCCGAGCGGTTGCGGGCGGAATCGCTGGCGCTGCATCAGCCGTTCGGCGGAGCGCGTCAGCATTTCAACCAATATTTGGCGAATCGCCGGGCGTTGCAGTTGCAGCACGTGCATGTGGCGCAACTGTTCGCGGCGATCGGCTACACCAGCGCGGCGGCTCAACAGGCGGCGGTGGTGCCGGTCGCGTCGGCGCGGATGGCGTGCGACATTCGCTGCCGGCTTTCGACCGCGCATCTGGCGATCGATCAGGGCCGGTTGGCCGACGCCGCGGCCGAGTTGCCGCCGGTCGAGGAGTTGCTGCATCGGGCGATCGAATGCGGGGCGATGGTCGATCCGTGGAACGTGTTGGGGTTCGGCGGCCAATACAGCCTGTTTCCGGCGTTGGAAAACAGCATCCACGACCATCGGGTCGATGATTTGCTGGACATGATCGCGGACATTTTCACGTTGTACGTGCGGATCGTGAAATCGGCGGCGGCCACGGGCGACACGGCGCTGCAGGAATCGCTTTTCGAGCAATTGAGCCATCTGGCCCGGTGGTGGGATCGGTTCGCCGTGGTCGAGATCGACTCGGTCGACGGGCTGTCGGGTCAGGCGACGTTGGAGTCGGCTGAGCATGTGGCGGCGGCGCTTCGGGCGTGGCATCAAGGCGGGGCGGAGGCGGGCGACGTCGCGTTTTGGCGGCGACACGTGGCCGAGTTTCACGCGCCGAAGTCCTACGCGCTGGTGATTGAAACGCTGTTGGACCGCCGCGATCCGGTGGCGGCGATGTCCCTGCTGATGCAGTGGCTCAGCCAGGCCGACGAGATTCCGCTGGTCGAGGAGGATTATTCGTTTCACGATCTGGCGTTGCTTTGGATGGAAGATCTTTGGCAGCGCGACGCGGACGAGAAGGACGAGAAGTCGAAATCGGCGTCGAAGAGCGAGCCGGCGGTTCCGCCCGAGCAACGGTGGCCGCTGGCCCGAAAGTTTTTGGACTTTTTGGAGGCTAATGCGGAGGAGTATTGGCAGCCGCCGCATTTTGAAATGGCGGCCGGAGTGCTTGGGGGCGGTCTGATGACGGAACAGCAGCCCGAGGAGGAAGAGGAGGAGGAAGAGGAGGACGACGAGAGCGATCTGTTCGGCGCGGCCTATGAGCACGTCACGTATCGCGACAGCGCGGACGACGGCGTCGAAGGCGAGATGTTCGAGACGGGCGACGACGGCGTCGATTTCGAGTTGGTCGGCGAGGCGGAGCGGATCGTCAATCGGCTGAACTTTTTGACCACGGTCGCGCAATTGTGGAAACTTTGCGCCACGGCGTCCGAAACGGCGGATGTGGCGAATCGGGACGAGTCGCTCGGCGCCTGGCTGCGGCAGGCCGAGGACAATCGCCGACGGTTGGGCGAGTTGCTGGCCGCCGTGCATCGCTATCGCATTCCTTCGCCGCGCGGCACGCAGGAGTCGCTGGTCGAATACGATCAGCGGCGCAGCGTCAAGGAGACGCTGTCGGAGGAGATCATCGAGGCGTGCGTCGAAACGGGCGACGCGGCGCGGATGATTCGCGCGGCGATGACCCATCCGCCGAAGGGCGACCAGCCGATCGCGTGGGAGCAGCAGGCGGGCGTGGTGTTGGCGGCCCTGTTGCACGGCGACGCCGAGGCGGTGCGACGCGCGTGGCCCGGGCTGCTGCCGGCGCTCGAAAAACAGCCGTTGTTGTACGTCGCGCTGGCCCGGGGCGGCAATCCGCAGCGCATCGTCGCGTCGCGCGAACTGCAATTTGTGTTGCGGCGGTTGCTGACCTATTTGCCGCGGCTGGGGCTGTTGGTCGAGACGTGCCAACTGCTGGAAACCGCGCATCGGATGGAGATCGCGCATCCGGTCGGGCCGGGGGCGATCACCGAGTTCGATCGCGCGTTCGAGATCGCTTGCCGGTCGATGACGCAGTGTCTGGTCGCCTCGGCGGCGCGGTGGAAAGACGACGGGGACGACGGCGCGCTGATCGAGGAATTGGAGCGGCTGATCGAATTGTTGCTTCGCTATTGGCTGATGCACAGCCACGGGGTGCGGTTGTCGGTCCTCGAAACCGTGAACGACGCGCAGCAGTGGCGTCCCTTGAAGCAATTCATCGAGCGTTACGGCGCCGATTTGTTCACGCAGCGGTTTTTGAATCTCGGCAACCTGCGCGGCATTCTGCATCAAGGCGTGCGGGAGTATCTCGAAAATTTGGTTGAGGAGCCGGATCCGGACGAGGAGTTTCGTCTGTTGGGCGAGTTGCAGAGCGCCGTTTCGCTGGACGAGGCCGCCCATTGGCTGTCGATCGCCATCGAGGCGGTGGTCGAGAACTACGGCGAGTACGTCGATTACAACAGCATCACGACGCAGTCGGACCGCGGCGACATGCTGTACACGCTGTTGGATTTCTTGCGTTTGCGGACCAACTACGATCGGCTGGCGTGGAATCTGCGGCCGGTGGTGTTGGCCCACGAGGTGCTGGTCCGACGCGGATGCGGTCGCGCGGCCGAGACGTGGCGACGGGCCGTGGCCGAACGGACCGCTCCGATCGCCGAGGAGCATCTCCAGCGATTCCGGCGTCTGTGCAAAAAGTACGGAATGCAGTTGCCGAGCATCGCCGAGCATTTCAGCGGGCGGTTCATTCGTCCGTTGGAGATCGATCAGCTTCGGGCGTTGTTGCGGCCCGCGGTCGAAGAGATTCGCCAGGGACGCGAGCCGGTGGTGTTGCGGGAGTTGGAGGAGCGCATCGCGCGGTTCACGCAAGAGCCGGCCGGGGCGGGGTTCGAGTTGCCCGGCTGGTTGGACGCATTGGAGCAGGAATTGGATCGGCTGCCGTGGCCGTCGGACGACGAGGACGAAGACCTGCTCGACCCGCTGGCCCGCATCCCGCGCGTGCGACTCTCCAAGGCCGAGATCGAACGGCAGATTCAGCAGATGCTCGAGTGATGCGTCAGGCCGGCAGTCGGCCGCGGTAGGCCCAAAGACCCAACGCCGGGTTGCTGATGTAGTAAATCCGCTCGCCGTCGGGCAGGGTGTTCCAGCCGTCGCGCAGTTTTTTGGGGTCGTAACGCCGCAACATCGGCTCCAGCTCGCCGTAGCGATAGCCGACCGATTCGATTTCTTCGCGGCTCAATTTGCCGGGGCAGTAGGTGATCGTGAAACGCCCCTCGGACGAGCCGTGAATCAGATGGGCCGCCGCCGACAGATTCTTCGGCAGATCGTCGGTCTCGCGGACGAATCGCATGATCTCGGGCGTCGTGCGATATCCGTATTTGCGGATCATGCGGTCGATTTCGGGATCCTCGCCGAACGTGCCGACGCTGGGGCCCAGAACGACCAGCTCGCCGCGGTCGGCGATGGCCATGCGCGTGCGATAGATCGACTTGTTGCCCAACCAAGTGCTGTGGAACTCTTCGGGATCGAGATAGACGACCACTTTCGAGATCGGCTCGTCGAGGATCGTGAAATTGACCCGGACCGACAGCGCGGCGGCTTTTTCAAAGCACTCGACGTCGTCGCCGATGAACAATCCGCGCACGGCCAACGTGCCGTCGTCGCGCGGGCCGATCACGGTCAGGATGAACGCCAGCGGCAGGTGTTTGCAAAAATGGTCCTGGGCGTAGTTCAGGATTTTGCGCAGCGGGGTGTCGGCTCGGCCCATCATGCGCTCCATGCCGTAGGCCGCGCCGATGAAGTGGCTTTCGTTGATGCCGGAAGATCCGCCCGTGCCGACGAACAGATTTTTGTTGTAGTTGGCCATGCCGATCACTTCGTGCGGCACCACCTGGCCGATCGAAAGGATCAGGTCGTGGCCGCCCTGCCACACGAGGCGGTTGAGCTGGGCGGGCCAGGGTTTTTGGTAAATGCCCTCGGTCACTTGCGAGACGAACTCGGCGGGCACCGTGCCGATGGTGACCACATCGCGTCGCCAATCGTGGACGCGGAACAGCGATTTCGGCACGCCCTCGAACATCCGATCCAACTGCCAGTCGGGCATGGCCACGTGCGTGCCCAGGGCCGGCATCACGTCGACCAGCCGGTCGCGGAAATACTCGTAGGTCATCGAGCAGATCGGGCCGGCCATGCTGTTGGCCCGGGTGAAATCGGGCGGCAGGGCCAACACCTTGTGGCGAGGTTCGAGTTTCTGAAACGTCTCGAAAAGGATCCGGCGGAGGTCCTCGCGGCTGAAATCGGTTTGCGACGAACCTTGGGCAAAATACGTGGTCATGGAACGTGTCGGGGGTTGGTGGACGAAACCGCTTATCTCCCCTCAGCGTACCACGATGCGCGGGATGTTGCCAGTCCGTTCTCTAGTTCACCCTAGTGGAGCGGGCCCCCCAAAAAATCCCCAAAATTCAAAAAATCAAAAAAACATGGCGGCAATTTCCGGTCGGAGGCTGTCTGCGTATAATGAAGTGTTACGCGATCAACAAACCGACTGATTTTATGCACCGTGGCGACCTTTTAGACTGGCTTCGTACAACCGACCCCGAACGGCTGGCCGAACTTTGGCGGCTGGCCGATCAGACGCGACGCCGGACGGTCGGCGACCAAGTGCATCTGCGCGGGCTGATCGAGGTGTCGAACTATTGTCGGCGGCAGTGCGGCTATTGCGGGCTGCGGGCCGACCATCGGTCGCTGGCTCGCTATCGGATGTCGGACGACGAGGTGATGGGCTGCGTTCGGCAGGCCGTCGAGTTCGGCTACGGCACGGTGGTGCTTCAGTCGGGCGAGGATTTGGGACTTTCCGCGGAATGGGTGGCCGGGTTGGTGCGTCGGATCAAGGCGGAGACGCCGCTGGCCGTGACGTTGAGTCTTGGCGAGCGCGAGCCGGACGAGTTGGCCCTGTGGCGAGACGCCGGGGCGGATCGTTACTTGTTGCGGTTCGAGACGTCGAATCGGGCGTTGTACGAGCGCATCCATCCGTCGCGGCCCGGCCAACAATTCGATCGGTTCGAGTTGCTCGGCCGGTTGCTGCAGCTTGGTTACGAAGTGGGCAGCGGCGTGATGATCGGCATTCCCGGTCAGACGTACGACGACTTGGCCGACGACCTGGAGTGGTTCGCGCGGTTGAAACTCGACATGATCGGCGTGGGCCCGTATTTGCGACATCCGGAAACGCCGCTGGCCGCGTGGCCCGAGGCGTCGGTCGACGAGCAAGCGCCGGCGACGGAGCGGATGACGTACAAGGTGGTGGCGCTGGCTCGGTTGATGTGTCCTTGGGCGAACATTCCGGCCACGACGGCGCTGGCGACGTTGAACATCCACGAGGGCCGCGAGTTGGGATTGCTGCGCGGGGCCAATGTGGTGATGCCGAACTTGACGCCGACCGAATATCGCACGCTGTATGAAATTTATCCGGGAAAGGCCTGCGTGGCCGAGTCCGGCCGGACGTGCCACCGATGTCTTGCCCAGCGGATTGCGGCGATCGGTCGAACGCCGGGCCAAGGACGCGGCGACGCGGTGCGAGGAGAAGTTTTTGAAGGCCAATCCAACATTTTTTGATTCGTCATTTGTGTTTTTGGGTTTTGGGGGTGCGTGCGTCGTGCCCCGCGAGGAGTGAACATGCCTTTGTTATTGAATCGAAAACAGCTCAGCCGCGGCGGATACGACTTTATTGATGAGGCGTATCTGCACGGCTTGCTCGAGCGTCGCGCCGAGCCGGGCGAAATCCGCGACATCATCGCCAAAAGCATGGCCAAGCAGCCGCTGTCGGTGGCCGAGACCGCCGCGCTGTTGTCGGTCGAGGAGCCGTCGCTGGTCGAGGAGATTTTTGGCGCCGCCCGGCAGTTGAAACGCGACGTGTACGGCAACCGGATCGTGTTGTTCGCGCCGGTGTACGTCGGCAACGAGTGCACGAACGATTGCGCGTATTGCGCGTTTCGGCGGTCGAACGTTCACGAGGTGCGGCGGACGTTGAGTGCGGAGCAGTTGCGCGAGCAGATTGTGGCGCTCGAAAACAAGGGCCACAAGCGGCTGATTTTGGTGTTCGGCGAGCATCCCCGCTACGACGCCCCGTACATGGCCGAGTGCATTCGGCAGGTGTACGCGACGAAGACGGGTCACGGCGAAATCCGCCGGGCCAACTTGAACGCCGCCCCGCTGGACCACGAAAGCTACGCCATCGTGAAAGAGGCCGGCATCGGCACCTATCAGATTTTTCAGGAGACGTATCATCACGAAACGTATCGCCGTGTGCACCCGACCAACACGTTCAAGGGCGATTTTCTCTGGCGGCTCGACGGCGTGGCCCGGGCCATGGAGGCCGGCTGCGACGACGTGGGCATCGGGGCGCTGTTCGGATTGTACGACTGGCGTTTCGAGGTGCTCGGGCTGGTCAGCCACGCCTTGCATCTGCAAAAGCATTTCAACGTCGGCCCGCACACGATCAGTTTCCCGCGGCTGCGTCCGGCCTGCGGCACGACGCTCGACGAGACCTATTTCGTCACCGACGAGCAGTTCAAGCGGCTGGTGGCCATTTTGCGGCTTTCGGTTCCGTACACCGGGCTGATTTGCACGGCGCGCGAACCGCCGGCGGTGCGACGCGAAATCATGTCGTTCGGCATCTCGCAGATCGACGCGGGAAGCCGGGTCGAAATCGGCGGCTATACGGAAACGAGCGATTCGCAGGTGATGGAGCTCGAACAGTTCGAGTTGGGCGACATCCGCCCGCTGGACACCGTCGTCCGCGAGCTTCTTGTCGACGGCTACATCCCGAGCTTTTGCACGGCGTGCTATCGGTCGGGGCGGACCGGCGAGCAATTCATGGAGTTCGCCATTCCGGGCTTCATTCAGAATCTTTGCACGCCCAACGCGCTGAGCACGTTGATGGAGTATCTGATCGACTACGCTTCGCCCGAGACCCGAGCGGCCGGTGAAAACGCCATCCTCGCCGAAGTGGAGAAGTTTCCCGAAGGCGAGCGAAAACGCCAGCTTCAAAACCGTTTGCAGCGGATTGTCCACAACGACGAGCGAGACCTTTATTTCTAATGGTGAACGATCGCCGAGAGACTGATCTGTTGGGCAGCCGCGACGTGCCAGCCGATGCGCTTTGGGGCATCCACACGCTGCGGGCGGTCGAGAATTTTCCGTTGGCCCGGCGTCCGGTCGCGCGGCGGTTGGTCCATGCGTTCGGCGCGGTCAAGTTGGCCGCGGCGCGGACCAATCACGAGTTGGGCCGCTGGGATGAGCCGACCTTCAACGCCATCGAAACGGCGTGCCGCGAGATGATCGATGGCCGGTTGGACGCCCATGTGGTGGTCGACGCGTTGCAGGGCGGCGCGGGCACGTCGACCAACATGAACGTCAACGAGGTGCTGACCAATCGGGCGTTGCAACGGTTGGGTCGGCCGTTGGGCGACTATGCGACGCTCGATCCGCACGACGATCTGAACCGGCACCAGTCGACGAATGACGCCTATCCGACGGCGCTTCGGGTGGCGGCGCTTGGGGCGCTGGCCGATTTGGAACGCCGCGTGGTCGCGTTGCAGGAAGCCTTTCAAGTGAAGGAAAAACAGTGGGCCGGCATCGTCAAAATCGGACGCACCGAGATGCAGGACGCGGTGCTCACGACGCTCGGACGCGAGATGTCGGCCTACGGCGAGGCGCTGGCCCGGGATCGGTGGCGAATCTATCAATGTCAGGAGCGGCTGCGCGTGGTCAATCTGGGCGGCACCGCGATCGGCACCGGGCTGGGCGCGCCGCGGCAATACATCTTTCGCGTCGTCGAGCACCTGCGTGCGATTACGGGCCTGGGGCTGGCTCGGGCTGAAAATCTGGTCGAGGCCACGCAAAACGTCGACGCGGTGGTCGAGGTGAGCGGCATCCTGCGCACGCTGGCCGTGAACCTGTTGAAGACGGCGAACGATCTGCGATTGCTCTCGTCGGGGCCCGCGGCGGGATTGGGCGAAATTCGATTGCCGCCGCGTCAGGCCGGCTCGTCGATCATGCCCGGCAAGGTGAATCCGGTCATTCCCGAAGCGGTCGCGCAGGCGGCCATCGCCGTGATGGGCCACGATCAGATGATCGCGCAAGCCGTGGGCGGGGGCAACTTGGAATTGAGCCAATTTTTGCCGTTGGTGGCCGACAGCCTTTTGACGGAGATCGACCTGCTGGCCGACGCCTGCGACATTTTCGCACGGCATTGTGTCGCGGGGTTGGAGGCGTGTCCCGAGCGTTGCCGTCGGAACGTGTGCAACAGCACGGCGGTGTTGACGGCGTTGGTCGAGCGGATTGGCTACGAAGCCGCCGAGCGATTGGCCCGAGCCGCGGCCGACGGCCACGCGGATCTGCGTCAAATGGCGATCGACCAAAAGCTGCTCACGGCCGAAGAGTTTGACGTGCTGGTTTCGCCCGAGCGAGTGACGAAGTTGGGGAGTTGATTTTGGACCGCGTTGGTTTGGCGCTCTTATGAAAACCGCATCCGCGCCCAAGGGGCTTCGATTGCACATTGGATTGTTCGGACGCCGGAACGCCGGCAAGTCGTCGCTGTTGAACGCGATGACGCGGCAAGAGGCGTCGATCGTTTCGGCGGTGGCCGGCACGACGACCGATCCGGTCGAGAAACCGATGGAGCTGCTGCCGTTGGGGCCCGTGCTTTGGATCGACACGGCCGGAATTGACGACCTGGGGGCGTTGGGCGAGAAGCGGGTGGCCAAGACGCGGCAGGTGTTCGACCGCACCGATTTGGGCATTTTGGTGGTCGACGCCGGCCGCTGGGGCGAGTTTGAAGACGGGATTGTGGACGAGTTGCGGGGACGAAACATCCCGATTCTTGTCGCACTGAATAAATCGGACCTTGCGAAACCTTCGGCCGAGTTGCAGGATCGGCTGCGTGAGAAAAAAATTCCGGCGGTCGAAACCGTGGCCAGCCAGCGGTGCGGCGTCGAGGAGCTGCGCGAGGCGATTGTGCAGTCGGCGCCCGAGGATTTTGTGCAGGCGCCGTCGCTGGTGGCCGATCTGGTTCCGCCGGGTGAGTTGGCCGTGTTGGTCGTGCCGATCGACATGGAGGCGCCGAAGGGGCGATTGATTGTTCCGCAGGTTCAGGCGATCCGCGACCTGTTGGACGGCGACGCCTTTTGCATGGTGGTCAAGGAGCGCGAGCTGCGCGAGGCGCTCGGGCGATTGACGCGTCCGCCGGCGTTGGTGGTCACCGATTCGCAGGCGTTTTTGAAGGTGGCGGCCGACACGCCCGCGTCGGTCCCGATGACGTCGTTCTCGATTCTGTTCGCTCGGCAGAAGGGCGATCTGCGGCAGTTGGTCGAAGGGGCGACGGCCATCGAGCGGCTTCGGCCCGGCGATCGGGTGTTGGTGGCCGAGGCGTGCACGCACCATCCGATCGGCGACGACATCGGCCGGGTCAAGATTCCGCGATGGCTCACGCAATACGTCGGCGGCGCGTTGCGGATCGACACCACGCAAGGCCACGACTTTCCGCCCGATTTGAGCGACTATCGGCTGGTGATTCATTGCGGGGCGTGCATGTGGAATCGCCGCGAGATGCTCACCCGACAGGCCCGATGCCGGCAGGCGGGCGTGCCGATCACGAACTACGGACTGACGATCGCCTACACGCTGGGCATCTTCGATCGGGCGCTCGGACCGTTTCCCGACGCACTCGATGCGTATCGAACGGCCACCGCATAATACGCGTTCCAACTTGAGAATGCGCGGATGCTCTTCCGCGAAGGCGGTTGGTCGTTTCCCTCGGACGTTCCAACCGCTTGCGATTTCACAAGACTTTTTAGAAAAACGACGTGACTTGTCAATCTTTTGCGAAATCGCAAGCGTCTCAATGGCGGCAATAGGAAACATGGCGGTATTGGCGAAACTGGGACGTAACCGCGCACTTTCTGGTTAGAACACGCATAATGCGCGTTTAGCGCGACTTGGCCAAATCGACGAAAACGATCATCGACGGATTGCCGACCGGGACGTACTGATCGGCGAATCGGAGGGCCCCGGTCTTGCGATCCACGTGGAAGACGGCCAAGTTGTCGCCGCGCTGATTGCAGCAATAAAGAAATCGGCCGGTGGGATCGAACTGAAAGCTGCGCGGATAGTCGCCGTGCGTCCAATGTTCGCCGGTGAACGTCAGCTCGCCGTTGGGACCGACCGAAAACACCGCGATGCTGTCGTGCAGCCGATTGCCCGCGTAGACGAAGCGTCCGTCGGCGGACACCAGAATTCCGGAGCAGAAATTCGTGCCGGCGAAACCGGGCGGCAGCGTCGAAATGGTCTGGCGCGAGGTCAACCGGCCGGTCGCCGCGTCGTAGTCGAACAACGTGACGGTCGAGCCTTCTTCTTGAATGGAATAAAGCCAGCGGCCGTTGGGGTGAAACTGAAAATGGCGCGGCCCGTCGCCCGGGGGCAGCGAGACTTCGGCGTAGGCGGCGGGCGTCAGCGTGCCTTTTTGATCGTCGAATTTCCAGATGAAAAACTTGTCGAGCCCCAGGTCGACGTGCAACACGAATTGGCCCGCCGGATCGGCTTGAATCATGTGGGCGTGGGTTCGATCGTGGCCGCTTCGGGCGAAACTGCCGGGCGGGGCGTTTTGGGCCTGAACCGGACCGACCCGGCCGGAGTCGGTTTTGACGTCCGAAGGTTCGGCGAGCCGGCCGTCGGGCAGGACGGGCAGCACGGCCACGGAGCCGCCGAAGTAGTTGGCCACCAGAACGAACCGCCCGGACGGATGCAGATGCAAATCGGTGGGGCCCGCGCCGCCGGAACGGACCGTGTTGAGCGGCGTGAGCGCGCCGCTGGCGCGATCGATGGCAAAGGCGCTGATCGTTCCTTGCTTGCTGTCGCCGGTGCGAGCGGTTTCGTTGGTCGAATACAGGCGGGTCCCCTCGGCATTGACCGCCAGACCGTTGGGACTCGTGCCGAGCCGGAAAACGTCGACGGGCGTCAGGGCGCCGGTGTCGCGATTGACTCGAAAGATGTAGATGCCGCGACCGTTGCCGGGCGGGAGGTCCACTTGAGTGGGCGGCATATCGCGGAGTGGAGAGCTGAAAGCGCCGACATACGCGATCAACGGTTTTTTTGACTCAACGGAATCCGCATGAGAAAAACCGACCGACAAGGAAAAGATCACCGTCAGCACAAGCAAAAATTTTTTCATAAACGATCGCTCATGGCGACGCGAAGATGTCGCGCCGCGACAACGAAGGGAGGCAGTGCGGGAAATAGGACTTGAACCTGCACGGTATGCTACCACCAGACCCTCAAGGTGAAAACAGGTAGAGAAAACCGTTGAAATAAATTTGTCAACATGGGCTGGAGTCGTTGTTAGGTACCCCCCCGCGGGCCAGTAACTTCAGTTTCTCATGCCAAACTGGCAGGCGACACACGCACAAGCCATCATCGGCATGACAAGCACGCGGCACTACTGCACAAGCGCGAGTCCTCGGGCTACAATGACTTCTTTCCGAGAGGTATTCGCATGGCGGCGATTCTGGACTACAACGGATTGGCTGACCGGGTGGACTTGATTCGCCTTGATGTTGGTAGGCGGCTGGTCCCGGCCCACCGGGCTGCAATGGGGCAGTTCTTTACGCCGGCTCCAATTGCCCGCTTCATGGCTGATCTGGCGAAACCCAGGGTTGGGCATGTCCGTTTGCTTGACCCCGGCGCGGGGGTAGGCAGCCTTTCGGTGGCCTGGATCACCCATGCCTGCGCCCTGGAACAGCGGCCATCGTCGATCCACCTGACCGCCTATGAGGCTGACCGCCGCTTGGCCGAACATCTTCGACAGACCGTCGAGGATTGTGGCGAGGTCTGCCGGGCCGCCGAAATTGCGTTTCAAGCCGACGTGATCGAAGCCGACTTTATTGGGTCGGCCGTTGAACAGCTAGCGGATCGTCCATTGTGGGGGACGGCACATTCGGCTTTTGACTGCGCCATCCTGAACCCACCGTATCGGAAACTGCATAGCGAATCCGAAACGCGCCGGGCACTACGATCGGTAGGGATCGAAACGAGCAATCTCTACACGGCGTTTCTCTGGCTTACCTTTCGGCTGCTTGACGAAGGCGGCGAAATGGTCGCCATCACTCCCAGGAGCTTCTGCAACGGCCCCTACTTCCGCCCCTTCCGTGAGGCGCTCTTGCGCGAAATGACGCTGCAACGGGTTCACGTTTTCGAGTCTCGCAACTCGGCCTTCAAGGATGCCGACGTTTTGCAAGAGAACGTGATTTTTCGGGCAGTCAAAGGCAAGTCCACGGACAAGGCCGTCGTCTCTTCGTCGGCCAACCCGAAAGACCCAGACATTTGCGTGCGCGAGGTCCAGCCCGAAGAATTAGTCAACCCCAATGACCCGGACATGGTGATTCACGTCGTGCCCGACGAAATCGGAACTCGTCTTGCCGAGCGTGTGCAGGGGTTTGTAGCAACTCTTGACGACCTGGGAATCCAGGTGTCTACGGGTCGAGTAGTCGATTTCCGTGCGAAGACGGCGTTGGCCTTTGAGAGCAATGGTAGGACCGTTCCTTTGGTTTACCCCGTCCACTTCGAGAACGGCTATATCATCTGGCCGAGGCCAGGTAAGAAGCCGAACTACCTGATGGTTGCGCCGAACACGGAGAACCTCCTTGTTCCGGCGGGCAACTACGTGCTGGTCAAACGGTTTTCGGCAAAGGAGGAGAGACGACGGGTTGCGGCGGCCGTTTGCGGTCCCAATCGGCTGCCCGGTGATGACTACGGCTTTGAAAACCATCTGAATTATTTCCACCGGAGAGGCAATGGCCTGCCCATCCTGCTCGCCAAGGGGTTGGCTGCCTATCTTAATTCGACACTGGTGGACGCCTATTTTCGCCAGTTCAGCGGGCATACGCAGGTGAACGCCACCGACCTGCGCAGCCTCAAGTATCCAGACCTGGAAACGTTAGACCGAATCGGCGGCCGAATTGGTGAATCGTTCCCGAGTCAAGATGAGCTTGACTCGCTAATCCGAGAGGAGTTGAACATGGCAGACGATGATCCTGTCAAAGTGACGCAACGCATTTCAGAGGCGCAAGGGATTTTGTCTGAGCTTGGTTTGCCAAAGGCGCAGCAAAATGAGCGATCTGCCCTCACGTTATTGGCGCTGCTTGATTTGCCGCCCAATGCCGCGTGGCGTAAGGCATCAGCTCCGCTGCGAGGCATCACGCCGATCATGGATTGGTTTGCCGAGCACTATGGCAAGCGATATGCACCGAATACCCGTGAGACGGTCCGGCGGCAAACCGCCCATCAATTCATGGAAGCCGGGATCATTGTAGCAAATCCTGAAAAGCCTTCCCGGCCGATCAATAGTCCGAAGACGGTTTACCAAGTTGAGAAGGGTGCGCTGGAGTTGTTGCGCACTTACGGAACGAAGGTATGGGATAAGAATCTTCGGACATGGCTCACGTCGGTTGAGACATTGAAGGCTCGCTATGCCAAGGAACGCAAAATGGCAAGAATCCCGTTGACTTTAGCCACCGGCGAGAAGATTGACCTGTCTCCTGGCGGTCAGAACGTCCTTATAAAGGAAATCATCGAAGAGTTCTGCCCACGATTCACTCCTGACGGCAAACCGATCTACGTCGGCGACACGGACACGAAGTGGACCTATTTCGACGAAGCAGCGCTTGCTCGACTGGGAGTCGAAGTCGATTCGCACGGAAAGATGCCCGATGTGGTGGTCTACCGTAGCCAGAAGAAATGGCTCGTACTGATCGAGGCTGTGACCAGTCATGGCCCTGTGGACGGAAAACGGCATGACGAATTGAAACGTCTGTTTGCCGGCTGCAAGGTTGGGCTTGTTTTTGTCACGGCCTTCCTAGACCGGGCTGCAATGGTCAGATATCTCGGTGACATCTCATGGGAAACGGAAGTCTGGGTGGCTGATGCTCCATCACACATGATCCATTTCAATGGTGAACGGTTTTTGGGGCCTTACGACGAGTAGCGATCGTCGGTTGGTTATTGGAAAAAATTGGGGGGCAGTTGCATCACATCTGCGCATGGTGCGTGCCGCGGTGTGTCGTACAAACCTGCCATATCATAACGAGGAGGACTCTGGTCGATCGTCAGAACTTCTTTTGCTTTGAGCGTGCGGCAAGTCTGCAAACCTTTCCTCACCGATGTGTCATTTTTGTGTCCTGAAACCTAGCGCACTGAAAAAGGACTCACGCCAGAATCGACGTAAGTCCTTATGCCGTATAAGTGCGGGAAACAGGACTTGAACCTGCACGGTATTGCTACCACCAGGCCCTCAACCTGGCGCGTCTGCCAATTCCGCCATTCCCGCAAAAAGGCAGCAAAAAACACCACCTCTTAGTGTATCGTCCGGACGCCGACCGTCAACCCGTCCGCTTGATGGCCAGCACGGTCCAATCGCGTGACGAGCAGTCCACCGCATGGGTGGTCAACTGCTCGCGGACCGCGGCGATGATTTCTTCGGCCGGGCGGTCGAGCTTGCCGCGGAGGGCCTCGGCGACGGCCTGTTCGCCCAAGGCGCGTTTTTGAGGGTCGAACGCGTCGCGAAGCGTGTCGGAAAAGACCAGCAGCAGCTCGCCCGGCTGAAGTTCTTGGCCGAATTGCTCGAAGGTGGTTTCGGGACTTTCGCCCAATCGCGGGGCGTTGGCGGCCAACGATTGCCAGCCGTCGGCGTGGAGCCACAGGGCCGAGAGCGAACCGGCCGACGAGCAGCACACCCGGCCCGTCGACGTTTCGATCAGCCCGCAAAACAGCGACGCATGTTGGTCGCCGGCCGAGCCGGTCCACAGCGTCAGATTGACTTGTTGCAGCAGTCGTTCGGTTTGATGTTGGTATCGGGCGTGGGCGCGGACGGCGGTTTTCACGACGTTGGCGGTCATCGCTCCGGCCATGCCCTGATCGGTTGACCGACCGAGCGACGTGGCCAACAGTCCGCGCGGCAGGCAGAACCAGTCGTGGAACGCCCCGCCGACGCCGCCGGCCTGCGAGGTCCAACCGGCCACGTCCCATTGGTCCAACAGCGGCGAGATGGTCGGCAACTGGTTGTGCTGGAGTCGTTCGGCGGCGGCCAGTTGTTTTTGGAGTTTTTGGCCGTCGACGCCCGCCCGCATCAACATTTCGCGTTCGAGGTCCGAGGCGATCCGTCCGGCGATGATCTCCAGCAGATTGGTTTCGCGGTCGTTGAAGTCGCGCTGCTGCTTGCTGAAGATCCAAAGCGTGCCCAGCAGCGTGGTCGGCGTCGAGACGGGCACGCACACCGCGGCCGGATACTGTTCGGGGATGTTCCACATCTGCATCGTTTCCGGATCGTCGAGCACCACGGCGTGACCGAGCAACGCTTCGAGGTCGGCCAACGCGCCTTGCAGCGGACGCGCGGGCGCGGTGAGTCGATCGAACGGCAGTCCCCACGAGGAACGCATTTTCAGTTCGGTGGTGGCCTCGTCGAGCAAATAAAGCGAGCCGGCGTCGCAGCCGATGGCCTCCACGCCCGACCGCAGCACGGACTGCAATCGCTCGGCCAGATGACGCTCCTCCTCGCGGTGCGGAACCAGCGGCACGCCGGCCGCCAATTCGGCTTCACGCTGCCACAGGGCGCGACGGGTTTGCATCAACTCGCCGAGCAGGTCGGCGATCGAGCCGGCCAGACGTTCGGCGGCGTCGCGCGAGGGAGATTGGGGATTGGCGAAGGAGGCGTCCGTCGCGATTTCGGAGGACTGTTCTTCGACGTGCAGCTTGCCCGACTCGTTGCGCAATCCAAAGCCGGTGACGGCCTGGAACGCGCGGGCCAGCTCGGGCATGCAGGCGACGGCCTCGATTTGCGGCCGGATGTTCTTGGGCGGCTGCTCGGTGTAGATTCTCAGATGTCGTTGCGAGGTGGCGGACTTGGTCACGGGCGTTGTTCCTGGACGGGATGCGAATGAAAAACTGGGAGGGTATCCGGTTGGCAATCCGTCCGTGGTCCGCCGTCAAACACCGTTGCCCCTCCCAGTTTAATCCTACGACCGGGACGGACAACTCGCCGCTGTCTGTGCGTCTTATGCACAATGCGTATATTTCGCAAGCGGTACAACTTAACATCGACGGAATTGGCATAAGACGTGAGTCGGCGTCGGATTTTGTCCGCCGTCAGGCAGAAATCGTAGAGGGCCAAGCCGTGGTTGGTTGGCAAATCAGGACTAAACGGCAAAATCCAAACGAGTTTTTTTAGAGAAAATCACGGCATGGCGCCCGCCACTGACCACTGACCACCGACCACTGACCACTGGCCACTAGCGCTACGATTCATCCGGTCGGCCGCGCTGTTGCTTGGTTTGGGCGCGGCGATGCTTGTTTTCCAACCGGCGACGCACGGAGGCTTTGGTGGGCCGCGTGGGACGGCGCGGACGGGCGGGCGTGGCCGCCGCGACGAGCAACGTGCGGAGTTTTTCGAGGCAATCGGCCGCATTGCGACCGGCGTCGCGGAACCGCTGGCTGACGATCAGCAAGTCGCCGTCCGTGGTGATTTGCCGCCGGCATTTTTGGATCAGACGTTGTCGGACCGATTCGGGCAGACTGGGGCTGGTCGTCATGGCCCAACGCAACAGCGCCTTGGTGTTCACTTTGTTGACGTTTTGGCCGCCCGGTCCGCCGCTTCGGGCGAACGTAAACTGAAACTCACGGAGCGGGATTTGAAGTCGGGGGGTGATGGTTAGCATGGCAACAAGGGGGGCGGTGTGTTGGATTTTGTCTATTGTCAAGATATTCCGCTTGGGAGGGTTTGTCAAAACGGCGTCTTTTTGACGGCTGGCGGAACGCGAGTTTGTTGCACTCCGCTAACTTTGTGGAATCGCAACAACCGATGCTACCAGTGGATCTTTAGATACGGATGATCTTGTCGGACAGTCTATCAACATGAGCCAGACCGGCTTGATGCGGACCGGCGACGTTCCGACCGTGTGCGTTGCTCACGGGGCGGGATCTTGTCGACGGGTGAGGCAATGGGAGCTGCTCGAGCTTGTGGGCTCGGGAAGTTTGGCCGAGGTGTTTCGTGCGCGGCCGGCGGGTGCGTCGTCGGCCCACTACGCGGTCAAGATGTTGCGGCCTTGCTGGCAAGACGATCCGCACGCGATCGGGCTTTTGCAGCGTGAGGCGTTGGTCGGCCAATGCGTTTCGCATCCGCATTTGATTCCGATTTTGGCGAGCCATGCGACCGAGTCGCCGCGGTTTCTGGTCATGCCGTGGCTGGACGGCGAGTCGTTGGGCGCGCGGCTGGCGGCGGGCCGGCGATTCGGTTTGTCCGAGTCGTTGTGGATTGCAAGGCAGGCGGCCGAGGCGCTGGGGGCGTTGCATGGGGCCGGTTGGATGCACGGCGACGTGACGCCCGGCAACATTCAGATTTCGCCGACCGGGCACGCGACGCTTTTGGATTTGAACTTTGCGCGGCGCGGCGACGAGTTCGGCTCGGCCGCGGATCGTCCGATCCTGGGCACGTGCGGCTACCTGGCCCCGGAGTTTTTCACCTCGGCCTTGCGGCCCGACCCGCGGAGCGACCTTTACAGCCTGGGGGCGGTGCTGTTCGAGATGCTTTCAGGCCGGAGGATTCACGCGGCCGAGACGCTTTCGCAATGGGTCGTCGAGCATCGTCGCGGCGAGCAGCCGGATTTTGCAAAACTGGCGCCGGAGGTTCCGCGCGACGTTGCGCGATTGGTGCGTCAGATGACGGCCAACGATCCGCTGCGTCGACCGCAGACGGCCCGAGAACTGGTCGAGCGGCTGGTGTCGCTCGAGATCGCGCATTTCTCGCAGCGCGGGTAAGCGGAAGGTCATCCGTGGCGTTTCGTCCAGAAATTGGGCCGTCGTTTCGCATGAGCAACCGCCACGACGACGATGCGGCCTGCTGCAATTCGATACACGATCTGAAAAGGAAATCGTTTCACCGGACACGCATGATGCAGGGGGTCTACGGCCGCAAAACGCTGCGGATCGTCGGCGATCGTCGATAAAGCCGCATCGACGGCATCAAGAAAAAGCACCGCGGCTTGCTTACTCCGTTCAGCGTACCAGTGGAACGATTCGTCAAAATCGCGCTGGGCGTCTGGGAGAAAATCAATCGGCGGCATGGGGCTCCGTTGCTCCGACACGCTGCAGGGCGTCTGCGCGGATTTTTTCCCAGGGGATTGTTGTCAACGAACCGGAATCATACTCGGCGGATCGACGTCGAATTTCCGCGAGCCATTCTTCGGTGAGCGGTTGGGGAGAATCGGCGGGCAGAGTGTCCCACAGGGCTTCGATCAACTGGACGCGATCGGCGACAGGCAAGTGGCTCGCATCGGCCAACAAGGTTTCGTAATTCAACATGACCAGCCTCCTCCGTGAATTATAAAACACCCGGTCACGCTCAGTCAATCGTCCTAAAAGATCAATGATCGACGTCTTTGCGATGTCCGACAGCGACGACGTCTGCGATCCGAGGGCGTTTTTGACCGGAGTGGATCATTCCGGTCGGAGGCCGCGGTAGCTTAGGTCGAGCAGTTCCATTGGGTGCATCACCCGGAGCGGCAGTTTTCGCTGTCGCACTTCGCGCTGGATTTGCAGCAGGCAGCCGGCGTTGCTGGCCAGGACGATTTGGGCGCCGGTGCTCAAAATGTTTTCGATCTTGCGCTGCGACAGCCGGTCGGACATTTCGGCCTCGCGCAGGTTGTAGGTGCCGGCCGATCCGCAGCAGATGTTCGACTCGGGCAGGTCGCGCAGCTCGAGGCCGGGGATGGCGGCCAGCAGTCGCCGCGGCGCGGCCGTGATGCCCTGGGCGTGGCCCAAGTGGCAGGCGTCGTGGTAGGTGGCCGTCGCTTCGATGCGGCCTTGCGGGGCGATCAGTCCCAGCTCGTCGAGAAACTCGTTGATGTCCTTCACCTTGGCGGCGAACTTTTCGCGGTGCGGCTGAAGACCGTCGCGCCAGTGCAGGCCGTATTCCTTCATCATCGCGCCGCAGCCGCCGTGATTGACCACGATGGCGTCGTAGCGGTCCAGCTCGAAGGCGACCAGATTGGCGTCGGCCATGCGGCGCGCCTCGAGACTGTCGCCGGCGTGGTAGTGGATCGCGCCGCAGCAGCCCTGGCCGGGCGGAATGAACACGTCGCAGCCGTTCTGTTGCAGCACGCGGAGCGTGGCCCAATGGACCGGGCGGAACATGGCGTCGGCCACGCACCCGACGAAAAACGCCACCCTCGCCCGCTTGCGCCCGACGGCCGGCAAAAACTTCGGCAGCTTCGGGCCCGGCGCGACCGGTGGCGGCAACAGCGGAATCATGCGGCCCATGCGGCCGGGGATCAATTTGAGTAGGCCCATCCGCTCGGCCAGTCCGAACAGCCCGACCCGCTGCATCCATCGCACCGGCCACAGCAGCAGATTCATTCGATCGGCGTAGGGGAACAACTGAAACAGGATGATCTCGCGGAACCAGTCGTATTTCTTTTCGGTGCGATGGTCCGATTGCTCGTCGGCCAATCGGAACGGTTCGATCAGCCGGCCGTATTGCACGCCGGAGGGGCAGGCCGTTTCGCAGGAGCGGCAATCGAGGCACAATTCGAGGTGGCGACGCATGCGATCAGTCAAGCCGGCTCGGCCGTCGGCCACCATGCGCATCAGTTGGATGCGTCCGCGAGGGCCGTCGTTCTCGTTGCCCAATTCGGTGTAGGTCGGACAGCTCGACGTGCAAAGTCCGCAATGGACGCATCGCAAGAACAACTCGTAGCGGATGCCCGCCGCGGGATTTTTCGATGGCGTCGAGTTGTTTTGACCGTCGAGGTTCATGCGAGCATTCGTGGTCAGTGGCCGGTGGCCAGTGGTCAGTTTTCGGCGCTAGGAAAAATGTTTTTTGGATCGAAACGATCTTTGATGGCTTGGGCGATCGTTGCCTCGACGCCCGATGCGAAGGATTCCTGCTCCCTCTCGACTCCCCCTTCGTCCACGCGAACGACTCCGTTGCCGGCGTGGGCTTCGAGGGCCAGAGCGGGCTGGGATTGCAGCAGCTTTTCGGCGGTCTCCATCACTTGGCCGGGCAGGACGTTGAACTGCCGGTCGGCTTGAAAATCGATCAACCACGCCCAAAGCGAGTCGGCCCGATCGTGGGGCACCAACATCGGAGCGGTCGCGCCGGCCGCGGACCAGGCGCTGCGCAGTTGCTCGACCATCCAGTCGATCTCGTTGGCCGGGCCCTCAAAGCCGACGTACAAGCGACCGACGTTGCCGGCCAGCACGGGCCCCAGCATCGAATCGCCGTGACGCGGACGACCGGCGACGAACTCGATGGCCACGGGCCGGGCGGGCGACCGGGCCAGGTCGGCCAGCAGGCGTTCGCCCCGCTGGAAATCGGGCACGTCGCACACGAAAAACACCGAGCTTTCGGGCATTGGGCGGACCATCAACGTCACTTGGGTCAACAGGGCCAGCGTGCCGCGCGAGCCGGCCATCAATCGGCACAGATTGTACCCGGCCGCGTTTTTCACCACGCGCCCCCCGGCCGAAAACAACCGCCCCAGGCCGTCGACCGCGGTGAAACCCAACAGATAATCGCGCATCGAGCCGAAGGCGTATTGCCGAGGTCCGGCCGCGTTTTTGGCCACCGCCGCGCCGACGGTCGTCCCGTCCGGATCGGTCACGTCGACCGGCAACCGCTGTCGCTTTTCCGCCAAGCGGCGTTGCAACTCGCCGACCGTAACGCCCGCCTCGACCGTGATGGTCATGTCGTCGGCCGCGTGGTCGATCACATGGTTCAACGCCGCTAAGGACAACACGACGCCGGGACCGATCGGATGGGACGCATGGTCACGGCGCGCCAAAAAGACCGGCGTGCCGTTTTGAGCGGCTTGACGCACCGCGTCGGCCACGGCATTCTGGTCGGCCGGCGTCCGCGGTTCGGCGTTGTTCGGGGAAAGGGTCATTCGCGTGGTTGCGTCCGTGGAAGCGGAAGGAAAAATGGAAAAAAGGAAAAAGGGGAAACGAACCAACGGATCATTTTTTACCGTGATTCAATCGTTCTCTTTCCCTTTTTTCCCCTTCCCATTTTTCCGTCTCACACAAAACGTTCTCGTACCCAAAAGGTTTTTTTAACTTTCGGTTTTTGCAGGAATCAATTTTCCAGGGTTCAAAATTCCGGCCGGGTCGAACGCCTCGCGCACTTGCCGCATGGCGTCGAGATCGGCGGGGGCGAACAGGCGGTCCATCAGGCCGAGTTTTTCGACGCCGACGCCGTGTTCGGCGGTGATGCTGC
>JBDKTJ010000075.1:0-2055 GCA_039698075.1 Thermoguttaceae bacterium | reverse complement strand
GTCAGCCGCCGCGCGGGCTGCGAGCCGTCCACCGGCACAATCCACAAATCCGAGACTTCCTGCTTTGGATCGTACGAAGGCTCCCTCACGGAAAAGACCGCCCATTTGCCATCCGGACTTGCCACGGGCGCGCCGACGCGTTTCATCAGCCAGACATCCTCATGCGTAATCGGCCGTTTCGCCCACGATGGCGTCCCGACCATGCAGAGGCCCAAAAGAAGACCGCAGATCAAACGAGACATAAACGAATTCTCCCACGGCTCCATTCAGGAAGCATCGATCCGCGGTAGACTTTTGGGTCCGGCTTCAACAGCGGGAGGAACAACACATGGCGAAGGTCTACTACATCGGAGACTGGGCGGTGATGCTCGGTCCGCTCTTTGCGGAGACACCCTTCAATTACGCGTGGAAGGGCACGGATGTGTTCAATTACGGACACTGGTTGAAGGATGCGATCGAATCCGGCGGCGAGCATGAAGTGACGAGCGTCCCAACCTGGGAGTTCTATCGCATGCCTCCCGGGCGTTACGAGCAGATACTCGCCGACTATGACATTCTTGTGTTCTCCGACGTCGAATCCAAGAATTTCCAGCTTGACCCGCACTTTTTTGACCGGAGCAAGTTCGGGAAAGAGCCACTGACCTTCCCGGATCGAGTGCGTCTGACGGTAGAGGCGCTCAAGGCAGGGCGTCACATGATGTTTCTCGGCGGTTGGCTCAGCTTCAACGGTGAAATGGGGAAGGGCGGATGGGGACGCACCCGGCTGAGCGAGATCCTCCCCGTGGAATGCCTGCCCCAGGAAGACCTGCGCGAGACCACCGAGGGCTTTCGGGCGCGCGCGGTCAAGCCGAAACACCCAGTCCTCGATGGAATAAACCTGGCATCGCTTCCTCCAATACTGGGTTACAACATCGTCAAGCCGCGCCGGGGGTGCGATGTGCTGGCCGTCTGGGAAGGTTCGAAGGACCCGATGCTGGTGGCGGGACGGTTCGGCAAAGGCCGCGTGCTCGCTTACACGTCAGACCCGGCTCCTCATTGGGGCTGCAACTTCGTTTATTGGGATCAATACGCTCGTTTCTGGCAAAATGCCGTGAGATGGTTGCTGTCCGGCGGCCGGACAAAAGTTGCTCGTTGAAAACAAAGCCCACCCGGCCATCTTCAAAATCCCGTAAGATGTTTTTTCTGGTGGATTTCCATGCAGCTACACACACTTGATTGGATAATTATTGTCGTCTCAATAGCCATCTGCTTTATTCCGGCCCTCTTTTTCGGCAAGCGGTCGGGAAAAAGCACGTCAGAGTTCTTCGCATCGGGACGATCGGTTCCATGGTGGCTCGCCGGCCTGTCGATGGTTGCAACGACGTTTGCGAGCGATACACCAAACCTCGTGACGAACTTCGTTCGTACGCAAGGAGTTGCGGGCAACTGGCAATGGTGGGCGTTCACGTTGACCGGCGTCGCGACGGTGTTCTTCTATGCGCGACTCTGGCGGCGGTCCGGGGTGCTCACGGATCTCGAGTTTTATGAGTTACGTTACTCCGGCAAAGCGGCGAGGTTTGTACGTGGCTTTCGCTCCGTCTACCTGGGCTTCTTTTTCAACTGCGTCATCATGGCGACGGTGAACCTGGCCGCCTGTAAGATTGCCGCGGTTCTGTTCGGTCTTCCACGCTGGCAGACGCTGGTCGCCGTCGGTCTTCTTAATGTTATTTTTGCGGCGCACTCCGGCCTGTGGGGCGTGCTGGTGATCGACATGGTGCAGTTCTTCATCAAGATGTCCGCGGTGATCGCGGCAGCCTATTTCGCGGTCACGTTGCCTCAGGTCGGCGGTATGAGTGGGCTGGTGGAAAAATTATCGAACACGCCCGGTCCAAACGGGGTCCATTACCTCAACATGATGCCCGACTTCTCCAGCAATTGGGAACTTGCCGTGGCGGTCTTCATCATGCCACTCGCCATCCAGTGGTGGGCCGTTTGGTACCCTGGCGCAGAGCCCGGTGGCGGAAGTTACATCGCACAGCGCATGCTGGCGTCGAAGTCGGAAAAGGATGCACTTGC
>JBDKTJ010000074.1:0-74425 GCA_039698075.1 Thermoguttaceae bacterium | reverse complement strand
GCTGCGCCGCGGCGACTGCTGGCCGCCATCCCCGGCCTCCAATTGCGAGACTGGCCCGAAACGCACATCGGCTGTGGATCGGCCGGCACCTACAACCGGCGCGAGGCCGAGATGTCCGACCGGCTGTCGCAACGCAAAATCGAAAACATCGTGAGCACCGGCGCCGAAATCGTCCTGGCCAGCAACGCCGGCTGTCTGTTGCAAATCCAACGCGAAGTCCGCCAGCGAAAACTGCCGATCCGAGTCATGCACCCAATGGAGCTGCTCGACCTAAGCTACCGCGGCCTCCGGCCGGAGTAGAACCAAGCGTCGTTTCTGTCGTTGAATGTCTCGCAGCCGTGCGGTACAATTTCATGGAGTTGGGCGTTGCGTCCAAACCCGCAAACGAACGGAGCATGTTCCATGACCACTTCGCAAGCAACCGCGGAAGTCTTTGTCACGGCGTTGCGAGCGCTTTCCAAAAAGGAGCGTCAAGCCGTTCTCGCACGGATCGCGGAAGACGAAGATTTGCGAGAGGATTTGTTGGATCTCGCAGTGTTGTCGCAAAGGCGCGATGAGCCAGCCCGTTCGTTTCACGAGTTCTTAGCGGAGCACAATTCGTGATTCGGCCCACCGGCTATTCCGTTCAAATTCGCGCGTCCGCGGAACGGGAAATGAAATCGCTCCCGCCGAAAATGTTCCACCGCGTGGCCGATGCGATTCTTGCGTTGGAGGTCGCCCCGCGCCCAAGAACATGCAAACGTCTGCGAGGCCGGGAAGAATACCGAATCCGAGTCGGCGATTACCACATTCTTTACGTCGTCCACGACGCCTCCCGAACCGTGGACATCGTCGCCGTCGGACACCGCAAGGACGTCTATCGTTGACGTCGTTTTGCTCAGCCGCGCTGCGAAAAATGCGCGATCTCGAGCGTCACCAACCGATCGACCAGCTCCCGGTCCGTCTGCGGCCGACGCAACGGATCGTTGGCCGTCATCTGACGCACCAGCCGCGCCACATCGCGAGGGACTTCCGGCGCGAGTTTCGCCACGTCGGGCTGTTCACCATGGCGATGCTCGACGGCCAACTGCGAAAGCGTCTCCGACATGCGGAGTTTTTGGCCCGAAAGCAACTCAAACAACACCGCCCCCAAGCTGTAGATGTCGCTCCGCGGACCAGGCCGCAGGGCCGAGCTGAAAAACTCCGGGGCCAGATAGCCGCACGTGCCCATGATCGGGCGATCCACGGCCGAACCGAACTCGTCGCCGCGCCGCGCAAAGTTCAAATCCAAAAGCGTCGCATGCCCGGTCGGCGAAATCTGAAGATTGCCGGGCGTCACGTCGCCGTGCATCCAACCGGCGGCGTGCAAGGCCTGAAGCGCCTCGGCCGTTTGGCGGGCGATCCACAACGACTCGGACACGCTGAATCGACGGCCCGACGCCAGCCGCGCGCCCAACGATTCGCCGTCCAGCCACGGCATCACCAGCCACCGCGGCGACTCGGTCGTGTGGCCGGCCAACACCGGAATCAAATGCGGATGAAACACGCTCTGACCGACCAACGCCTCACGCTGCAAAAGTCGGATCGCGTGCGGATCGTCCTGCCAGCCCGCTCGCAACATTTTGACCGCATAGTCGGCCGTCGACGCGCCCGCCGGTCGCGCACGAAACACCTCCGCCAGACTCCCCGAGCCAATAAGCTCGAGCAGCTCCCATTGCCGCAACCGTCGCAGAGGCCCCGCCGCATGGGCGACGCACACCACCGACGCGTCGCCGGTCGACATCAGCCCGGTCTGACTCATTTTGGTGTTCTGTCCGAAAAGAAGATCCGCGCAAAAGGTCTCTTGGGGTAGCATCGGCCGCCGCGTTTCGGCAAGGTTAGCCGAGTGCGGCAAAACCTACGCCCGGCAGCCGTTAAACAACAGCCGCTTTGACAAATCTCTGCAATCGGAATATTTTGACAATAGAAAAGAACTCTCCAATTGTCCGGGCGCGACCATGCTGACCATCACCTCCCAACTCCAAATCCCGCTCCGTGAGTTTCGGTTCACGTTCGCCCGCAGCGGCGGCCCTGGCGGCCAGAACGTCAACAAAGTGAGCACCAAGGCGTTGTTGCGTTGGGCCGTGACCACCAGCCCCAGCCTGCCCGAACCGGTCCGGCAACGTCTGATCTCAAAGTGCCGCCGCCAGATCACCGTCGAGGGCGACCTGCTGATCGTCAGCCAGCGGTTCCGCGACGCAGGCCGCAATGCGGCCGACTGCCTCGAAAAACTCCGCAGGTTGCTCGTCGCGGCGGCCGTACCCGCTCGTCCGCGCCGACCCACCCGACCCACCAAAACCTCCGTGCGGCGGCGGCTTGAAAACAAGCGACGGCGCGCCCAAACCAAGCAGCAACGCGGCCGGCTCGATTTTGGCGGCTAGTGCGTATCGCACAGACGTGTCGCGTTATCGGCGGCGTGATTCTGCGGTTCCGAAAGCGATCGACACGCTACAGGTTTGTGAAATGCGTCCTAAACCGCCAGGTGAGTTTTCCGGTTAATCCGGATTTACCAACCAGCGACGGCCCAATCGGCGGCAATCTCGGTCGGCCCGCAAACAAAATCCGACGCCGACTCACGTCCTGCGTCAATTCCGCCGATGGTAATTTGTACCGCTTGCGAAATATACGCATGATGCGTAAAACGCAAAAGCGGCAGCGACTGTTCATCCCGATCGTAGAATTGATCGGAAAGGGACAATCGCTTGACGGCGGACCACGGACGGATTGCCAAACGGCCCCCTCGAAGTTTTCATTCGCATCCCGTCCAGGAACCACACCGTGGCCAAGCCAGCGATTCCGCAACAACATCTGAGAATCTACACCGAGCAGCCGCCCAAAAACGTTCGGCCGCAGATCGAGGCCGTCGCATGCCTGCCCGAGCTGGCCCGTGCGTTTCAAGCCGTCACCGGCTACACGCTCCAAAACGACTCCGGCAAGCTGCATGTCGAAGAACCGACTCCGGAAAACACCCCCGACATTTTGCTCGCGGCCGTCGCTCCGGCCTGTTCGCGCGACACGGCCGGACGTCTGGCCGGTTCGATCGCCAATCTACTCGACGAGTTGATGCAGACGCGCCGCGCCCTGTGGCGCCGCGAGGCCGAGTTGGCGGCCGGCGTACCGTTGGTTCCGCACCGCGAGGAAGAGCGGCACTTGGCCGAGCGATTGGAGTCCGTGTTGCGGTCGGGCGTGGAGGCCGTCGGTTGCGACGCCGGCGCGCTGTATTTGCTGGACGAGGCGACTACCGAGCTCAAAATTCGCTCCTTCTGGGGGCTGCCGTTCGATCGCATGACCGGGCCCTCGCGTCCGCTGCAAGGCGCGTTGGCCGACCTCGAAGCGTTGCTCGGCCACGCCGTAGTGCTCGACGATCCGCAATCGATGGCGATGTGGAACATTCCCGAACAATTTCCGGCCGCGGTGTGCTTGCCCGTCTCGACGCCGACCACGCTGCTGGGCACGCTTTGGATCTTCAGCAATCAGCCGCGCGACTTCAACGACCGCGACACCAATCTGCTGGAAATCATCGCCGGGCGGATCGCGTCGGATCTCGAGCGCGAAATGCTGATGCGGGCGGGCGTCGACGGTCAAAAACTCCAAAAACAACTCGCCGCCGCCGAACGCATCCAACACAATCAACTGCCGACCATCTCACCGCTGTTGGACCAGTGGGACGTGGCCGGCTGGACCTCGCAGGCCGACGGCGTCGGCGGCGCGTTCCACGATTGGTTCTGTTTGCCGCGCGGATTGTTGGCCACCTCCTTGGGCCGAGCGACCCAACAGGGCATGGCCGGCGCAATGACCGCCAACGTCGTAAAAACCGCCACGCGAGCCCACGCCCGACATGAACGCCAAGTCGAGCGGCTGCTGCAACAAGTCAATATGACGCTCTGGACCGGCTCGGCCGGCGACCAACACGCGTCGCTGTTTTGCGGACTGATCGAGACCGCGACGGGCCGAGTGTGCTGCTCGTCGGCCGGTTCGCTCTCGGCCCTGTGGCTCCACGCCGACGGCTGGCAATCGTTGGCCGCCGACGCCCCGCTTTTGGGCGAAAGTCCCGAAACCACTTTTGAGCAATTCGGCCAGGAACTCCAACCGGGCGAACTGCTGCTGGTCTTTTCCGACACGCTCCGCGACGCGTTCAACGCCCAAGAAAAACCGTTGGGCCAACGGGCCGTCGCCGAGGCCCTGCGCGACAAGCTCGACCGGCCGGCCGACGAAATCGTCGCCGCGGTCCGCGAGTTGCTTGCCACCCATGCGGCGGACCCCACGTCACGCGATTGGACCGTGCTGGCCGTCAAGCGGACGGGTTGACGCTCTGGGTTCGGACGATACACTAAGAGGTGGTGTTTTTTGCTGCCTTTTTGCGGGAATGGCGGAATTGGCAGACGCGCCAGGTTGAGGGCCTGGTGGTAGCAATACCGTGCAGGTTCAAATCCTGTTTCCCGCACTATCTCCCCCTTCGTTTTCGCGGCGCGGCATCTTCGCGTCGCCATGAGCGATCGTTCATGAAAAAGTTTTTGCTTGCGCTGACGGCGGCTTTTTTCTTGCCGGTCGGCTTTTCGCACGCGGATTCCGCGGAATCGAAAAGGCCGCTGATCGCCTACGTGGGCGTGTTCAGTTCGCCGCTCCGCAACGTGCCGCCTACGCAGGTCGATCTGCCGCCCGGCAACGGCCGCGGCATTTACATCTTTCGGGTCAACCGCGAGACCGGAGCCCTGTCGCCCGTCGACATCATCCGACTCGACACGAGCCCCAACGGCCTGGCGGTCAACGCCAATGGAACGCGTCTGTATACGACCAACGAAACGGCTCGCGCCGCCGACGGCCAACAAGGAACCGTCAGCTCGCTGGCGATCGATCGCAACACCGGCGCGCTGGCGCCGCTCAACACGGTTCGCTCCGGCGGCGCCGGCCCGACCTACGTGAGCCTCCATCCGTCCGGCCGGTTCGCCCTGGTGGCCAACTATTTCGGCGGCTCGGTGGCCGTATTGCCGATCCTGCCCGACGGCCGCTTGGCCGAACCTTCGGATGTGAAAACCGACGCCGGCCGAATCGGGCCGGTTCACGCCCAAAACGCTCCGCCGGGCAGTTTCGCCCAAAGCGGTCACGATCGGCCGCACGCCCACATGATCCAGTCCGATCCGGCGGGCCGATTCGTGCTGCACGTCGATCTGGGGTTGGACAAGTTTTTCATCTGGCGATTCGACGATCGCAAAGGCGCGCTGACGCCCGCTGCTTTGCCCGAAGTTTCGCTGCCGCCGGGCGACGGGCCGCGCCATTTTCACTTCCATCCGAACGGCCGCTGGCTCTATTCGATTCAAGAAGAGGGCTCGACGCTCACGCGGTTCGACTACGACGCGGCCACCGGCCGGTTGACCGCGAGGCAGACCATCTCGACGTTGCCGCCCGGTTTCGCCGGCAGCAATTTTTGCTCGGGCGTGCTGGTCTCCGTCGACGGACGCTTTGTGTACGCGGGCAATCGGCTGCACGACAGCATCGCGGTGTTTTCGGTCGGCGCCGACGGCCAGATCGCCTTCACCGGCGAACACTGGACGCACGGCGACTACCCACGCAGTTTTCAGTTCGACCCCACCGGCCGATTCCTCTATTGCTGCAATCAGCGCGGCGACAATCTCGCCGTCTTCCGCGTCGATCGTCAAACCGGAGCCCTCCGATTCGCCGATCAGTACGTGCCGGTCGGTAATCCGTCGATGATCGTTTTCGTCGACTTGGCCCGATCGCGCTAAGTTTAACCGCGCGCCGATGCCGCGGCGGCCCGATACGCGTCGAGCGCGTCGGGAAACGGCCCCAGCGCCCGATCGAAAATGCCCAGCGTGTAAGCGATCGTCAATCCGTAGTTGGTGATCGGCACGCCCGCCTGCCGGCATCGGGCCTGTCGGGTAAGCATCTCGCGGCGATTCCACATGCACGCCCCGCAGTGGATCACCAACCGATAGTCGCTCAAATCCGCCGGAAAATCGTGCCCCTGCGTCGTGTCGATCCGCAGCGCGCCGCCGACGTACTGCGTCAGCCATCGCGGAATTTTCACCCGCCCGATGTCGTCGCCGATCGGATGGTGCGCGCACGCCTCGGCCACCAGCACGCGATCGCCGGGCCGCAGCCGCTCGATGGCCGTCGCCCCCTCGACCAGCAGCCGCAGATCGCCCTTTTGCCGAGCGAACAGAATCGAGAAGGACGTCATCGGCACCGACGTCGGCGTGTCGGCCGCCACTTTCAAAAACGCCTGCGAATCGGTGACCACCAGCGCCGGTGGACGGGTCAGCCGCCTCAGCGCCTCGCGCAGCTCGCGTTCCTTGACCACCAGGCAAAAGGCGTCGCCGTCCAACAGATCGCGGATCGCCTGGACCTGCGGGACGATCAGCCGGCCCTTCGGCGCCTCCATGTCGATCGGCACGACCAGCACGGCCAGCTCGCCCGGCGGAACCAAGTCGGCCACCAACGCCGGCGTCCGCAAAAACTCTTCCGGCGCCGCTTGCAAAATCGCCTCGCGCAACTCCTCGACGCCGCATGGTTGGCTGGCCACGGTCTCGACCGCCGGAATTTTTTTCTCGCGCAGCCGATCCAGCAACTCGGCTGAAGATTTGGCCAGGTCCGACTTGTTCAACGCGACGACGACCGGGATGTTTCTTGTCCGCAGCTCCTCGAAAATGCCTTCCTCGAACTCGCCCCAACGGCCGGCGTCGACCACCAACACGCCCAGGTCGGTGCGATCGAGCACCTGCCGCGTCTTGGCCACCCGTTGTTGACCCAACGCCCCCAGATCGTCGATCCCAGCCGTGTCGATCCAAAGCACCGGCCCCAGCGGCAGCAACTCCATCGGCTTTTCGACCGGGTCGGTCGTCGTGCCGGCCACCGCCGAGACGATCGACACCTCTTGCCGTGTCATCGCGTTCAACAGCGACGACTTGCCGGCGTTGCGGCGTCCGAACAATCCGATATGCAGCCGAAGCCCTTTAGGCGCGGTTTCCATAATCGCGTTCAACCAAAGCGGTCCAACATCAACTTCCCAACTTCGTCACTCGCTCGGGCGAAATCAACGCGTCAAACTCCTCGGCCGTCAACAGCTTTTGGTCGATCGCCATCTGACGCAAATCCGCAGGACCGTCGGCCGCTTGTTGGGCCAGACGCTCGGCGGCCTCATAGCCGATCCGCTCGACCAGCGCCGTCAACACGGCCGTGCTGTTGCACACGTTCCGACGGCAACGCTCGGGGCAAGCCTCCAGCCCCGCAATGCAATGCCGCGCAAAAAGGTCGCAGGCGTCGGCCAGCAAATCGATCTCCGTCAACAGGCTGTCGGCCGCCAACGGCAAAAATTGGCTCAACTCCAGATTGCCGCCGGCCGCGGCCTGCGCGATCATCTGATCGTGGCCCATCACGGCGATGGCCGCCTGCGCGACCGCCTCGGGAATGACCGGATTCACCTTGCCGGGCATGATCGACGAGCCGGCCTGACGCGGCGGCAACCGAATCTCGCCCAAACCCGCCGCCGGCCCCGAACCGAGCAGCCGCAGATCGTTCGCCGTCTTTAACAAATTCACGGCCAGCGTGCGCAGGATGCCGCTCACCTCCACGACCGCATCGAGGTTTTGCGTGGCCTCGACCAGATTTTCCGCCCGAGCCAACCCCAGGCCCGTGATCGCGCGCAGATGCTCGACCACGCGAAAGATGTACGGCCGCGGCGCGCCCAAACCGGTGCCGATCGCCGTGCCGCCCAGATTAACCACGCGCAACCGCTCCTGGCCTTGGTAGATCCGCCACCGATCTCGGGCCAGCGACTCGCCGTAGGCCGACATCTCGCGTCCGAGCGTCACGAGCACCGCGTCTTGCAGCTCCGTCCGCCCGATTTTGACGACGTGGGCCCACTGTTTTTCTTTTTCCTGAAACGCTTCCTGCAACGCGACCACGCGCCGCTCCAGATCGGCCAGCGCCCCGAGGGCCGCCACTCGAAGCGCCGTCGGAAAAACATCGTTGGTGGACTGGTGCCGATTCAAATCGTCGTGCGGGTCGATCGCGGCGTAGTCGCCCAACGGCCGACCCAACAGTTGCAGCGCCCGATTGGCCAGCACTTCGTTAACATTCATGTTGGTCGACGTGCCCGCGCCGCCCTGCAAGGCGTCGACCACCACGTGGGCGTCCAGCCGTCCGTCGATCATCTCGCGGCACGCCGTTTCGATCGCCGCAAACGTTGGCCCATCCCAGCGGCCCAACTCATGATTCGCCTGCGCGGCGGCCAGCTTGACCGCGCCGAACGCATGGACCAACCGCCGAGCGACCGGGCGCCGGGCCAACGGAAAGTTTTCGACCGCCCGAAGCGTGTGGATGCCCCACAGCGCGTCGGCCGGCACGTCGCGGCTGCCCAGCAAATCAGTCTCTCGGCGATCGTTCACCATTAGAAATAAAGATCTCGTTCGTCGTTGTGGACGATCCGCCGCAACCGATCCTGAAGCTGGCGTTTTCGTTCGCCCTCGGGAAACTTTTCCAACTCGTCGCGGATCGCCTGTTCGCCGGCCGCCCGGGTCTCGGGCGAGGCGTAGTCGACCAAATATTCCATCAACGTGCTCAGCGCGTTGGGTGTGCAGAGGTTTTGGATAAAGCCCGGAATGGCGAACTCCATGAACTGCTCGCCGGTCCGGCCCGAACGGTAGCACGCCGTGCAAAAGCTCGGGATGTAGCCGTCGACGAGCAGCTCGCGGGCGACCGTATCCAACGGGCGGATGTCGCCCAACTCGAACTGTTCGAGCTCCATCACCTGCGAATCGCCCGCCTCGGTGTAGCCGCCGATCTCGACGCGGCTCCCGGCGTCGATCTGCGAGATGCCGAACGACATGATTTCTCGCCGCACGGCCGGCGGCTCGCGCGCCGTGCAAATCAACCCGGTGTAAGGCGCCGACAGCCGCAGAATGGCGACCAACCGCTTAAACTGCTCGTCGTTGACGAAATAGGTCTCGTCGAGCGTCGTGCCGCACGCCGGACGCAGCCGCGGAAAGCTGATCGTGTGCGGCCCGACATTGAAATGCTTTTGGAGATGCAAGGCGTGGCTAATCAGCCCGAGCACCTCGAATCGCCAGTCGTACAGCCCGAACAGCGCCCCAATGCCCACGTCGTCGCAACCGGCCTCCATGGCCCGGGCCACGCCGTCGAGCCGCCAGAGGAAATTGCTTTTGAACGTGTTTTTCGGGTGCATCCGGCGATAGGTTTCGTGGTGATACGTCTCTTGAAAGATCTGATAGGTGCCGATGCCGGCCTCTTTCACAATCGCGTAGCTCTCGTGGTCCAGCGGTGCGGCGTTCAAGTTCACCCGGCGAATCTCGCCGCAGCCCGTCTTCGTCGCGTACACCTGCCGAATGCACTCGGCCATGTACGGGGCGTCGTAGTCGGGATGCTCGCCGAAGACCAGGATCAGTCGCTTGTGCCCTTTGTTTTCCAACGCGACGATCTGCTCGCGCAACTCCTCCGCGCTCAACGTCCGACGCACCTCGTGCACGTTCGACCGGCGAAACGCACAATACGCGCAATCGTTCGTGCATTGATTGCCGACGTACACCGGCGCGAACAGCACGATTCGGTTGCCGTACACGTCGCGTTTCAGTTGCCGGGCGGCGTCGAAAATCCGCTCGACCAACGCCGGCTCCTCGGCCGACAACAGCGCGGCGGTCTCGGCAACCGACAGCGGCTGCTTGGCCATGCTCTTGGCGATGATGTCGCGGATTTCGCCCGGCTCGGCGCGACGTTCGAGCAAGCCGTGCAGATGCGCCTCGTCAATAAAGTCGTATCCGCCGCGGCTGAGCTGTTTTCGATTCAACAACAGAGACATGTTCACTCCTCGCAAGACGCGACGCACGCGCCTCAACGCTCAAAAACGCAAACCGAGAGATTTTAGACCATCTCTCAAACAACACTAACGCGAATCCGCACACGCCTCGACGCGCACCGCGTCGCCGCGACCTTGGCCCGGCATGCGGCCGATCGCCGCAATCCGCTGGGCAAGACATCCGTGGCAGGTCGATCCGGACTCGGCCACGCAGGCCTTTTCCGGATAGATTTCGTAAAGCGCCCGATACTTTGGCGGCGTTAAGTTCGGCATCACTACGTTGGCCCCGCGCAGCAAGCCCAACTCGCGGCCGTCACGGCGATTCAACGTCGCCAGCGCCGTGGTGGCCGGGATGTTCGCCCAAGGACACAGCAACCGCGCCAACGCGACCACCTTGTAGGTCATCAATTCCGTCGACGGCGATTGCTCGCCGGCCGGCGCGTCGGGCTCATCGGCCAGCGGCGTCTCGGGATGCCGCAAATACGGCCCCACGCCGATCATGTCCAGCTTGAGCCGCGCAAAACACTGTAAGTCGTCGGCCAGGTCGTCGTAGGTCTGCCCCGGAATGCCGATCATCACGCCGCTGCCCACCTCGTAGCCGAGTCGCCGCAGATGGCCGAGCAACTCGAACCGATCGAACCGTTGGCCGGGCCGCGATGGATGGATTCGCTCGTACAACGCCCGGTTGGACGTCTCGAACCGCAACAGGTAGCGATCCGCACCGGCCGCTCGCCAAAGGGCCAACTCGTCCGGCTCGCGCTCGCCCAAGCTCAACGTCACGGCCAGCGGCGTCGCAGCCTTGATCCGTCGCACCCACTCGGCCACCCGATCCGCCGACAGTCCAAAATCCTCGCCCGACTGAAGCACCACCGTGCCATAGCCAAACTCGACGGCCTGTCGCGCGCAGCCGAAAATCTCGTCGTCCGACATACGATACCGGACCAGCGACCGATGATCGGCCCACAAGCCGCAATAGCCGCACTGACGGCCGCAATGATTCGAGACCTCGATCAAGCCGCGCAGATGAACCTGGTCGCCGACCGCTTGGCGCCGCGCCTGGTCGGCCAGCCGCCAAAGTTCGGCCAACCGCTCCGGGTCGGTCGTGCGAAGCCATTTTAGAAGGGTGTCACGGTGCATCGGCTCAGTCGGTTTATCGATTGCGGAACAGTCCTCCAAAATATCGCCGCATCGCATAAAATCAGTCCGTTTGTTGATCGGAGAACACTTCATTATACGCAAACCGCCGCCGAGCGAAAATTGCCGCCGGGTTTTTCGGACGTTTTTAGATTTCTGGGGGGACAGCTCCACTAGCGTGAGTTATTGATGTTTTCTCGGATAGGGCGCCGTTCTGCCAGTCTATCCGGCCTATTTTCCGGCTTCCCGTCGGTCCGCCTCGGTTTCTTTGCCGTGTAAACGTCCCTGGGCGTCGGACTGGCAACATTCCGCGCATCGTGGTACGCTGAGAGGAGATAAGCGGTTTCGTCCATTTAGCCCCGACTTGTTCTATGACCACGTTTTTTGCCCAAGGTTCGCCGCAAACTGACTTCAACCGCGACGATCTTCGCCGGATTCTTTTCGAGACATATCGAAAACTCGAGCCTCGCCGCAAGGTGTTGGCCCTGCCGCCCGATTTTACCCGGGCCAACAGCATGGCCGGACCGATCTGCTCGATGACCTACGAATATTTCCGCGATCGGCTGGTCGACGTGATGCCGGCCCTAGGCACGCACGTGGCCATGCCCGACTGGCAACTGGACCGGATGTTCGAGGGCGTGCCGAAATCGCTGTTCCGCGTGCACGACTGGCGTCACGACGTGGTGACCGTCGGAACCGTGCCCGCCGAGTTCGTCTCGGAGGCCACCGAAGGGATTTATCAAAAACCCTGGCCCGCGCAGCTCAACCGTTTGGTGTGGCAAGGCGGCCACGACCTGATCCTCTCGATCGGCCAGGTGGTGCCGCACGAAGTGATCGGCATGGCCAACTACAACAAAAACCTGTTCGTCGGCGCAGGCGGCTCCTCCGGAATCAACGAAAGCCACTTCATCGGCGCGGCCTACGGCATGGAGCGCATGATGGGCCGGGCCGACACGCCGCTGCGCAAAATTTTGAACTACGCCCAGGATCATTTTTGCAAACACCTGCCGCTGGTGTTCGTCTTGACCGTGATCGGTCCGCGCGACGATGGCGGTTTGGCCGTTCGCGGACTGTTCATCGGCGACGACGTCGAGTGTTTCCAAAAAGCCGCCGCGCTGTCGGTCCAGGTCAATTTCACGATCCTCGACGAGCCGATCCAAAAAGTGGTCGTCTATCTCGACCCCGAAGAGTTCCACAGCACGTGGCTAGGCAACAAGTCGATCTATCGGACGCGGATGGCCATCGCCGACGGCGGCGAACTGATCGTCCTAGGCCCGAGCGTCGGCACGTTCGGCGAAGACCCCGAGATCGACCGCATGATCCGCAAATACGGCTATCGCACGACGCCCGAGATCATGCGGTTCGTCCGCGAAACCGACGACCTGCCCCGCAATCTCTCGGCGGCGGCCCACCTGATCCACGGATCGTCCGAAGGCCGTTTTACGATCACCTATTGCCCGGGAAAATTGAGCCGCGAGGAGATCGAGTCGGTCGGCTATCGTTACGGCAAGCTCGAACCGATGCTGCGCCGCTACGACCCCAAGCAGCTCCGCGACGGCTGGAACACGCTGCCCGACGGCGAGCGAATCTACTACATCAGCAATCCCGCGTTGGGGCTTTGGACTTTCCGCGGCCGACTGCCCGCCTGACGATTATTCGAGCATCTGCTGGATCTGCCGCTCGATCTCGGCCTTCGTAAGCCGCACGCGCGGAATGCGGACCAGCGGGTCGGGCAGATCGTCGTCTTCGTCGTCCGCCGGCCACGGCAACCGGTCCAACTCCTGCTCCAAGGCGTCCAACCAGCCGGGCAACTCGAATCCCGCGCCGGCCGGTTCTTGCGTGAACCGCGCGATCCGCTCCTCCAACTCCCGCAGCGCCGCCGGCGGGCGTCCCTGGCGAATCTCCTCGACCGCGGGCCGCAACAACGCCCGAAGCTGGTCGATCTCCAACGGACGAATGAACCGCCCGCTAAAATGCTCGGCGATGCTCGGCAACTGCATCCCGTACTTTTTGCACAGCCGACGAAATCGCTGCAAGTGCTCCTCGGCGATCGGCGCGGTCCGTTCGGCCACGGCCTGTCGCCACGTTTCGGCCGCACGGCCGCATCCCCGCCGAACCAGCACTTCGTGCGCCAACACCACCGGCCGAAGATTCCACGCCAGCCGATCGTAATTGGCCCGCAACCGCAAAAAGTCCAGCAGCGTATAAAGCATGTCGCCGCGGTCCGATTGCGTCGTAATGCTGTTGTAGTCGACGTATTCGCCGTAGTTTTCGACCACGGCCTCAATGGCGATCGACAGCCAATGTGCGGCCTCGTCCAGCGAAATCGCCCCTTGCAACTCGCCCAACAGCCGAAAATCCTCGTCCGGCTCGGGCTCCTCGGCCAAATTTTCGAGATACTCCCGCACGCCTTGATGCAGGATGCCGCGCAGGTTGCCGAGATTCAAAAACCGTTGCGTGAACAGATCGCCGCCATAACGTTCGATAAACTGCTTCAACTGACGCCACGGCTGCGCATCGTTGACGGTTTCCAACACCGAAAGCCGCACGCCGTGGCTGTGCATCAGCCAATAGCGGAGCAGCAGCTCGACCATCCGCTCCAATTCTTCGATCAGCGCGTCGTCTCCGCCGTCGCCGGTTTTCCACTGGGCCGACGAGACCACCAGGCATTGGGTCATCGACCGGCAAGCGATCTCGAACGCCCGATCGAACTCGGTGATCGCGCCCGGCCCAACCGGATGCGAAATCTCCATCCGGTGTGCGGTCTCCAGTAGTTGACACGTTTCGACCAGCAACCCGAGCCTCGGCAAATACGTCAGCAATCGCCGCAGCAGAAATTGCAGCTCTCGCGACGCGACGATGCGCTGCGGATTGCCGCCGCGGGCCAGTGCGACGTACAACAACGGCTGCTTTTCGAGCTCCGGCAGCAGCGACGACCACGCGCGCCGCACGGCCTCGGCGTCGCCACGCAACAGGGCCGCCAACGTCACGCCCGCCTGCTGCTCCCACGCGGCCAGCTTGTCGTCTTTGGGCGGATGGCTCATCGCCGCGCGGATCATCCGGGCCGCGTCGCCCGTCTCGACGCACGCCTCGATAATCTCCTCCAACAGCGTCTCCTTGACGCTCCGTCGCTGATCGTACTCGACCAGCGACTCCTGCGTACCGCGCGGCGAGGGAATCCGATAACGATGGACCGCGGCCAGCAACTCGCCCAAACGCCGGCGATTGTCCTCCGCCTGCCGAAGCCAGACGCTCAGCGCCTCGTCGCGCGACGCCACGTCGGCGGTTTCCGCGGCCGTGGCGCCGAGTTTCCACAGTTGGGCGACCGTGGTCAAAAAGTTCAGCCGATTGACGATCCGCTCGGCCTCGCCGACCAACTCGAAATCGATGCCCTCGTCACCCGTCTCGAACATCTCGCCCTCGACCCCGTCGTCCGCGCTGTCGCGATACGTGACGTGCTCGTAAGCCGCGCCAAACAGATCGCTCTCTTCGTCCTCCTCCTCTTCGTCTTCTTCCTCGTCGGGCTCCTCGGTCGCTGTCGACGGCCCACCGCCGAGCACCCCGGCCGCCATCTCAAACTGCGGCGGCTGCCAATACTCCTCCGCATTGGCCTCCAACAAGTCCACAAACTTTCGGGCCAGCGACCATCGCTGCTCCGGCGGAACGGCCGGCTCGACGCCGCCCGAGTCGCGCTGCCAAAGATCCTCCATCCACAGCAGCGCCAGATCGTGGAACGAATAATCTTCCTCGACCAGCGGAATCTCGTCGGCCTGACTGAGCCATTGCATCAACAGCGCCATCGCCGCCACCGGATCGCGGCGGTCCAACAGCGTTTCGATCACCAGCGCATAGGACTTCGGCGCGCGGAACTCCGCCACATGACGCCGCCAAAAGGCCACGTCGCCGGCTTCGGCCCCGCCGCGATGCCACGCCCGAAGCGCCGCCGCCACGCGCTCGGCCGACTCCAACGTGGCCTGGCCCGACAGCCCATCGACCGAATCGATCTCGACCACGGCGAACCGATCCCACCACCGGGCCAAACGCCCCAACTGCTCGAACAGCGACTCCTGCAGCGCCGTCTGGCCGGTGGCCGCCGCCGATTTCACGATCCGCACGTACAACGTAAAAATGTCGGCGATCATGTCCAGCAAGTCGTCGACCCGATGATCGTGAATGCTGTTTTCCAACGCCGGAAACAGGCTGTACTGGCCGCCGAACCCCAACACGTTCCAGGGGTCGACCATCGCCCCGCATTCGATCGCCCGATGCAGCAAATTCTCGACCGATGGCAACTCGGCCGCCGCGTCCGCCAGCCGCCCTTGATCGATCGCCAAATGCGCGGTCGACAACCGGCAGCGGATGTCGCACGCCATGCGGGCCGACGCGACCGGCACGACCGCCGCCTGCTGCGCCGCCGCCTCGGTGTAGCCGATCGCCGCGAACAACTGCGCCACGTGCACGTGCTGCAACTGCAACGCCCGGCGATTGGCCAAAAACTGGTTGAAGTGCTGACGTGCGCCGCCGAACGGTTGATGCAGCGCCAACGATTCCGCCCGCAACCGCTCGGCGTGCGGACCGGTCATCGTGCGAAGCAAATTCTCGTAAAAAACGTCCCGATACACCGCGATCTTCTCGACCAGTGTCGACAGCGTCACCGTGGAATCGTGGGCGTCGGGCCGGCTGCCGCTGACGCCCGAGCCCATCAGCATCGTCCCCGCCAAAACCGACGCCTCCTCGAAAAGCACCTGCGCGTCCGGCAGCCGACCGTGACGGCCGATCCGATCCAACATCGCGTCCAGCGACGCCTGCTGCAACACGAACCGGCGGCTGCGGCCCGCGTTGTCCAGACGGTGCATGTCCCACTGGCCGAACAGATAATTCGGACGCTTGTTGACCGGATGATCGAAATCGTACGCCCTCGGGTCCATGGCCAACTCATCAAGCTGTTCGGGCACGAACGACGCCTCGAACAACAGCGCAGGATCGGTCGCATCCAAAATGGCCATAGCCGTTTCGACCAGCTCCCGATACGGACCGGGCGCCGCGCCGGCCTCGCGGACCCAAAGCGGAATCGGACGAACCCACTCGTGCTCGTAAGGCTGAATTTTCTGGTCGGTCCGCAACACCGCCACCGGCCGATGCCCGATGTAATCGTTCAACTGACGAATCGCGCCCGCAACGATCCGATCGGTCTCGGACCACGGCGCCCCTTGCTGCAGCACCGCCTCGCACATCCGCCCGACAAAAAACGGTTGGAACAACGACTCGTCGGTCTGATGAAACAACAGATCGCGATGAAACTCGCGGTAGGCCGGCAGCGCCGCCTCGAACACCAACGCCAACACCGCCTCGGCCTGATCGACTTTGCGAAAGACGTCCGACGCGCCGCGAACCGACTGCAACCTTTCGGCAAGCGTCCGTCCGACCGTCCGCCAGACCGGTCGCGCCGCGTCCCCGACCACCTCAACCCGACCGAACAGCTCGGCCAAATTCTTCAGAAACTGTGGGTCCGAGGCCCCCGACGAAAAGTTCAGATAACCCAAGATATCCTGGGTCAGCGAACTCACATCGCCCAATGGGGTGGGGTCCATGGCCGTGGCTCTCTCTGTGGGTCTATCTAAACGGCTCGATGGTCGAGCGGTCGTTCCGCTCCATACGACGCCGCAGTCCGTCCAGCAAAGCCCCTTATCGTAGGTGGTCGAAGCGATCTCGTCTAGCGGCTCGGCGAAAACCCCGAAAAACACCCTTTTCGTGTTATGCGCCCCCTTCCAAAAATAGCCCCATTGCGAGTTTTCGTCGTGCTTTTTCGCCTGCGCGAGGTTATGATAGAGGGGCTAAATTGGCAAAGTGCGACAACTGCAAGGACACCGGAACCATGCCCCGATGTTTTTTGAGCGCCGTCCTGTTCGGCGCCGCCGTCTGCTGCTGTTTTTCTGTCGGCCCTCAGGCCAAGGCGATCGATCGGGAGTTGATTTCCGAGCCGACGGCCGCACGTCACGGTCTAACCCGGGCATGGTTCACGCAAGTTGAATTGGATCACGGGCGTGAACGGCTGCGCAACGTAACGCTCAGCGGCGGCGTTTTGTACGTGCAAACCGACGGTGCGGTGTTCGAGGCGATCGACGCCGAGACGGGCCGGGTGCTTTGGCAAAAACGGCTCGGCCGCCGCGACTTGTTGACCATGCCGCCGGGCGTCGGACGCGACGTGTTGGCCATTCTGAACGGCTCGCGGATGTACGTCCTCAATCGCATGACCGGCGAACTGCTCTACGAAAAAGAGGTCGGCGGCGCGCCCAGCGCCGCGCCGGCCGTCAGCGACATGCGGGTTTACGTCCCGTTGACTTCCGGTCGAGTGGAAGCCTATCGTTGGGCGCCGTCGAATCACGCCGCCGAAGCCCGCGAAAAAAACGCCGCGAAAAACGATCGAAAATCTAAAAACTCCGTCGAGAACGAGTCACCCCAAACGACTCTCGACGCCGACGAAAAACACGAAGCCGAATGGGAGCGTCGCGCCCGTTGGGTGCCGCCGCTGTTCTGCCAATCGATCGGACCGGTTCTCGCGCCGCCGCGAATCACGCGGCAAAACGCCTTCGAAGAATACGCCGTGTGGTCCACCGACCGCGGACTGTTGAACATCACCCGCATCGACCGCCAGTTCGAGGACGTGCTCGCGCTGACGCATCGGCTGGAAACCCGCAAGCCCGTCGTTGGCCGTGCGGCCTATTTGCCGCCCGATCGCGCCCTTGGGGACGACTCCGGACTGATCATTGCCGCCTCGCGCGACGGCTACGTGCACGCGATCCGCCAGAAAGACGGCAAGGTGGCGTGGCGGTTTTCCGCGGGCGACCCGATCGTCGAGCCTCCCATGGCCGTCGACCTGAGGGTCTACGTCTGTGCGGACCCGAGCGGCATGTTCTGCCTGAACGCGAAGGACGGACGACTCGTGTGGTTTGCCCCGCGCGTCGTCCAATGGGTCGCCGCCAGCAAGACGAAAGTCTACGCCGCGGACCGCGCCGGACGGCTTTTGGTTCTCGACGGCATGACCGGAAAATTGCTCGACACGCTGCCGACCGTCGGCCTGCCGCTCAAGGCGCGGAACGACCTGACGGACCGCATCTATCTGGCCGACGATTTTGGCCTGATCCAATGCCTCCACGAGCCCGAACAACAAAAGCCGATTCTCCACGACAAGGACCGCCCGCAGACCGAAGAGATTCAGACCGACGCAGCCGCCAAGGGCGAAGCGAAAAAACCGGCCGCCAAAAAACCGGTCAAAAGCTCCAAATAACGTTGCGGAAAACCGCAAGCGCCGGCGACGACGGCGATTTACCCACCGACGGCCGCCTTCGAGCCTCCCGTCGGGGGCCTTGACCGTCGCCCTCAAAACTCGTAAACCTTCGGTTTGTCCATTTTCTTGCGCCCGAAGGGTAATGCCATGGATTCGCCGCGCATTCAACGCGCTTTGATCAGCGTCAGCGACAAATTGGGCCTGGCCGGCTTCGCTCGCGGCCTGGTCGCCGCCGGAGTCGAAATCTTCAGCACCGGCGGAACCCGAAAACACCTCGAGACCGAGGGCATCCCCGTCCGCGACGTCTCCGAGTACACCGGCTTTCCTGAAATGATGGACGGCCGGCTCAAAACCCTGCACCCGAAGGTCCATGGCGGCATCCTCTGCCGTCACGACAACCCGAACGACATGCGCGCCCTGGCCGAGCATGGCATCCTGACCTTCGAGCTGGTCGTGGTCAACCTGTATCCGTTCGAGACCACCGTGGCCCGCAAGGACGTCACCGACGAGGAAGTGATCGAGAACATCGACATCGGCGGCCCGACGCTCGTCCGTGCGGCCTCCAAGAATCACGCCTTCACGACCATCGCCACCGACGCCTCGCAATATTCCGAGATTCTCGACCAAATCGCGGCTCACGGCTGCACGACGCTCGAATTGCGTCGCCGCTTGGCCGGCGAGGCCTTCGCTCACACCGCCCGATACGATCGCGCGATCGCCGAGTTCTTCGCCGGCGCAAACCGCGACGGCCCGTTCCCCGGCGTCGTCACCGCCGGCCTCACGCGCAAAACCGTCCTGCGCTACGGCGAGAATCCGCATCAGCAGGCGGCCCTGTACGCCCAATCCGGCGCATCGGGCGCGAACATCGTCTCGGCCCGGCAGCTCAACGGCAAGGAGCTTTCGTACAACAATCTGCTGGACCTCGACAGCGCGCTGGGCATCGTGCGCCAATTCGCCGATCCGGCCGCCGTGGTCGTCAAACACAACAATCCGTGCGGGGCCGCCGTGGCCGACACCTTGGCCGAGGCCCTGCAACGCGCCATGGAAGGCGATCCACTCAGCGCGTTCGGCTCGGTGTTGGGACTGAACCGCGACGTGGACGACGCCACCGCCGAAGTGCTGGCCGCGCCGGGCCTGTTCGTCGAGGCAATCGTCGCCCCGCGATTCGATCCGGTCGCCCTCCGCATCTTGACCACCAAGCCGAAATGGCGCAACAACGTCCGGCTGATGGAAGTCGGCCAGTTGGATCGTTCGCCGGCCCATTGGGCGTTCCGCTGGCTCGACGGCGGCGCGCTGATGCAAGAGGCCGACGTCCTGCCCGACCCCGAGGACCAGTGGCGCGTGGCGACCGAGGTCCAGCCGACCGACGCCTTGTGGGCCGACCTGCGATTCGCCTGGGAGATGGTCCGCCACGTCAAGTCCAACGCGATCGTGTTGTGCAAGGACCGGATGTTGTTGGGCGCCGGCGCGGGCCAGATGAGCCGCGTCGATTCGACGGAAATCGCAATCAAAAAGGCCGGCGCGCGGGTCGAGGGGTCCGTACTCGCTTCGGACGCCTTTTTCCCGTTCCCCGACTCGATCGAACGGGCCGCCGCCGCCGGAGTGGCCGCGATCATTCAGCCGGGCGGCTCGAAAAACGATCCGGCCGTAATTCAAGCCTGCAATCAGTTTCGCCTGCCAATGATTTTTACGGGTCGGCGGCATTTTAAACACTAAAGCGATTTGCAGGAAAACGGACCGGCGACATTTCAAACATTAAAAAACCTCGTAAAAACGAGAAAAAGGTCATGCCCAACGCTCTCGACAAAATCATCGCCGCGAAACAAGAGTCTCTCGACAAGGCGAAGGCCGACGTGCCCGAGTCGTCGTTGCGCGACCAGTTGGCCGAGGCCCCGCCGGTCCGCGATTTTCTGGCCGCGCTGGCCGGCGCGCCGCCCATCCGGCTGATCGCCGAGGTAAAAAAGGCCAGCCCCAGCCGCGGCGCGATCCGCCCCAACTGCGATCCGGCGGCCATCGCCCGCATCTATCAGTGGCACGGCGCGGCCTGCATCAGCGTCGTGACCGACGGCCCCTATTTCCAAGGCAGCCTCGACGACCTGCGGCAAGTCCGCACGGCCGTCCAAACGCCGCTGCTGCGCAAGGACTTCGTGATCGATCCGTATCAAGTGCTAGAGGCTCGCCAAGCCGGGGCCGACGCCGTGCTGCTGATCGCCGATTGCCTGGAAGGCGGCCTGTTGTCGGACCTGTATGCGGCCGTCAACGAGCTGGGCATGACGCCGTTGGTCGAGCTGCACGACCCGGACCAACTGGATCGCGTGTTGGGGCTCGGCGCCAAGCTGATCGGCGTGAACAACCGCGACCTGCACACCCTCGAAGTCGATCTGAACCATTCGCTGCGCATGCGGCACATCATCCCCGACGATCGGCTGGTCGTCGGCGAAAGCGGCATCCGCAACCGCCAAGACGTCGAGCGGCTGGAAACCTCCGGCCTCCAGGCCATGTTGGTGGGCGGCGCGCTGATGGCCCGCCGCGACGTCGGCACCGCGGTCGACGAACTGCTCGGCAAGAAGCCGTAGCCCCGAAAAAGTCCCCTCTCCGCCGGGAGAGGGCCAAGCGAGTCGGAACGTTACGACACCATCCGCGCCAGTTTTCGTCCCGTGCTGCTCAGCGGAAAATCCTTCAACTCCGCCGGTCGAACCCAACGCGTCTCCATCGCCGCGCGTTTGTCGGTCGCCGTGCACTCGGCCTCAAAACACTCCAGCGTGATTTGAAACCGCGTCACGCTGTGCGAAAGCGTCGCCAGCCGCCGTCCTGGCCGAATCGTCGCGCCGGTCAGCTCCGCCACTTTTGCGGCCATTTCGCGGTCGATCGCCGAGTCGGCCGAAATCGAAAAACGCGGAAAATCCCAAAGTCCCGCCCAACGGCGACCCTCGGGCCAACGCAACAACAGCAGCCGGCCGCGACGCCTCACGACGACCGCCGCCTCGCGGACCAACTCGCGTCGCGGTTTGATTTTCGGCGCGGGAATTGTTTCTTGTTTTTCCAACTGGCGGGCCCGACACCTCGCAGCGATCGGACACACGTCGCACCGCGGCGATCGCACCGTGCAGACCAGGCTGCCCAGGTCCATCAACGCCTGGTTGAAATGCCCGACGTCGCGCCGCGGCAACAGCGCATCGGCCGTCGCCCAAAGCAACCGCTGTCCTTCGCTCGACTGCGGCTGCCCCTCGTAGCCCAGCAGCCGGCTCAGCAGCCGCACGGTGTTCGCCTCCAGAATCGGCTCGCGCCGATCGAACGCGATCGAAAGAATCGCCCCGGCCGTGTAGCGTCCGATGCCCGGCAGCCGTCGAATGGTTTGGGAGTCGGTTGGGAATTGGCCGCCGTGCTGGCGGACGATCACCTGAGCGGCCTCGTGCAACTGCCGCGCGCGACGATAATAGCCCAGCCCCTCCCACAACCGAAACACCTCGCGCTGGTCGGCTGCGGCCAGCGATTCGAGGGTCGGCAATTTTTGGAGAAACCGTTCAAAATAGCCACGGACCGTCTCGACTTGCGTCTGCTGAAGCATCACCTCGCTCAACCACACGGCATACGGATCGCGGCGCCGCCGCCACGGCAGATCCCTCGCATTAGCCGCATACCACGTCCGCAGCTTTTGCCGCAACCAGCGTCGCGTGGACGGCTCCGGCAGCCGCCTGGCCAACTCGTCGTTGCTCGTCGTCGTGCGGCTCATCGGGACAAGATCCGGTCGCACGCCTCGCAGACGTCGGCCGTCGTAATGGCCGCCATCAGCGTCGGCGGCGCAGTGCGCCGCTCCCGCGTGGACCCCTTAAAAAAGGCCTTCTGAATGGCAATGTGTTGCGGACCGTAGGGACCGTGAATGTCTTTCGGCCAAGGTCCGTACAACCCGACGCATGGCGTCCCGACCGCCTCGGCCAAATGCAGCGGACCGGTGTCGGAACCCAGAAACAATTTGGCCCGACGCGCCAACGCGGCCAACTCGGAGAGCGTGGTTTTCGGGGCCAACCGGGCGCGCCCTTGCGAATCGGCGACCACGCGATCCGCCATCGCGCGCTCGTCCGCGCCCGCCCAGAGCACCAGCGTGGGCAACTGGTGGACCGCGCCCAGATGCGCCGCCACCGCCCCGTAGCGATCCGCGGACCAAAGTTTCGACGGCCAGCCCGCCCCGACGTTGATCAACGCGAAACCGCGTTCCACCTGGAACTCGCCCACCATCCGCTCGGCGGTTCGAGCGTCCTCGGGCCGTTCGGGCACCAAAAACTCGACCTCGGGCGACTCGATGCCCAACGGCCGCAACAGTTGCAGGTTCCGCTGAACGACGTGCGGACCCGGCGTCTCGACCGATTCGGTGTTCAACCAAGGGCTTAGCTCCCGACCCCAAGGCGGACCAAACCCCAACCGCCTCGGCGCGCCGGAAAGCCGCGCCAACAGAGCCGCCTTCGTCAGCCCTTGCGCCTCCAACGCGATGTCGAACCGTCGCTCGCGCAATTGACGCCGCAGCCGCCAAAGCGTTTTGGGCGACTTCAGCCATCCGCGCGGCACGGTCAACACCTCGTCCAGCGCCGGATGGTTTTGGAGCAATTCGGCCGAGCGCGACTCCACGACCCACGTCACCAACGCATCGGGAAACCGGCGGCGCAGCGCGCAAGCGATCGGCATGCTTTGAATCACGTCGCCGATGGCGCTCAATCGAACGATCAGAATCCGAGGCGATGACATCGTGCGAGGCATTATAACCGTTCGGCCCGATCTTGCCACAGTGACAGACGACCGGAAACCTCGTAAAATAAAATCGGTCGAAGATTTTCGATAAAAAACATGCCAAAACCAAACGCTCCAGCGCCGACCGACTTGCCGTTGCCGATGACGCCCGCCGAACTGGCCGCCCGCGGCTGGGACGCCGTCGACGTGGTGTTCGTCACCGGCGACGCTTACGTCGACCACCCGAGCTTCGCCATGGCCCTGCTGGGTCGGCTGTTGGAATCCGAAGGGTTTCGCGTGGCCATCCTCAGCCAACCCGACTGGCGCTCCTGCGACGCCTGGCGGCAGTTTGGACGCCCGAGAGTCTGTTTCGCCATCAGCGCGGGCAATATGGACTCGATGCTGAACCACTACACGGCCAATCGCAAAGTGCGCAACGACGACGCCTACAGCCCCGACGGTCAAATCGGACGTCGTCCCGACCGCGCGACGCTGGCTTATTGCCAACGGGCCCGCGAGGCCTACCACGGCGTGCCGATCATCGCCGGCGGCGTCGAAGCCAGTCTGCGGCGTCTGGCCCACTACGACTACTGGAGCGACAAAATCCGCCGCCCGATCTTGCTGGACGCCAAAGCCGATCTGCTCGTGTTCGGCATGGGCGAACATCCGTTGGTCGAAATCGTCAAACGACTGGCGGCCGGCGAATGCGTCCGCCAATTGCGCGACATTCGCGGCACGGCCTATCGGCTGGGGGCAAGCGAACAGGGATTGGGGATTAGGGACGGGGGATTTGCAGAAACGGCAAGCGAATCGAGCCCGTTACTGCTGCCGAGCTACGAAGAGGTGTCGAGCGACAAGGCCGCGTTCGCCGCCATGACGCGCACGATCCTCGAACAGACCGACCCGTCGAGCGGCCGCCCGTTGGTGCAGTGTTGCGGCCCCGAGGCCGTGGTGGTGAACCCGCCGGCCGAGCCGCTCTCGCAGGCCGAGATGGACCGCGTCTACGGGCTGCCGTTCACACGCCGCCCGCACCCCAGCTACGGCCGTCAAAAAATCCCGGCGTTCGAGGTCGTCCAAGACTCGATCCAGATCGTCCGCGGCTGTTTCGGCGGCTGCGCGTTCTGCTCGATCGCGGTGCACGAGGGCCGCGTCATCCAAAGCCGCAGCGAGGCGTCCGTGCTGGCCGAAATTCGCCGCGTGGCCCAATCGCCCGGCTTTGCGGGCACGATCAGCGACCTGGGCGGACCGACCGCCAATATGTACGCCATGAACTGCACGCAACCCGACCAGCGAGCCCGATGCCGCCGGACAAGCTGCTTGTGTCCGAGCATCTGCCCGCGACTGAACACCGATCACACGCCGTTGATCCATCTACTCGAAGCGGCCCGTCGCGTGCCGGGCGTTCGTCGCGTGCTGGTGGCCTCGGGCATCCGCATGGACCTGGCCCTGTGCAGCCCCATGTTCATCGCCCAGTTGGCCCGCCACCACACGGGCGGCCTATTGAAAGTCGCCCCGGAGCACGTCGTGCCCGAAGTGCTGCAACGAATGAACAAGCCGACGGTCGAGACGTTCGAGGCGTTTTCCGAGCAGTTTCGCCGCGAAGCCGCCGCGGCCGGCAAACGCGAATATCTGGTGCCTTATCTGCTGGCCGGCCATCCCGGCTGCGACCTGCCGGCGATGATCGAGCTGGCGTTGTATCTGAAACGCCACGGCCTGAAACCCGACAAGGTGCAAGACTTCATTCCCGGCCCGATGGATGTCGCCACGTGCATGTACTACACGGGCCTCGATCCGAGGACGGGCCAGGCCATGTACGTGCCGCGCGGTCTGCGACAACGCCGATTGCAACGGGCGCTGCTGCAATGGTTCAAGCCCGAGAACGACGCCGACGTCCGCGAGGCGCTGCTCGAGGCCGGTCGCTCGGATCTGATCGGCGATCGCCCCGAGTGCCTGATCGCGTCCCGTCCGCCGAAACAGGCTGCACCGCCCAAACGTTCAAAAACCGACCGCCAAGAAAAACCCCGCGTCGGCTATCGTCCGCATCGCAAATCGACGCGACGCAAAAAAACCGGCGAGTAATCGCAGGCGACCGACTACAGTTCGAGGACCGGCTTTGAAGGGGCGGCCTTTTCTTTCGCGTCGGGTTTTGCAGGTCCCGCATCGCCGGCCTTTTCTTTCGCCGCCGGTTTTACAGGCTTTTTTTCGTCGGCCTTTTCTTCCGAAAGCAACTCTCGCCAAGGTTTTTTATCTTGATAGCTCTTCAATTCCTTTTGGAGTGATTCGTCATGGTCCTTGTCGCCAATTTTGACCGCTTTGGTCGACCATTTGACCGCATTTTGGAAATCGCCGGTCTCCGCGTAGGCCGCGGCCAGCGTGCTCAAAATGTAGGCCAACTTGTAGTCGCTCTGCTTGCAGGCCTTCGTGGCCAACTCCAGCGCCCGGCGGCCGTCGCGCAGCTTCGCGTCGGGCGAGGTGGCCAACACCCACGCCAGATTGTTCAGCAGGCCGTAGTCGTCGGGTTTGATTTTCAAGGCTTTTTCGTAGTCGGCCAACGCATCGGATTGCCGGCCGAGATTCAGCAGCATGTCGCCGCGTCCGCGCAAGGCCTGCCACTGTTTGGGCTCGTCGGCCAGCAGCTCCGTGTAAGTTTCGATCGCCTTGGCCGTTTGTTTCGCCGCGCCGTACAACATCGCCAATTGCAGCCGAACGACGGAATCCTTCGGCTCTTTTTCCAAAATCGTCCGCACGTCCGCAATCGCCTCCTCATATCGCTTGTCCGCGCCGTACAACATTGCGCGCATCCGAAGTCCCTCGGACAGATGCGGTCGCTGCTTGAGCGCCCGGTTCACGTCAATCATCGCCTTGGCCGTCTCGCCCTTTTCCTGATAGACGCTCGCACGCATCAGCAAAAGACCGATATTGTCCGGGTCCATGGCCAGCGCCTGGCTGAGCTCCTGGAGCGCCGCCGGCAAATCGTTCTGCAGTAGCCGCACGCGGGCCCGCTGAACCAGCGGCATCAGCGAATCCGGCTGCCTTTTCTGAGCCTTCTCCAACACGTCCAACGCCTCCGCGTAGCGCTTCTGCCGCGACAGCACCACGGCCTTCGCCCCGTAGGCCGACAATTCGTCCGGCTCCAATTCGATCGCCCGGTCCAAATCGGCCAGCGCCTGATCGGTTTTTTTCATCTCGTGCAGCAACACGGCCCTCGCCCGGAGCATGTTGGCGTTGTCCGGCGTCCGTCGCACGGCTTCGTTCAGATCGGCGAGCTTTTTTTCCGGCGACTCCTGCAGTCCCGACCGCAACAGATACGCCTTCGCCTCCGAATCCGACTTGTCGAACCGCGATTGAACCGCCCGATCAAGCGATTGGCGAGCCTGTCGGACGTCGCCGCCCGGCAGCAACCACAACTGCGCGATCAACAAATGCGTCTCGCCCTGCTTCGGATCCAACTTCGCGACCCGCTCCAAATCGGCCAGTGCAAACTGGCGATTCCGTCGGAATTCGGACGGCGATCCGGCGCCGCCCAACAGACGCTTGACGGTCTCTTGCGCCCGCTGCAACAGCGTAGACGCCAACAGCTTTTCGGCAAAATCCTTGTTGCCGGCGTCCAAACCCTTTTGTAGCGCGCTGTCGGCCAGTCGAATCGCCTCGCTCAAATCGCTGATCGTGGTGGCGTTCAGCTTGGTCTCCATCGCCTTGTCGAGATCCGGTTGACCGGGGTCCGCCGCCTCCGCCGCGACGACGGCCGACAGCAACACAAAAACCGACAGCAGGGACGAAATGCGAATCATCACGAGCAAAACCCCTTCGGCGACATGAACGCCTGTAAAAACCGGTGCGATTTTTTCGCGGTCAAGAAGGCCAATGATTACAAAAACGGTTCAAAACTCGAACCATGCCGCACAGCGTCATCAACTTCGCTGCTTCGACTCTAAAAACGCTGGCGGCTTAATGAAACGCTTGCTCGTCCGTCGGAAACTTCCCTTCGCGGACTTCGTCCCGAAATTGCCCGACCGCTCGAACGACCGTTTCTTTCAACTGGGCGTAACGCTTGACGTGCCGCGGCGATCGGTCCAACGTCAAACCGAGCAGGTCGTGCAACACCAGCACCTGACCGTCGCAGCCCGCTCCGGCCCCGATGCCGATCGTCGGAATCTGAAGCGCGGCGGTCACCTCGGCAGCCAGCGGCGCGGGCACGCATTCCAGCACGATCGAAAACGCCCCGGCCTGTTCGGCGGCCTTCGCGTCGGCCATCAATCGGTCGTGATCTCGCTGCACCCGATAGCCGCCCAGTTGGCAAATCGCTTGAGGACGCAACCCGCAATGCGCCATCACGGGAATCCCGGCCGACACCAGCGCCGCGATCACCTCGGCCCGCTCCGCCCCGCCTTCGAGCTTGACCGCCTGACAGCCGGTCTCTTTCAACACCCGGGCCGCGTTTTCAATCGTGCGCGACACGCCCAGCAAAAAACTCGGGAACGGCAGATCGACCACCGTCAACGCATGGTGCACGGCGCGGCCGACCATCTCGGCGTGATAGATCATCTGGTCGAGCGTGACCGGCAGCGTGTTCGGGCGTCCCTGCACGACCATCCCGACGCTGTCGCCCACCAAAATGCACTCGACCTCCGCCGCGTCGACCAGCCGGGCCATCGTGTAATCATAAGCCGTCACCACAGTAATCTTGTGGTGGGCCTGTTTCATCGCGACCAACTGAGGGACAGTAATCTTTTTGGGGGGAGCGTCGCTCATTGCACCAGACGGTTCGAGTTCAACAATCTATAACCGATCTAATCTATTTTAGTCCGAAGCGACACGTCGCAACAATAGGCAAAACACCTCCCCCTGGTGGTTCGTTCCACAAAATCTGCTAGCCAAAACCGGATTCGAGGGGTATCCTGAACGAAAAGGAAAGGATTTTTTTCATGTCCGTCCGACTTCTTCCGTCCGGCGCGTTGTTGCTGGCGATTCTGAGCGTCGATCTGGCGGCGGCCTCCGCCCAAATGGTCAACCCCTCTTATCTGCGAAAACAACAATACCGGCAACAGCAGCAACAACAGCAACAGCAACGAAAACAGGCAGTGACCGGCCAACCGACCACCATCGAAGGCACGTTGGTCGGCGCAATGCGAGGCACGCTGCAAATCGTCGACGACAAACGACAAACCTGGCGCGTCGGCATCGTGCCGGCCACCAAAGTCCACGTGACCGGCTCGGCCAACGCCGACGCCCTCCGCAACGGCATGGTCATCGAGTTTCAGGCCGAGATCGACCCGCAAGGCGCCATCGTGGACAAGGTGGGCGAGTTGTCGATCGTCAGTCTTTCCGAGGACAAACGACCGGGACTCTATCCATCCAGCGGCGGAGCGACCGATCCCCGCGTCGCAACCGCCAAAAAACCGGCCGTCGCCAAACCCGCGCGAACGGCCAAACACGGCGTCCCGACCCCAGGCTCCTATCGCATCGTTGGACAGTTGAATTTCAACCGAAATAAGATGACTGTTCACGCGGACCGCTACCATTTGCCGCTCGAATTGTCCGATTCGCCAAACATCGCCATCGATTCGAGCGATTACACGTTGGCCTCCCGCGGCGACAAGATCTCGGTGCAAGGCATGTTGATCCCCAACCGAATCGGCCAGATGTACGCCTCGGAGATCAAAATTGAACTGGGCGGCTCGCTCGGCAACCACAAGAAAAACCCGGCGAACGCGAACAACCCGGCCGCCCACAAGCCCGCCCAATCGGCGCCGGGCGAACAACCTTAGGACCGATCGGAAACGGGCGATCCCGCTTGTCCCGATACCAAGGTCGGTTACGTCGTTCAACCGCTCGACGGACATCGCTGCAACCTTTTGCACAACAAGATGTTAACGATCTTCCCAAACTAAAAACGCGAGGATTTTCTGAAAAACCCCACCATTGAGCGATCCGATCGTTCTTGGCGTTCCATCCGCTCAAGTCCTTTATTTCTAGGCATTTTCTTGGCCGCTGCGGAATTCACCATAAAAAGTGCGACCTCAACCGCGGCGAAAAACGCCTCAAATCCCCCCGGTCTCTAAAAACCCCGCCCGGTTGCCGATCGCCCGAACGCCGGGTATAATTTCGGGTTTGTTCCAGGTTCGGGGCCGCTTGCTCGGCCGAAACAATCATGCATGCCCCCGCGCTCTGTGGGGACGCCTTTTACTATCGTGGAAACGTAAGGAGAAACGCCGTGGGTATTCGAGTTGGTATTAACGGGTTCGGCCGCATCGGGCGACTGGTCTTCCGTGCGATTTGCGATCAAGGTTTGCTGGGTAAGGAAATTGAAGTCGTTGCGGTCAATGACCTCGTTCCCGCCGATAACCTCGCGTACTTGGTCAAGTACGATTCGACACAGGGCAAATTCCCCGGCACGGTCACTTGCGAAAAGTCCAGCCCAAGCGTCGCCGAGCCGGACGTCTTGGTCGTCAACGGCCAGAAGATTAAGTGCTTGGCCATCAAGGAAGGTCCGGCCGCGTTGCCGTGGAAAGACCTCAAGGTGGACGTCGTCATCGAGTCGACCGGTCTGTTCACCGACGCCACGAAGGCCAAGGGCCATCTGGAAGCCGGCGCGAAGAAAGTGATCATCTCCGCCCCCGCCAAGAACGAGGACATCACGCTGGTCTTGGGCGTCAACGGCGACAAGTACGATCCGGCCAAGCACAACATCATCTCGAACGCCAGTTGCACGACGAACTGCCTGGCCCCGATCGTCCACGTCCTCTTGAAGGAAGGTTTCGGCGTCGACGAGGGCCTGATGACGACGATCCACAGCTACACCGCCACCCAAAAGACCGTCGACGGTCCGTCGAAGAAGGACTGGAAAGGCGGCCGTTCGGCGGCGATCAACATCATCCCCTCGACCACCGGCGCCGCCAAGGCCGTCGGCCTGGCCATCCCCGAAGTCAAGGGCAAGCTGACCGGCATGTCGTTCCGCGTGCCGACGCCCACCGTGAGCGTGGTCGACCTGACCGTCCGCACCACCAAGGCCACCAGCTACGCCGAAATCAAAGCGGCGATGAAGAAGGCCAGCGAGACCTATTTGAAGGGCATCTTGGGCTACACCGAAGACGAAGTCGTCTCGACCGACTTCATCCACGACGCCCATTCCAGCATCTTCGACGCCGGAAGCGGCATCGAATTGAACAGCAAGTTCTTCAAGCTGGTCAGTTGGTATGACAATGAATGGGGCTACTCGAACCGCACGGTCGACCTGGTCCGCATCGTCGGCAAGCACCTTTAATTTTGCACGGTTTTGTAAACCGATGAACTGATCACGCGGCGTCGATTCTCACTAAGGATTGACGCCGCGTTTGTTTCTTGATAGCTTGATAGAATGAAATTCGTCTTGTTCTGTCCTTGACGCGCGGATCCTTCAAACGAGATCTGCTGTAAATCTATGCCGGCGGTGCCAGGATTTCCTCGCGGCGTGGGAGAATCGCCGCAAAGCGGCTGCGGCACATTGTTGATCGCCGCCGTGGTCGGATTGGCCTTCGCGGCGGCCATGCTCTGGCTTGCGTTCTACGCGACCCGTCTGGTCGAAAGCGGTTTTAACCGTTGAACCGGGTGGCCAACAGCGAGACGTTTTGGCCGCCGAACCCGAAACTGTTGCTCAGCGCCGCATCGCAACGATGCTGTCGGGCCGTGTTCGGCACGTAGTCCAGATCGCATTCGGGATCAGGATTCTCATAATTGATCGTCGGCGGCACCACATTGTCGCGGATCGCCAACAGACAAAGGATCAACTCGGTCGCCCCGGCGGCGGCAATCAAGTGGCCCATCATGCTCTTCGTGCTCGACACCGGAATCTTGTACGCCCGATCGCCGAACACCTGCTTGATGGCCAGCGTCTCCACCTTGTCGTTGACCGACGTGCTCGTCCCGTGCGCATTGATGTAATCGACCTGATCGGGACCGCAGCCCGCGTCCTCCAGCGCCATCTGGATGCAACGGATCGCACCGCGGCCCTCGGGATGCGTATCGGTGATGCGAAACGCGTCGGCCGTCGAACCGTACCCGGCCAGCTCGCCGTAGATCCGCGCGCCGCGGGCCTTGGCGTGCTCCAGCGATTCGAGAATGACCATGCCGGCGCCTTCGCCCAGCACGAAACCGTCGCGATCGCGGTCGAACGGACGCGAGGCCCGCGTGGGCTCGTCGTTCCGCGTGCTCAAAGCCGTCAACAAATTAAAGCCCGTCACGCCGAACGGATGGATCATCGTGTGGCAGCCGCCGGCCAACATCACGTCGACCTCGCCGCGGCGAATCAACTCGGTCGCCTCGCCCACCGCTTGGCTGCTGGCCGCGCAAGCCGTCAGACAGTTGACGTTCGGCCCCTGGGCGTTGAACAAACTGGCCAGATGCCCGGCCGGCATGTTCGGCTCTTGCTCCAACTCGGCGACCGGATGGAGAATTTCGAGGCCCTTTTGGGTGAACTTGACCATGTCGAGCGTCGTGCCGCCGTCCAGCCCGGCCATCATCATCATCGTGAATCGGCCAAAATCCTGCTGGCCTTCGCCGCTGCCGGTGTAGACGCCGAACCGCGTCGGATCGATCCTCGCAAGATCGAGGCCTGAGTCGGCCATCGCCTTCTTGGCCGCCCCAACGGCAAACCGCGTGTGCAACCCCTGATTGGCCCAATCGGCGGGATTCTCGCCCACATCCGAAAGATCCCAATCGCGCACCTCGGCCGAAATCTTCGTGGGAAAGTTCGAGGCGTCGAACCGCGTGGTGTAGCCCACGCCTGATTCGCCGTTCAAAAGCCGTCGCCAAACGGTCTCGATGTCGGCGCCCAAGGGGGTGACGCAGCCGATGCCGGTGACCACAACGCGATTTCGCATGGTTAAGTTCCTTCAGCGGCTTGAACCAAATGCGACGGCGGCACCAAAGGACCACCGTCGGCGGCATGGCCGATTTCAAACGCCCCCAGCAACCGCATCATCCGCAAGAACGTCTCCGGATCAAACAGGCTGCCCAAACTGGCGTCGTTCAAATGCGCGAACACAATCTCCGCCTGGGCATGCAACACGTCGCCCTTGTAGCTGGTGGCCGTCACCATGGCGCCTTCCGGTCGGATGTATTCCGCCGTGGCGGTGTAGGTCAACGTGTCGCCCGGCCCGGCGCCGCAATAAAACACCACCTTCGGCAGCTTCGCCAACACGACCTTTTCCGTAAACCGGCTGTGCTCGCAAATCAGCAACCCGCCCGTCTGCGCCATGCCTTCGATCACCAGGGAATTCGGAATCAATGGGTATTGGGGAAAATGATCGTGCAAGTAGTCCTCGGCCAAGGAGATGTTCTTAATCGCCTTGGCGCGACGCCCACTCTCGAACTCAATGAAACGATCAATCCAATACCATCGCATCGCAAACGCCCTTGAGTCGTCCGTTGTCAGCCATCAGTTTTTGACGATTGCACCGCCTGACCACTGACCACCGACCACTAATTACTCCGTCACCTCGACCTTGCCTTCCACGAACCGGCACATGTCGGCGACGGTCAACAGGTTGCCAAAATCCTGAACGATCGGGTTCTTGGCGAAATCATCCAGGTTGGCGAACGGCATGCGTTTGCGCAACTCGGCAACGCCCTGCTCCGTCACTTTGCCGTCTTGGACGTACTGAGCGTCGGTCAAGATGTCCTCGGGGAACAGCTCGCCGCGGGGAATCTTGATGTCAAACGCCTTCTCCAGGCGGAAAACGATGTCGAGGAAGTCGATCGACTCCGCGCCCAGGTCGCCCACCAAAGTGGCCTCAGGGGTCACATCCTCTTCATCCACGCCCAAGGCGTCGACCAACGCGGCCTGAATCTTCTCGAAAATCTCTTCCTTTGTCGGCATGACGATCAAACCTCCAGAAAATGAAAAACGTAATTCAATATTTCCTTGAAAACATCTCCCAAAAACGGTTCCGACGCATTCTCGGAATCATTTCAGCCGCCGTTGGGGATACGATCCTAATATCCGCCCAAACTCAAACCGCCGTCGACCCGCACCACCTGACCGGTCAAATACGCCGCGTCGTCGCCGGCCAAAAAGGCCACGACCGAGGCGATCTCCTCCGGCTTCCCAATGCGTTTCAACGGAATCATCTTTTTGATCAAGTCGCCGGCCACACCGCGAACCACCTGACTCATGTCGGTCTCGATCATGCCCGGCGCCACCGCGTTGACGCGAACGTTGCGCGGGGCCAATTCCTTGGCCAGCGCCCGGGTCAGACCGTTGATGCCGCCCTTGCTGGCCGCGTAATTCACCTGTCCGCGAGCGGCGAACTCGGAGGCCGTGCTCGACAGGTTCACGATGCTGCCGCGACGCTTCATCATCATGGGCTGCGTTACCGCATGACAATAATTGAACGTGCCGCCGAGATTGGTGTCGACCACCTCACGCCATTGATCTTCCGTCATCGCCCCCAACAACCCGTCGTGGACGATGCCGGCCGAATTGACCAAGATGTCGATCGCCCCCCACTGATCGAACAGCGGATCGACGATCGCGTGAGCCCGCTGCAGATCGCGGACGTCGGCCTGAAAAGCCTGCACGTCGGCGCCGGTCGCCTTCAATTCAGCCACCAGGGCGTCGGCCGCCTGCTGATTGCTGTGATAAACGAAAGCCACTTTGGCGCCTTCGGCGGCCAGACGGGCCACACACGCACGGCCAATGCCGCGGCTGCCACCGGTAACGATCGCTGTTTTGCCTTCAAATCGCATGGCGTCTATGGGTTAGGTTTTTGTTGTAGGAGCGGAAGAATCCACACGCGATTGCTGCAACATCATAAGCTGCTGCCGCAAATCCCGGATCGTCGCCCGATCAGCCACCGCCAATGCCGGATTGCGATCGGCCAGGTTGTAGCAGGTCAGCGTCAGCCGGGCGTTCAAAATGATCCGACCACCTACCGTCCCGTACGCCTTCAGCTTCACTTCGCCGTCGTCAAACTTCAACACTTCGGCCGTGACCGCCAAGGTCTGACCCGGCTCGATAAACTGCACATACTTCACATTGTTGGCCTGTTTCAACACCACAATGCTGTGGGCGAAATCCTCACTGACTCGCGTCAGCCACGCCCCGGCCTGCGTCATCGCCTCGAGCATCAACACGCCCGGCATCACAGGAAAGTGCGGAAAGTGATCGGCTAAATACTCCTCGGTCATCGTCAACGACTTGACCGCCGTGATCCGCACGCACGGCTCGAGTTCAACAATCCGATCAATCAACGAAAACCGCATGGGATCTTCGGAAGAATACTTGGCTTGGGCAAAATGCGACTATCGGTATCCAGATTGGCAATGCAACGGCAGTTTAACCATGTTCCCAGAAAGTCCGGCCTTCCATCGGTCGGACCTGGCTGCATTTCCTTTTCTGACCCTCAATAAGTCGTGGAATCCAAACCAAACAGTATATCGGCCGAGCTACCACTCCACAACCGCATTCATGCCAAGCTAGCCAAATTCGCTACCAGAATGCCTAAACGACACAGATTAGGCAATTTAGATAACTAAACGAGAACAGCCGGGGGGGAACGGTCACTTGCTCGTTCGGGGCTTTCCACTCGGCTTTGCCCCTTCCGGCGACGTCTTGTCAGACACTGCACCGCAGTCGACTAAAAGATACCCTGCCCAAAAGAAGGGGTGCGAAGCCCTCGGCGGCTCATCCGTCGGGGCACGCTTAATCCGAGGTTCGGCCTCAAAATTGACCCGCGAATCGGACACAACCAACACGGCCCGTTGCCACGCGTCGGCCGGCGTGGTGCGAGGCAACTCCTGGACAAACTCGCGAACTAGGTCAAAGCTGGTCTGGCCGCCGGTTCGCCAACGACTCAACAACACGGTTCTCGCGCCGTTGGCCATCAAGCCACAGACGGACAGGAAAACCTCGTTGCCGAGCGGGCCGGGTTTGACTTTTTTCAACGCGTCCTCGGCGGCGGTGTGGAAACCGGGCAGAACAACCACGTCCGGCCCCCCCCACGGCAGCGCGAGCCAGTCCGCCAGCGAATTACCTTTCTTCGTCCGATCAATCGGCGCCGGAGACCAATCGTAGGGGTTTTGGTTCTGCTCGGCCGCCGGAATATCCTCCAAAACGACCAGCTGCCGGAACAGCGTGCTATAGATCGACGTTGGCGCCGGCGGCGGCGCTTTGATCGCCACCGCACCGGGTACGACCTTGGCCAACTGCTCAAAGGCCTCGCGGGCCACAGACTCTTCGGCACGCGGATACAATCGGCCCACCACAACCGCCGTGTTGCCGGCGGCGCGGCTCGCACCGGGCGCCGCGACGAGCGACAACATCGGTGCGTATCGGACTCGGAACCGCGTCACCCACGATTGCGACTTGGCGTCGGCTGTCACCTGCAATGCCTCGAACGGCAGATACCACAGAACGCCATCCGGCACGATGATCAACTCATCGAAGGGTTGCGAGAAATCAGCCGACGAGCCCTTAAATAACGCCTCCATGAGGTGTTGAGACGCCACAGTCCACTTCGATTTCGATTCCGAGATTCCTTTGACGGTCAGTTCCTGGTTTTGCTGGTATTGTCCCAGCTCATGGAGCATCGTTTGAATCGGCTTCGTCAAGGACGCCGTCGGGCCGACCTCCCACATGGTGGAGCGTTCGTTGTTCAGCAAGAACCCATACGTGCGACGCGCGGTGGCGAAGAACACTAAAGCGGCGTGCTTGTCGGGCAATCGCTTCTGCATCGCAAGCGTTTTGCATAGCGGCGGAAACGTCATTTCAGCCGGTTCACGCCGCAAGGCGATCTCACGAAGCATCGCCTCTTGCCGGGCTCCAAGCGACGCCATTTCACCGAGTCCTCGCATCTGTTCTTGCACGGCCGCCTTGGTGTCGGGCGTCAGAGGCAACTTCGCCAGCGAGTCGCGAATCCGCTGCAACTTCTGCGACAACTGCTCGTAGGCCGGGTATCGGGTCAATAGATCCTGACGCTGCAACATGGCCTCTTGCGTCAGACGATCCTTCGGCCCTTCAAGCAACCAACGCAACGACTCGATGCGTCCGCCAAGTTCGAGCGATTCGAAAAATCGACGCCGCCGAATTCGTTCCGCCACATCCAACGACACGGCCGCTTCCTTGCGATCCAGCGTTAATTCGAACCAATGTTCCATCGCCGATGGAATTGGAGCCATCAACGAAGCGATCGACTCCATCGGGTCGGCCAGCCAATCGCCGGCGCGAGGTTCACGAAGCACTTCGGCAAAAAGCTCGGCCGCCGCACGCGGCGTCACGCCGCCACCGACGTAAAGCTGATCGGTCCAGGCAATCTGAAACCGCCACAAAGATCCATGGCGCATGTAGTCCATCGCTTTAGCCAATGCCGCGTTGCCATCGCCGATCCGCTGTTGCTGGAAAGCCGTCAACGCCGAAAGATATTGGAACCGAGCTCCAATGTCGCCGTTGCCCATGTCGTGGCGTCCAATCACAGCGCGGGCTTCTTCCAATGCGGCTGTCGCTTGACGTAATTGCCCCAAGATGACGCGATTCTCCGCGGCACAGAGCAACAGCGATGCGTGCAATTGCCGCAAGTTATTTCTCTTAGCCCAGAGAATTGCAGACTCCAGTGGTTTGAAAAAGTCCTTGCTATTGGAAATCACGTGAGTCAGAAACCAACAGCGGAACGCCTCCTCCAAGACAATGCCGTCGGAATAGTTGACGGCCGCATAGGTGGCTTCCTCGAAAAATTGGGCGGCCGCCGGATATTCGCCCCGTCGCATGGCCAAGCGACCGAGTTCCAACAACGCCACACAGGTCATGGGATGATCGTAGGTGCCGGCGGCAGCCACGGCCTTATTTAGGTTGGCAACGGCTTGCGAGTCCTTTCCGGCAGCCGAAAGCGCTAACCCCCGTTCCAGATCAACCCAAACTTCAGACCAATGATTCGGTGTGCCAATCGACCGACTGGCGGCGGCCAAAACGTCGTTGGTCAGCGAATCATATTTCGAAGCCGGTCCCAAAAGCATCGCCCGACGCCGCATCGCCAACGCGGTGGCCCGGACGATTTCTTGAGGCGTGATCGGAAACATGTTGGCCCGCTGCACGATGCCCGTGCTGTAGGACTCGTTAAGCGTTAACTGTCCCTGTAGAATCGGCACGGTCTTCGGATAGACGCCCAACTGCGATTGCCGCGAGCTGGTTCCCCACGGCACTATTTTGCGCCCTGCTCCCGCCGGACGAATCACAGGCGAAAACTGTACCTTGCTCATCCAGTCGGGAAATGACTGAAACAACTGCAATGCAGCGGTGTAGTGGGCCATCGCCTTGTCGAACATGCCCATCTGATAATAGCACTCGCCGCACATCGTTTCATAGCAAATCGAATCGATCCACCGCGACTGGACTGTTTTGATCGACCCACGGCATTCCGACTGAAAGGTGCGCAATGCCGAGCGAAGGTAATCGCCGTCATACAAGGCGTTGAAGCCCACATAATAAACCGACGTGGGCACGGTCCGTTCGCTCGTGGCAAGCTGAGCAACGCCGATCGCCGGCCCGGAAAAACCCAGGACCACCGCTATCGCCATCGTCCCAAAAATGCGAATGCTCGCCATGCCTCCGATTCCTTTGCAGACCGTGTTGCCCATCCTATGATCTTACGTCGCTCGTGGGGGGATTTCCAGGTAAAACGGCAATCCGCCATCATGGCGAAGCTGCGGATGCTCATTGTCTGACCTCGACCCCCAATCTCGCGGCATCCGTAGAAAATTACGCCCGAAAAAACTGCCATTTTGGCAGCGTCGTCGCATGGTTTCTATTGATGGAAATTGTCCGGAAGTCCTTGTCCACCAATCACTAACGATTGACCTCGCCCGATTCGGCACGGCCTTTGCTCGCTGGTTTCACTCACTGGGCCCCTTTTGGAACCGGCGTAAATTAAACCAAACCCAGCGAAGGAGGGCATCAACCATGTATCGAGATTCACGGTATCCGTTTCACCAACTTCGTCGCGAAATGGATCGGCTGTTGGGCGGGTTTTTTGCACCTGCGGCCGAGGCCTTGCTGCCGCAAGTGTTTTGCGGTCAGCCCGCGGTAAATGTTTGGGAGCAGGGCGACGCCTTGCAGGTCGAGATGGAAGTGCCGGGCGTGAAAAACGATCAAGTCGACATCGCCGTGGCGAACGGCGAACTGTCGATCACGATCCATCGTCCGGAGGTGGAGGAATCCGACGTAACGTACCATCGACGTGAGCGGCCGACCGGCGAAATCAGCCGAGTATTGCGATTGCCGTACGAGATCAACGCCGAGCAAGTTCAGGCTGAATTACACGATGGACTGCTGCGCGTCACGTTGCCAAAGGCCGAGAGCGCCAAACCGCGAAAGATCACGGTCAGCGGCGTCTGAGGCCGCAAGAGTCAGAGAAAGGAGCACATCGCCATGAGTCAAGAAACCAATTCCACAGCCAAAACCGCCGCCGAAGAACCCGCTTCGGCCGAACGAACCCGCAGCGGATGCTGCTATCGTCCCAACGTCGACATTTTGGAGCGCGACGGCGATCTCTACGTCGTGGCCGACCTGCCCGGGGCCAGGAGCGACTCGATTGATGTGAAATTCGAGGACGGAACCCTCGAGATTCAGGCCGCCGTCGAGCCAATGGCGTCCGAAGGCCGAACCTGCTTGTTACAGGAGTACGGCGTCGGCGACTACTATCGGAGTTTTCAGGTGAGCGAGACGATCGACGCCGGCAAGATCACGGCCGAGTACGCCGACGGCGTGCTGACGTTGCGATTGCCGAAAGCCGAGGCGATGAAGCCGCGGAAAATCACCGTCGAAACGAAATCCAACGGACTTGAAGAAAGCGAGGTGCGAAGATGAGTTTAATCCCTTGGAAAAACAAACAACCAGAAGGTCGATCGAACGAATTGTCGCCGCTGGTGGCGCTGCGAGGCGAAATGGATCGCTTGTTCGACGCATTCTTGCGAGAGCCCTTCCAGGCCATGGATTGGCCGTCGTTGGGTTGGTCGGACAAATGGTCGCCGGCCGTCGACATCGCCGAGAACGACAAGGAACTGACGATCCAGGCCGAGGTGCCTGGCGTCGATCCGAAAGATCTTGAGGTCTCGGTAACCGGCAACCAACTGGTCCTCAGCGGCGAGAAACACGAGTCGAGCGAACGGAAAGAAAAAGGCGTCTACCACAGCGAGACCCGCTACGGTTCATTCCGTCGAATCGTTCCGTTGCCCGACGGACTCGACACCGAACATGTCGATGCCCAGTACGCCAACGGCGTGTTGACGCTGAAGCTGCCGAAAACCGCCTCGGCTCAGGCCAAGCGGATTGAGGTCAAGGCGAAGTAATCGGCGACGGTTCGGGAATCGGAATTGGCAAGTTTTCGTCGACCGATTTGGGCGGCTTGGTTGGAGCCGCGGCCGGACTCGGAGTCGTCGCGACGATGGAATCCGACGACGCTTGGTCGTCCAGCCGGATTTGCCATCCGCCGCCCAACGCCCGATACACTTGGATCAGGCCCGTGGCGATTTCACCCCGGGCCTGCGCCAAGACGTCTTCTTGTTGAACCAGCGCCTGCTCCACTTGGGTGACGCGGGTGAAATCGGCCGTGCCGGCTTTGTATTGAGCCAATACGACGACAACTGCTTTTTGAGCCTGCTGCACGCTGACCGCCTGATGCTTTGTGCGTTGTTGGGCTCGCAAGAACGTCACCAATCCGTTCTCCGCCTCTCGATTGGCATTCAACACTTTTTGCTGATAGGCGAACACGAGTTCTTGAAATTTTGCATTTTGAAATCGGACGTCATTCAGCAGACGGCCGTAGTTCAGCACATTCCACTGGAACGACGGCCCGACCGACGAATTGAAGGCTCGCGGACGAAACACATTGCCAAACTGTTGGGCCGAATAGCCGAGCGTGCCGTTGATCGAAAAGGCCGGATAGAAATCAGCCTCCGCCACGCCAATCTCGGCACACTGCGCGGCAGCCAGCCGTTCAGCCTTCCGCACGTCGGGCCGACGCCTCAGCAAATCGGCCGGAATGCCGACGATCGCTTCCGTCGGCGCCGTCGGAATCGTTGCGTGCCCTAGCCGATTCACCAACTCTTCAGGCGGCTTGCCCAACAAGATACACAACTGGTTCGTCACCTGCCGAAGCTGAATCTGCAACTCAGCAATTTGTGCCTGCGTCTGCTCCAACGTGCTGCGAGCCTGAAAAACGTCCAACTCACTGGTCGTACCGCCTCGAAATCTCGCTTCGGTGATCGTCAACGTCTCGCGCTGCAAATGCACGTTCGCTTCGGTGCAGGCGATACGCTCTTGAATCGTTCGCATCTGCACATAATTCGAGGCCATGTCGCCCAACAACGTCACCAGCGTGGCGTCGTAATCCTCGATCGACGCCACCCACGTAGCTCGGTTCGACTCGACGGCTCGGCGAAACCGACCCCAACAGTCCAGTTCCCAACTCAGGTTGAATCCGTAGTTCCACTGATCGGCAAAAGCCGTCTGGATGGGTTCGGTATTCGGGGCCAGGCGGCTGAAAGCGTCACGCGAGTATCCGCCCGTAATATTTTGCGATTGCGGGAACAACTGACCTGTGGCGATTCCCAACTGGGCCCTGGCCTCCAACACCCGGCAACCGGCCTCGCGCAGGCTCAAGTTCTGCCGATAAGCTTCATCGATCAGCCCGTTGAGTTTCTCGTCGTCGAAAACCGTCCACCAACGGACCTGTTCTTCCTCATTGGTCGAAACACGTTGATCGTCGGCGTCGATCCACTGCCCGGCCACATCGGCCGACGGCTGGCTATAGTTGGGCCCGACCTTGAATCCGTTGTGCACATAATCCCGCAACGACGTGCAACCACTCAGAGCGGTCGCCAAAATGACCAACAAGCCGACGGCACACCGATCAATCGGGGCAGGGTGTTTGATTCTGAGGGGCTGCATAATCGGAATTATCGGCAATTCCATCAAATACAGTTCAGTTTTAACTAACGAACATATTTTTCCGATCTTAGCCAAATACCCCCGTCATCCACGATAAGGAAAATAACCAGCCATTACCCAAGAAGGATGCCTACCGTGCGTCGTTATCTTGATCAAATTCCGTCGTTCTGGTGGATTGGTTTCGTGTCGGTACTGACGGTTGGCTGCCAACCGAAAACGCCAAAAGTGGCGTCCGTGGAACCGCCGGTAGTTCAGGTTAGTCTCCCGGTGCGGAACGACGTCACCGACTACGCGGACTTCACCGGGCGGACCAACGCAGTCAACTCGGTGGACATCCGCGCCCGGGTCAGTGGCTATTTGATGGAGATGCCGTTTGAAGAAGGAATGGAGGTCAAGAAGGGTGAACTTCTGTTTTTGGTTGATCCGCGGCCCTACAAGGCGCAATACGATCAGGCCGTCGGACAGGTCAACTTGTACAAGGCTCAACTGGAGTTGGCCAAAGCGAACTACGCCCGCGACAAAGAAGTAGCCAAAACGCCAGGCGCGGTCAGCGTTCAACAGCTTGACCAAGACAAAGCGGCAGTCGATGAGGCCGAGGCGGCAGTTCACGCCTATCAAGCCAGCTTGGAGATGTACACTCTGAATCTCAGTTTCACCCGGGTTACGTCGCCGATCGACGGACAGGTGAGTCGCTACTTCATGACGCTTGGCAACCTGGCGGTTCAGGACCAATCGCTCCTGACCACCGTTGTTTCGCTCGATCCGATGTACGTCTATTTCGACATGGACGAAGGCACGCTGCTGCGCATTCGCAAGGCGGTCAACAGCGGCAATATCAAGCCCTATCGGGAAGGCGGCATTCCGGTCTACATCGCGTTGCAGGGCGAAACCGACTATCGCCATCGCGGCCTGGTCGATTTCCTCAACAATCAGGTGAACCCGAACACCGGCAGCATTTCGGTCCGCGGCAAGTTTCCCAATTCTAAGCCGGCGCACGGTGTGCGGCTGCTCTCGCCAGGCATGTTCGTCCGGGTCCATTTACCACTGGGCGCCAAACATCCGGCCATTTTGGTCGTCGATCGCGCGATCGGATCCGATCAGGGTTTGAAGTACGTCTACGTGGTCGACGCCGACAAAAAAATCCAATATCGACGAGTCACGGTCGGCGCGTTACAAGACGACGGCCTGCGAGTGATCGCCACGGGGCTAAAAGGCGATGAGCGAGTTGTCACCAGCGGGCTTCAGCAGGTGCGGCCCAACATGACCGTCAAGGCGGAAGAGAAGCCGATGCCCAGCTTCGCCCAATCTCCTGATGAACACTAAGAATCCGCTCAAAACCACCAACCGGATCGCCCACGGCCGAAAAAAAACTTGAAGCCGCAAACGGTTTTGGGATCAGCCCTGTAGAGGACGCGAGGTCGATGTTTTCGCATTTCTTCATTGACCGGCCGATCTTTGCGACCGTCGTGTCGCTGGTCATCGTGTTGACCGGCGCCATCGCGCTCAGTTGGCTGCCAATCGCGCAATATCCGCAGATCGCTCCGCCGGCCGTTCAGGTGTCAATTTCTTATCCCGGCGCCAGCGCCCAGGTGATGGCCGACACCGTGGCCGCGCCGATCGAACAGCAGGTCAATGGCGTCGAAAATATGCTGTATATGTCGTCGCAGATGGGCAACGACGGCTCATACACGCTGACTGTCACTTTTGATCTGGGGACCGAACTGGACACGGCGCTCGTCATGGTGCAGAACCGGGTGATGCTGGCCATGCCGATCCTGCCGCTGGAGGTTCAAAGCCAAGGCGTCACGATCAAGAAGAAGATGCCCGACATCCTGCTGATCGTCGATTTTTTCTCACCCGACGGACGTTACGATGACCTTTATCTGAGCAATTACGCGACGATCCACGTGAAGGACGAGTTATTGCGAGTCGACGGTGTGTCGGACATCATGCTGTTCGGCCAACGCGACTTCAGCATCCGCGCGTGGCTCGACCCGCAAAAAATGGCGTCGCTCGGGATCAATGCGAACGACGTCACAACGGCCATTCGACGCCAAAACCTCGACTTGCCGGCCGGACGCATCGGACAGCCACCGATCCACGAGGGCCAGACCTTCGACCTGCCGGTCGACACGCTCGGGCGGCTGACCACATCCGAGCAATTCGGCGACATCGTCGTCAAGGCCGGACACGGTCCCCCGATGGTGATGTCCAATCCCAAGGGGCCAGTCCCGATTGCCGGCAGTCTGCCAACTCCTGGCCTGAGCAATCCGTCGCCAAGCACGCTGAGCCTTGCCAACTTGCTGCATTTATCGACGCCGACGGGCGTAAAAAAACCGACCCCGCCGCCCCGCGCCGTCCAAGGCGGCGTCTCCACTTCCGGTGGAGCCTCGACCGGCGGCGGCGCCAATGCGACGCCCGTCGAAATGATCCTCAGCAGCACGACCGCCGGGTCGATCGAAGGATTGTCGATCAACGATCAAGAGGCCTTAGCCTCACCGGGCAATATTTTTTCGGCGAACGCCTTGGCCGGATTGCCGCCGGCATCCTCGGTCGGCGTGGTTCGGCTGCGCGACGTTGCCCGCGTGGAAATGGGCGCCCAAAACTACGGCGAAGCGTCGACCTATGACGGACGTCCTGCCGTCGGCGTCGCTGTTTTCCAATTGCCGGGCACCAATGCCCTGGACGTCGCTGAGCGCGTGCGGGCAAAAATGCGTGAGCTCAAGAGTCGGTTTCCGGAAGGCATCGACTACGAAATCGGCTACGACACCACGCCGTTCATTCGCGAGTCGGTCAGCGATGTGTTCCGCACACTTTGGGAAGCCGCACTGCTGGTCGGCGTTGTCGTGATGCTTTTCCTGCAAAGCTGGCGATCCGTGCTGATTCCAATGATCGCCGTGCCGGTGGCCATCATCGGCACATTCACTGTGATGGCCGCCGTGGGATTCAGCCTCAACAACATCTCGTTGTTCGGATTGGTGCTGGCCATCGGCATCGTTGTGGACGACGCCATTGTCGTGGTCGAAAACGTCGAGCGATGGCTCGAACAAGGGCTTTCGCCGCGCGAGGCCACGTACAAAGCCATGGACGAAGTGACCGGACCGGTGGTGGCCGTCGCCGTCGTGCTGTGCGCAGTGTTCGTCCCCTGTGCCATGATCACCGGCATCACAGGCAGCTTCTTCCGGCAATTCGCCGTAACGATCGCCGCATCAACGCTTTTTTCGGCCGTCAACTCGCTGACGCTCAGCCCGGCATTGGCTGCGCTCCTGTTGCGTCCTCGACACGTCGCACGACGCGACCCGATCACGTGGTTGCTTGACGTCTCATTGGGCTGGTTTTTCCGACTTTTCAACGCAACGTTTCAACGATGCACCGGCGGTTACGCATGGCTCGTCGGTCGGCTGTTGCGAATCAATCTGTTGGTGCTCATCGGCTATGGCGGCCTGTTGGTTTTGACTTATACGACGTTTCGCGCCGCGCCGCAAGGATTCGTGCCCGAGCAGGATCAGGGCCGCGTGATCGCCAACGTGCAATTGCCCGACGCCACGTCATTGCAGCGCACCCGAGCAGTGCTGGCCAACGTGTCGTCCATCGCTCAAAAGACCAAAGGCGTGGCCCATGTGATCACCGTGGCCGGCTATTCGTTCATCCAGTCGGCCAACGGCTCGAACTTCGGGTCCGTGTTCATCGTGCTCGATCCGTTTGAAAAACGTCGCTCGCCGGATTTGACGGCTGATGCGATCATGGCCCAACTTCGAAAACAGTGGAACGCGGAAATCCGCGACGCCCAAGTGTTGGCGTTCGGCGCGCCGCCCATCCCAGGCCTGAGCGTCGCCGGCGGATTCAAGCTAATGGTCGAGGATCGTAGCGGACTAGGGCTCGAAGAACTCGATTCGCAAACCGAACGGTTGGTCGATCGGCTGCGAAGACAATCGGATCTGCTCGGCGTATCATCCCAGTTTCGCTCGAACACGCCACAACTCTATTTGGACGTGGACCGCACGAAAGTCCGATCGGTCGGTGTGGCGATCGGCGACTTCAACGACACGCTGCAAGTCTATTTAGGCTCGCTGTACGTCAACAATTTCAACGCCTTCGGCCGCCATTGGCAAGTGAACATCCAAGCCGAAGGAAAATACCGCAACCACACCGACGCCTTCAATCTGCTGAAGGTTCGCAACGGTCTCCAAGAAATGGTCCCGATCGGCGCATTAGCCACGCCGCGAGAAATCGGCGGCCCCGTGTTCATCAACCGCTACAACCTTTACACGGCCGCGGCCATCAACGGCGGCATTCGACCCGGCAGCAGTTCGGGCGAAGCCATCAACGCCATCAACCATCTGGCCGACGAGACGCTGCCATTGTGCATGAATAAGGAATGGACCGAGTTGATGTTCATGCAAATTCGCGCCGGCGACACCGCAATGTACGTCTTCGCGCTGGCCGTGATTTGCGTTTTTCTAGCATTGGCGGCCTTATACGAAAGTTGGGCGCTGCCGATGGCCGTCATCCTGGTCGTGCCGCTGTGCTTGCTCTGTTCGGTAATCGGTGTGCTAAGAAACCACATGGCCGTAAATATTTTCGTTCAGATCGGGCTGGTCGTTTTGGTCGGGTTGGCCTGCAAGAACTCGATCCTTATCGTCGAGTTCGCCAAACGGCTGCGCGAAGAAGGCCGGCCGCGATGGGAGGCCACCTGCGAGGCATCACGATTGCGATTGCGGCCGATTTTGATGACGTCGCTGGCATTCATCCTCGGCGTGGTGCCATTGGTGATCGCCCAGGGAGCCGGCGCCGAAATGCGCCGTTCGTTGGGCACAGCCGTTTTTAGCGGCATGGTGGGCGTCACGCTGTTCGGCGTCTTCCTGACGCCTGTGTTCTTCTACGTCATCAACGGGCTGGGAGAAACTCGTATGTTTACGGCCCGTGCAACGCAATGGATCGGCACCGCACTGTTGTGCATGGGGTTGGGGCTCGGACTCGGATTGATCTTGGCAAAGCTCGGCTGGTTGGGGCTCGGCTGGGCGTTAACATTCGGCGCCGGAGCGGGAGCAGTCGCCGGCTTGGGGCTTCAAACGTTCCACCGACGCACCGCGGCAAAAAGACGAGGCACTCCGTCATGATTTCCCATTTCTTCATTGATCGTCCGATCTTCGCCACCGTGCTGTCGATCGTATTCGTACTGGCCGGCGGCGTGGCCGTGTTCACGTTGCCCGTGGCCCAGTACCCCGAGGTGACGCCGCCCACGGTGTTAGTGACCGCGTTTTATCCGGGCGCCAATTCCGAGACGGTCCGCGACACGGTGGCCGCTCCGATCGAAGAACAAGTCAGCGGCGTCGAAGGCATGATGTACATGTCGTCGCAAGCCACGAACGACGGCACCTATCGGCTCACCGTCACGTTCAAGCTCGGCATGAACTCGGACATGGCCCAGGTGCTGGTTCAAAACCGCGTCTCGCTGGCATTGCCGGTTATTCCGCAGTTGGTCCAAAACGAAGGCATTTCGGTCAAGAAGATTTCGCCAAACACGTTGATGATCGTCAATTTGATCTCGCCCGACGGACGCTATGACGACATCTTTTTGAGCAACTACGCAACCATCTATCTGCGCGACGAACTGGGTCGGCTGCCCGGTGTGGCCGACGTCACCTATTTCGGTCAGCGCGATTACAGCCTGCGAGCATGGCTCGATCCCGATCGGTTGGCCGCGTTGAGCCTTTCGGCCGACGACGTGGTGACGGCCATTTCACAGCAAAATCTGCAAGTGGCCGCCGGACAGATCGGCCAAGAGCCCGCGCCCAAGGGTCAGCAGTTCCAATTGACCATCAACACGCTTGGCCGGCTGGTCAACCCAGAACAGTTCGCCGACATCATCGTCAAGGCCGGCTCGGGCAATCCGGTGTCGCTCGATTTGCAGTCGATCGCCTCCGGTCAATCGACGTCCGACTCGCCCACAAGCCAGCCGAGCAGCGACTCTTCACGGTCCACCTCGACCGGCATCGTCCGGTTGCGCGACGTGGCCAGCGTGGTGCTTGGTTCGCAGCAATACGATCAGTCGTGCACCCTGGACGGCCGTCCTTCGGTCGCAATGAACGTCTTCCAGTTGCCTGGTTCGAACGCATTGGAAACCTCGCGGGAAGTGTACGCGAAGATGGAGGAACTGAAAAAACGGTTCCCCGATGGGTTGGACTACAAAATCGTCTATGACACGACGCCGTTCGTGCGGGAGTCGATCCGCGAGGTCTTCAAGACGCTACGTGACGCGATCATCCTGGTTGCCTTGGTGATGCTGGCCTTCTTGCAGAGCTGGCGCGCCGCGATCATTCCGCTGGTCGCCGTCCCGGTGGCCATCATCGGCACGTTCGCCGCAATGGCCGCGATGGGCTTTTCGCTCAACAATCTGTCGCTCTTCGGATTGGTTCTGGCCATCGGCATCGTCGTGGACGACGCCATCGTGGTGGTCGAGAACATCGAGCGGTGGCTGGACGAGGGCATGTCGCCTCGCGACGCGGCCCGCAAAGCGATGGACGAAGTGACCGGCCCAGTAATCGCCGTGGCGTTGGTGTTGTTCGCCGTGTTCATTCCGGCGGCTTTTCTGGGAGGAATCAGCGGCCAGTTCTTCCGTCAGTTCGCCGTGACGATCGCCGTGTCGACCATGATTTCAGCCTTTAACTCGTTGACGTTCAGCCCGGCGTTGGCGGCCATCCTGCTGCGTCCCCGCTCCGGACGCCGCGATCCGCTCAGTTGGCTGCTCGACGTGTTGCTGGGCTGGTTTTTCCGGCTATTCAATCAGACGTTCAACATCAGCACGTCGATCTACGTACGGATGGTCGGCGGGCTGATTCGCATCAGCCTGTTGACCATGCTCGTGTACGCTGGATTATTGGGCGTCACCTATTGGCAATTCAATCGCACACCGACCGGCTTCATTCCCAGACAAGACAAAGGCTACCTGCTGCTGAACGTGCAGTTACCAGACGCCGCCTCGGTCGAGCGAACTCGCAAGGTGATGTCCCGAATCGAAAAGATCGTTCACGAGACCAAGGGCGTCGCCCACACGGTGGGCATCTCGGGCCAGTCGCTAATCCTGGGCGCCAACGCGCCAAACCTCGGCTCAATGTACGTCATGCTCGAAGAGTTCGACAAACGTCGCGATCCGAGTCAATCGGCCGACGCGGTGGCCGCCATCATTCGCGAGCGTTGCGAAAAGGAAGTGAGTGGGGCGCTGGTTACGGCTTTCGGCGCGCCGCCGATCGACGGACTCGGCACGACCGGCGGCTTCAAAATGATCGTCGAGGACCGCGGCAATCTGGGACTCGGCGAATTACAACGTGTCGGCGATCAGATCGTCGCCCAAGGCAATCGAACGCCGGGCCTGCATGGTCTATTCAACATTTCCCGGGCGAACACGCCATGGCTGTTCTTGGAAATCGATCGAACCAAGTGCATGTCGCTCGGTGTGCAAGTGAGCGACCTGTTTGACACACTTCAGGTCTATCTCGGTTCCTACTACGTCAACAACTTCAACCAGTTCGGACGCATTTGGCAGGTGAACGTCCAGGCCAATCAGGAGTTCCGCAAGAAGGTGCCTGATATCTTGCAGCTTCAAGTACGCAACCGCGATGGCCAGATGATTCGCCTTGGCGCGATGATGGACGTCCGCGACACCAGCGGGCCGGTCGTCGTGATGCGATACAACATGTACTCGTCCACCGCGATCACCGGCGATTCGTCGCCAGGCGTCAGCTCGGGCCAGGCGATCGACATGATGCAGGAGATTGCCCGACAAAATCTGCCGCCTTCGATGGCCTCCAGTTGGACGGATTTAACCTTCCTGCAACTGGACGCCGGCAACGCCGCATTGTACGTGTTCGCGTTGGGCGTCGTATTCGTCTTCCTTGTTCTGGCCGCTCAATACGAAAGCTGGTCGCTGCCGCTGGCCGTGATTCTGGTCGTGCCGATGTGCCTGCTTTGCTCCATCACCGGCGTGGCCATGATGGGCATGGACATGAACATCTTCACGCAAATTGGGTTTGTCGTTTTGGTCGGATTGGCCGGCAAGAACGCCATCTTGATCGTTGAGTTTGCCAAGCAACAAGAAGAGGAAGGCAAGCCGCTTCGCGAGGCGGCGCTCGAAGCCAGCCGATTGCGGTTGCGACCCATTCTCATGACCTCGCTGGCGTTCATCTTTGGCGTGCTGCCGCTGGTGATGGCCGAGGGCGCCGGCGCCGAAATGCGACGGGCCTTAGGACTGGCCGTCTTCAGCGGGATGATCGGCGTGACGCTGTTTGGAATCTTCCTGGCCCCCGTGTTTTTCTACGTCATTCGCTCTCTGGTCGGACGGTCGAAAAACGTTGGACAGCCAACCACCAAAGACTAACCCTTGCGGGACATTCCGAAAACCGTCGGCTCCCGACTGTCGTGCGACCTTCCCGGCGTGCAATCCAGCGAATATACTTAGGTCGATGTGTCCCTATCAACGCAGACGATTTTTTCGCCGTACCAAATTTCTCCGATCGATGTTTCCTCGCATCTTTCGCGTTCGACAGAATCTTGACTCCCCCCGCGTCCAAAACGTTCCGGACGAGGTTCGCAAGCAATTGACCTCGCTCGCGTTGGATCGACAAATCCGCCCGGGCCACCGCGTGGCCGTGGCTGTTGGAAGCCGTGGCATCGTCGATCTGGTGGTCATTGTTCAGGCGATCGTCGACCATCTGCGACGACTCGGCGCCGAACCGTTCCTAGTGCCGGCCATGGGAAGCCACGGAGGCGGAACCGCCGAGGGCCAACAACAATTGTTGGCGTCTTATGGACTGACGCCCTCGGCCATCGGATGCCCCATTCGTTCCAGTCTGGAAACGGTCATCGTCGGCCAGGCCATCCAAGGATTTCCGATCCATTTCGACCGCTTGGCGTTTGAGTCCGACCATGTCGTCGTACTCAATCGCATCAAACCGCATACCGGTTTTTGCGGCCCGATCGAAAGTGGACTGATGAAGATGCTGCTGATCGGACTTGGCAAGTGCGAAGGCGCGAAAGTCTATCACCGGGCAATTCAAACGTACAGTTTCGCCGAGATCATCCATGGCACAGCCGCCGAGGTGTTGCGACAGTGTCCGATCCGGGCGGGAGTGGCGGTGGTGGAAAACGCCTACGATCAGACGGCGAAGATCGAGGCCCTGCGGCCCGAGGATTTCGAAACCCGGGAGCCGCCGCTGCTGGCGTTGGCCAAGCAATGGATGCCGCGGCTTCCATTTCGCGAGGTCGATCTGCTGCTGATCGATCGGATCGGCAAGGACATTAGCGGCACGGGGCTCGATCCAAACGTCGTGGGCCGAAAGTTCAACGACCATCAGGCCGTGGCGGATGAATGGCCCAAGGTGCGGCGAATCGCCGTCCGCGGACTCACGAAAGCGACGCATGGCAACGTTTTGGGGCTTGGAATGACCGAGTTTTGCCGATCGTCCGTATTGCGCGAGGCAGACTTCACCGCCACGCGATTGAACGCGTTGGCTTCCGGCCACCTGAGCGCCGCGATGATTCCGCTGGACTACGAAACCGATCGGAAAATGTTGGCAGACGCTCTGGGGACGATCGGACTGGTCAAGCCACCGCAAGCCAGACTGATGTGGATCGCCGACACGCTGCATCTCGGCGAAGTCGAATGCTCCGAAATCTACCTAGGGGAGGCCCAACGTCGCGAGGATTTGGATATTCTCACCCCTCCCCGCAATTTGCCGTTCAACGTAGCCGGCAACTTACCAACATTCGGGGATATGGTATGATAACAATATGTGGTGGCATGTTTCGGAGGACGGCCGTCGGCTGATCTGCGATCTTTGCCCCCGACAATGCAGCCTGGGGCCGGGGGAACGGGGATTTTGTTTCGTCCGCGAAAACCGCGATGGGCGAATCGTCTCGACCACCTACGGCCGCAACACCGGATTGTGCATCGACCCGATCGAAAAGAAGCCGCTTTACCAGTTTTATCCCGGCACCTCCGCATTGTCGTTTGGCACGCCCGGCTGCAACTTAGGCTGCGTGTTCTGCCAAAACTGGACGCTGTCACGATCGCGCGACGTCGAAGCCGCTTGCCGTCCCGCGTCGCCAAGGGCCATTGCCGACGCCGCCCGACGACACGGCTGCCGCAGCGTCGCCTTTACCTACAACGATCCGATCGTTTGGGCGGAATATGCAATCGACACCGCTCGAGAGTGCCGCGCCGTGGGCGTTCAGAGCGTGGCTGTCACCTCGGGCTACATTTCAGCCATCGCCCGGGCTGAGTTCTTCGAGCCAATCAACGCGGCCAACGTCGACTTAAAGGGGTTTTCGGACTCGTTCTATCGACAGTATTGCGGAGCACGGCTGCAACCTGTGCTTGACACACTTTCGTGGCTCGTCCACGAGAACTCCACCTGGGTGGAGATTACAAACCTGGTGATTCCCGAGATCAACGACTCGCCGGAGATGATCCGCCCGATGTGTCAATGGATCGTTTCGGAGTTAGGTCTGGACGTGCCGCTGCATTTTTCGGCATTTCACCCCGATTTCCGGATGATCGACCGGCCGCCGACCTCAGCGGCAACGCTTCAAGCAGCCTATGACATCGCCCGCAACGTTGGATTGCATTACGTTTATACGGGCAACGTGGTCGACCCCGAACGCCAACACACCTATTGTCCGGGTTGCGGCCGGGCGGTGATTCGTCGCGAGGGTTATTCGGTGCAATCGTTCGATCTCCAGAATGGCCGGTGCATGCACTGCAACACCCCCATCGCAGGCCGGTTCGATGAAACCGTCGGCCGATGGGGCGAAAGACGGATGACAATCGAAATAGAAAATTGAAGGGGGAGTGGAGCATGGCCAATGCGGAATGATGGATCAGACTTCCCATTCATTCTGCATTCACGTTCGCTATGGTCTCGCCCCTTGAAATTTCCAGGAGGTGAATGATGGTTTCTCAACCTGCAGGAACATCGGAGCGGCCACAGTTTGATGAAAACCAGAAAGCGGCGATTTTTCGCACGGCTTGCCGGCGAGTGATCGCCGCGGTTCGACGAGAACCGGTCGAGACGGCTAGGTCGCAGATTGGTGAGATCGCCGAAACACCGGTCTATGGTTCGTTCGTCACGTTGCGTCGTGACGGCCGGTTGCGTTCGTGTTGCGGGTGCATTGAATCGTCGATCCCGCTGGGGCGCGCGTTGGACATCGCGGCCGATCGCGCAGCAACCGACGACCCGCGATTTCCCCCCATCGAATCCGATGAATTGGACCAACTCCACGTGGACGTTTGGATTCTCTGGGGGCCGGAACCGGTTTCGGCTCGCGGCGAAGACCGGGTCCAGGCCGTCACGATCGGCAAACACGGTCTGTTGATTTCCCGCGGCTACGCCCGGGGATTGCTGTTGCCGGGCGTGGCCGTCGAGCATCATCTGGACGCAAGGGCTTTTCTTGAACAGGTCTGTCTCAAGGCTGGATTGCCAACAGACGCGTGGCTCGACGACGATACGCAACTGCTGGTCTTTGAAGGCGATTCGATCGAAGGCCCCATGGCGTCGGAGGGACCCGAGGCGAGACAGCCGGCCGTGGCCGGTGGATTTTATCCCAAAAGCCCTCGCGAAGTGCGAATGGCCGTCAAACAGATGATGGCCGCCGCGCCCGCCGGCAAGCCTGAACCATGGGCCGGTGTTTTGACGCCTCACGCCGGATGGATGTACTCCGGCCGGTTGGCGGCAGCCGTGTTTCATCGGGTGGCGATTCCCGAACGGGCAATTGTGTTCTGCCCGCGACATCGATCGTGCGGCGCCCGTTGGGCCGTCGCACCGTACCGCCGGTGGCTTTTCCCTGGCGGTCAAGTTGCCGCCGACCCCGCTCTGGCCGCCCGACTGGCCGACGCCATCACCGGACTGACACTCGACGCCGATGCTCATCGGGACGAACATGCCATCGAGGTGCAACTGCCGCTGCTGAGCTACTTGGCGCCGTCGGTCCGCGTGACGGGCATCACGATTGGCGGCGGCTCCTTGTCCGAACTTCTACAATTCGGCGATCAGTTGGCCGGCGTGCTCGGAGAGTTGCCTAACCGACCGCTGCTGATCGTCTCGAGCGACATGAACCATTTTGCAGACGATGTTGAAACTCGGCGGCTCGACCGACTCGCCATCGAGGCCATCGAAAGCCTCGACCCGGCCCGCGTGTACGAAACCGTCGAAAAAAACGGCATCAGTATGTGCGGCGCGGCCGGTTGCGTCATCGCCATGGAGACGCTTCGGCAACTAGGCTGCCTGACGCACTGCGAATTGGTCGGCCATGCAACCAGCGCCGAGGCCGGCGGACCCACAGACCGGGTCGTTGGTTATGCGGGAATGCTTTTTCGATAGAAACGAAGCCGGAGCCACATCGACAACGCGCACACATTCGCAACCCGAAGAGATCAAGGCGCCGCTTCAGCGGTCGTCGCTTTCTTGCCGGCCGCGGGTTTTGCCTTTTTGACGGGTGCGGCGCGTTTTACGCTGGCGGCCGGTTTCTTCGCCTCCGCCTTCGGTCTGACCGATTCGACAACCGGTTTTTCGACAACCGGTTCCGTGGCAGCGGGTTCCGCGATGGACGGTTCCGCAGCCGAGGGCTCAGCAACGGATGGCTCCGCGGCAGACGCCTCGGGCGGAGCGATGTCTTGCTGACGAAGCACACGCGACTCTTCCCGCTGAATCGCCTCGTAGCGCGCCTTGCGGTACTGGTCGATCTCTTCCAACACAGCCAAGCGAGCGTTGAGCCGATAGCGTTCCAATTCGACGCGAGCTGAACCTTGCACGCGTTCGAGCGATTTCGAGACATTATAGAATTTGTTGGCGTCCCGACTTTCCAACGACGCCCCGGCCTGGAAATCTTGTTTGGCCTCGGACTCGCGACCAAGTTTCAACATCGCCAGCCCGCGAAAGTAAAACGTCCTGGGATCCTGCGAACCGCCCTCGACGGCTGCCGTCAGTTGTTCGCACGCGCCCGAGTAATCGCCGGCAAAGAAGGCATGGACGCCGCCGCCGTATTTTTGTCCCAAAACGCCTTCGTCGGCGAACAGCGAAACAACCCCAAGCAACAGGAAGCTCGCGGCCAGCAAGACCCTACGGAAAAACATCTCTTCTGCTCTCCTCTGCTCAAACCGACGAAAACACACCTCAGATTGATGGTAATGAGTTTTTGCCCAAAGATCAAGCAAAACCACCAATTCACACCAGTTTGCCACAACTTCGCACAGCACCAGAACAGCGCACCCCCATTACCGAGGGGAAATAGCCAACTTGACGCATGTGGAGTTAGACAACTATACTAGAGTGGGAGGGCGACGAAGTCTACGCAAACTGAACACCATCCTTGTCGTGAGCACCCTCTGATTCCGGAAAGCCTTCTTATGAAACAAGCGATTTCTGTGGGAAGTCGGCTGGCCGCCTTGGCGCTGTTGATTTGTACGGTCGGACAGGCTGCGGAACTGGCCACATCGGCCGATGCCAAAACGGACGCCGACGCCAAAACGTTGTCGCTCAAGTCGCCGTATCGTCAATTGGCGCCGGGCGTGATGACTTCGATCGACCCAATGCGTACGCTGGACGAAACGGTCAGTCGACACGATATCGTTGGGCTGCTGGCCGTCGATCCAAAGTTCGATTGGGCCAAGGACATCGCATTTCGGCATGACATTTGGGTGTTGCGGTTTCGATTCAAGCCGATGCGGATGATTTGGGTGGATGTGCCTCAGGCCAGCGGATTCATGCAGCGAAAGCTGATTTGGTACATGGTCTACGAAGTGACCAACACCGGCAAGATCATGCATCCGACCGCAGACGTAAAACTTCCCTACGAAACCGCCGAACCGCGCGAACTGTATGAAGTCAAAACGGTCGACCGTCCGATCCGTTTTGCCCCCGAGTTTTTGCTCGAAGGCCACCAACACATGAAGGGCGACACGGGGTTCACCAAGGTTTATCCTGATCGCGTGATTCCGGTGGCGATGGAGCCCATCCGAAAACGCGAAGACCCGAAGCGGCAGTTTTTGACCTCGGTGCAGATGTGCCGCGAGATCGCCGTGGGCGAGACCTGCTGGGGCATCGCCACTTGGGAAGACGTCGATCCACGGATCGTTCAATTTTCGGTGTATGTGTTCGGATTAACGAACGCATATCGTTGGAAAGACGAACCGGGCGAGTACAAAACGGGGGGGGAATCGACGCTGGCAGGCCGGAAAATCTACCGCAAAACCCTCAAACTCAACTTCTGGCGGCCCGGCGACCCCTATTTAGAGCATGAAGAAGAAATCCGCTTCGGCATCCCTGACGGGGTTGACTACCAGTGGGTTTACCGATAGAAAGAAAGGTTCGCGGATAACCCCAAGTTAAGGGCCCGTCCCAAAACGTCTCCCACGATCGGGAAATGTCGAGACGCGAAAAGGTTTTGGGATCGGCTCGTAGTCTCTTGCCGATTAGTATTTTCCATGGCACACAAAAAAGGCCAAGGCTCCAGCCGAAACGGACGTGACAGCAATCCCCAGTACCGCGGCGTGAAGCGGTTCGGTGGTGAACAGGTTCGGGCGGGAAGCATCCTCGTTCGACAGGTGGGCAACAAGTTTTACGCCGGCAAAGGGGTCGGCCAGGGTTCCGACTATACGTTGTACGCCCTGATCGACGGCTGCGTGAAGTTTGATCGTGGCGGCCGTCGCGTTCACGTCGAGGTCCCTCAAAGCTAAGCGTCGGACGATTCTGGGATCAATCCTGAAACGTCGGGATGCGGTGTGCGCATCGGCTGTCTTGCGCAGTTGTTTTCCTCTCCGGCCCAGGAGTGCCCCCCTTATGACCGCTGCCATTCTGGACGGCAAAGCTCTTTCGGAGCAGATTCGGGCGGAAATCGCCCGCGATGTGGCCGCATTCGTCGCCGAGACAGGCGCGACGCCTTGCTTGGCCACCGTGTTGGTCGGCGACGACCCGGGCAGTCAAGTTTACGTGCGAAACAAGCAGCGGGCGTGCGAGAAGGCCGGTATTCGAAGCCAGTCGCTCCGACCCGCCGCCACCACGACGACGGAAGAATTGCTCGAACTGGTCGATCGGTTGAATCACGATCCAGCCGTCCACGGCATCCTGGTCCAGTCGCCGCTTCCGAAGCAAATCGATGAACGCCGGATTCTAGAGGCGGTCCATCCGCTGAAGGATGTCGACGCCTTTCACCCTGAGAACGTGGGCCGCATCGTTCAAGGTCGTCCGCGATTCATGCCGTGCACGCCTTACGGCGTCCAACAAATGCTGATTCGCAACAACATCTCAATTGCCGGCGCCCACGTGGTGGTGTTGGGCCGCAGCGACATCGTCGGCAAGCCGATGGCCATCTTGCTGATGCAACGAGGGCCTGGCGGCGATGCCACGGTCACCGTCTGCCACAGCCGCACCCGCGATTTGGCCGCCGTAACCCGATCCGCCGATATTCTGATTGTTGCCATTGGAAAACCGAAGTTCGTCACCGCCGACATGGTCAAGCCCGGCGCCACGGTAATCGACGTGGGCATCAATCGGTTGGAAACGGGACTGGTTGGCGACGTCGACTTCGAGGCGGTCCGGCAAGTGGCCGGCCAAATCACGCCCGTCCCAGGCGGCGTTGGTCCGTTGACCATCGCCATGTTGCTGCTCAACACGCTCAACGCGGCAAAACTGCAACAGGCGGCAATACGCGAGTCTGAATTGTAAATTCGCAGAACACTACGGCGATTTGCTGTGCCGATAGGCGATCACGCGGGCCCGTTCCAACGTGATCATGCCCTCTTGAATCATCGCGTCCAAATCCGGTAAGAATTCGGCGATGTGTTCGGGCGTGTCGACAATTTCGACAACCACTGGCAGATCTTCCGAAAGCCGCAAAATTTTTGCGGTGTGCATCCGGCTGTCAGCGCCGAAGCCCATGATGCCGCGCAACACCGTCGCTCCGGCCATGCCGCGACGCCGAGCCTCCAACACGATCATCTCATACAGTGGCTTGCCTTGATGTCGGTCGCTCTCGCCGATAAAGATCCGCAGCAATTCCGCTTCTTCGGGCAGTCGCATGAGCACCTCCGGAGAATCAAGGAAAAACTTACAAAAGCCGTCCCACGACCAGACCGATCACCAACGCGACCAACCCGCCGACGTTGTGCAATGCAAAATAACCAAGCGCCGACATCCACTGTGAATCGCGCAGAAGTTGATTGGTCTCGAACATGAACGTCGAGAACGTGGTAAATGCTCCCATGAATCCAATCAAAATAATCGCGCGAGCTTCACCGCTGCCAGACCAACGTTCTTGCAATGCCGACCACACCAATCCGAACGCCAAGCAGCCGAGCAGATTGACCGCGACCGTCCCCCAAGGAAAAACCTTGCCGTAGTGGTTTTGAACCAGCCCGCCCAGCCCATATCGGGCCAACGTGCCCAACGATCCGGCGGCGGCCAGCAACAAAAGTTTTTGGAACACGAAAGAAGCTCCTACGATTGCACAGCGGCGGCAATGCCGGCCAACGTCAAATTGGGTTCGTAACGAACGTCCAGCCCGAGCAACTCGGCCACGACTGCGCCCGCTCCGCCGGTCAGAAACACCTGCGGCGAGGCTCCGTCGCCCAGCCGTTCGATTAATTGCCGAATCGAACCGACGGCGCCCCAAAACAATCCCGACGCAATGGCCGACTCGGTGGTCGCGCCCAAGGCCGGCGGTGGATCGTCCAGTTCCGAAAGATCAACCGACGGCAGCAGATCGGTGAACTCGTGCAGGGCTCGGGCCGCCATTTGCAGCCCCGGCAAAATCGCGCCGCCCCGAAAACTCCCGTCCGAGGAAATCAGATCGACCGTGATGGCCGAGCCGACATCCACGATCACGGCCGCCCGACCGGCCGTTCGCAACCGATTGACCGCCACCGCGTCGACCAACCGATCTACGCCGACCATGTCAGGCCGCTCAACCTGCACTTCCAACGGTAAGTCGCCGGAGGCCAACAGCGACACGCGATCGGCCGGCCGATGGTCGTGCAACCAATCGATCCATCGCGAGGCCGCAGGCCGGTTCACGCTGGCGATCCACCAGGCAAGTTTTTCATCGGCCGCCTCCGCCAGCCAGTTGGCAACTTCGTCCAGCGCCGGCGCGTCGCCGAAAAACGATAGTGTCCGCAACGGCGACGGCAACCCTTTTACGCAATCGCCTGCAAACAACCCAAGTTTAATCCGGGCGTTGCCGACGTCCACGGCGACGAACGATTTCCTCACCACGCCGGCTCCCCTTGAAGCGTTTTGGCGATCCGGCCGACCAACTGGTTGAGCCCCTGTCCGGTCACCGCGGAAATCAGCAACACGTCGCGACCAATTTCATCGGCCAAACAACGACGGACCTCTTCGCCGGCCGGCAGGTCGGCTTTGGTGACAACAACGATCTCGGGCCGAGCGCCCAATTCGGCGCTGTGTTTTTCCAGCTCGCTGCGAATGGCTCGATAGTTCTGAAGCGGTTCCGTGCCGTCGGTTGGGTCGGGTTCGACCAGATGGATCAAAATGCCAGCCCGCTCGATGTGACGTAGAAACTCGTGCCCTAGCCCCGCGCCCTCATGCGCGCCTTCGATCAAGCCTGGAATGTCGGCCATGACGAACGACCGATCGAGGTCGACCTGCACGCGGCCGAGATTTGGATATTTGGTCGTGAACGGGTAGGGAGCGATCTCGGGCCGTGCCCGCGACAATCGGCTCAACAGCGTGCTCTTGCCGGCGTTCGGCTTGCCGACCAGCCCGACGTCGGCGATCACTTTCAGTTCAAGTCGCAAGGTGCGAGCCTCGCCGGGCTCGCCGCGCGTAAATTGCCGCGGCGTCCGGTTGGTCGCGGACTTGAACCGGATGTTGCCCTTGCCGCCGTGCCCGCCTTGAGCCACGACGACTCGCTCGCCCATCGCCGAAAGATCTTTGAGCAGGTGCCCGTGTTTGGCGTCGAAAATCATCGTGCCGGTCGGCACTGGAATGATCAGATCTTCGGCCGAGCGACCGTGACAACCGGCCCCGGCGCCGGGCTGCCCGCTTGGGGCATCCCACAGACTTCGATGCGTCAGCGGCGCAAGGCTGTCGACCCCCTGTTCGGCTACAAGGACGACGCTGCCGCCGTCGCCGCCGTCGCCGCCGTCCGGCCCTCCGCGAGCGATATATTTTTCGCGGCGGAAGCTGACGCACCCGTCGCCGCCTTTGCCGGCTGCTACGTGAATTTCCGTTTCGTCAATAAACATAAAACCCGAATTGCATCCCGGTTAAATTGGAATCCTTTAGTGTACTTGCCCAATCACTTCGAGGGAAGGAGCGAATCCCCACGATCGTGGGCCTTTTTTCTCGTCGGCGGCTTGACGGGTGGTCGCAACCGCCCATAAAATAATATGTTTACGCTCAAAATTGTGGGGTGCAACGGGTTTTGCCATGCCGCCAGTGGTGATCGATTTACGCAGCACTGAGGATTGGCGCGATGTGGTTCACCGCATCGTGCAGGCTCTGGCGGAAGGCGGTCTGGTGGCGTTGCCCACCGAAACGGTCTATGGCGTGGCGGCCAGCGCGCTGAACGAGAAGGCCGTCGAACGACTGGTTTCGCTGAAGGAACGGACGGCCGCCAAACCGTTGGCGTTGGCCATCAAGAGCGTCGACGAGGCTCGCGACTACGCCCCCGACATGTGCGCGCTGGCCGAACGGCTTGCGCGTCGTTGTTGGCCGGGCCCGGTCACACTGGTGGTCGACAATTCGCATCCTGAAAGTCTCGTGCATCGATTGCCGCCACTGGTGCAGCAAGCCGTATCGCCTCGGCAGACGGTCGGCTTGCGGGTGCCCGGTCATCAAGTGGTTCACGACGTGCTGCGGATGTTGGCTGGTCCGTTGACGCTTTCCAGCGCAAATCGGGCAGGAAAACCCGAGGCTGTCAACGCTCAGGAGGTTTTAGAGGCCTTCGGCGACGCGGTCGATATGATTATCGACGATGGGCCGTGCCGATTCGGGCAGCCGTCGTCGGTTGTCCGGGTTCAGCAAGGCCGCTACGAAGTGTTGCGAGTCGGCGTCGTGCCCGAACGAACGCTGAAACGGCTTTCCAGCTTGCTGGTGTTGTTTGTTTGCACCGGCAATACGTGTCGGAGTCCCATGGCCGAAATGCTTTGCCGACAAATGCTGGCCGAGCGGCTAAACTGCGGGATCGACGAACTCGAAGATCACGGCGTTTTGGTGATGTCGGCCGGCATCGCCGCCATGTTGGGCGGACAGGCCAGCGAAGAAGCCGTTCGAGTCATGGCCGACATGGGGCTCGACCTGGCCGGCCATGAGACGCAGCCGCTCACCGAGTCCCTCGTTCGCCACGCCGACGTAATCTTCACAATGACTCGATCCCACCGCGATGCCTTGTTGGCCCAATGGCCTTCAGCGGCGGGCCGCACGCAGTTGCTTTCGGCCGGCGGGATCGACATTTCCGATCCGATCGGAGCATCGGTGGATCGCTATTGCCAGTGCGCTCAGGAAATTCAAGCGAATTTGAAGGCCCGCCTCGACAACTTGCCGCTTTCAGCCGAGGTCGGAAAACAGTAGGATATTTGACCATCGGAAATCGGACACACAACCGTCACGTTGTCGTGGCGGTTTAACATCGAAAAGGTGTTGATCCCATGCGAATTGCTGTTGGAACCGACCATCGCGGATTTGACGTCCGCACAAAAGTCATCGATTTGGCCCGTCGGCTTGGCCACGAAGTGATCGACGTCGGCACGTTTTCGTCCGAAGCAGTCGATTATCCGGACATTGCAGCCGATGTCGCCCACCGGGTCAGCCGCCATGAAGTCGATCGCGGCATCTTGATTTGCGGGACGGGACTCGGTATGTGCATCGCTGCAAACAAGGTGCCTGGCGTGCGGGCAGCCCCCTGCCACGACGACATCACGGCCGAATTGTGTCGGCGGCACAACGACTCGAACGTGCTCTGTCTGTCGGCCGACTTGTTGGGCGAACGCTTAATCGACCGGATGGTCGAAATCTGGCTAAACACACCATTCGAGGGGGGGCGTCACGCTCGACGACTCGAAAAGATCGCCGCCTTGGAAAAGGAAGTCGAGGCGGAATACCAGAAGCGACAAGAGGGCGAAGGACCAGCCAATTGAGGGGCAAATCATTCGATTGCCGCGGCTTCCGACCCCAGTCCTCTGCTATGGCACGTCAAAATTGGCGTTGCCATAAGATTCGATAACTTGCTATCATCCCGCCTTCTTGATGGATTTTGGGCGAGGTGTCAAGCAATGCGATCTCCCGTGGCGGCGGCCGGACGAGCGTTGATCATGTTGACCTGCGCGGTGGGCATCCCCGTGCTGGCCCTGTCGGGCACTTCCTGGCACGAGGCGATCAAGAAGGTCCAAGAGTTTCGTTGGCCAGCCCTTCTGGAATTGGCCTCGGCGGCAGCGACGCCGTCGCAGGACTCGCCTGCCACCTTGTCGATCGCCGGCCCGACCCAAGCCAAAAATCCCGACGCTGGCCCCGACGCCTGGAATCAAGCCGCCCGAGACACCCGGGCTGTTGTGCCCGTCAGCTATCAAACCTCCTCCGAAACCAGCCTGACCGCCTCACCAATTGCCGCACAGGAAGCACCCGGCGATCCCTTTGAAACCATTCCCAAGCAGCTCCAGCAACTGGGTGCAACTTACTATTTGTTGGAGTCCTGGGGCGGTCAGCAGTCCATGTACCGGTTCTACTGCAAAATGGCCATCGGCGGCAGCGCCGACTACACCCGTTGCTTCGAGGCCGTGCAGAGTGACCCGCTTCAAGCCATGCGGCAGGTGTTGCAGCAAGTGGAGACGTGGCGCGGCGGTCAAAATTGAGCCTCTCGAACCTCTCCCAGAACAAGTCTCCAGCCCGCTCACACATTGGGGGACGACTTGTGACCTGAAAATGCGTGCAACGGCTTGTTGCGTCGGGTAGTTTTGCTTAGGTTTAGTGGCATGAAACGGTCATGGTTGAGCCTCGGACGCCAGTTGGGAAGCGTGGCGATGCGATATCGCCGTTCGTGCGTTCCCAGAGTATCAATTTTGGCGGATCGTGACCAAACCGGGGGGTATCGGCATTGGTTTGGCCATCAAGTTCATCAACAAGAGAAACTTGCCGCCCCCCACGACAAGAGGGTTTCCCTATTGGAGGCCGTTTTTTTTCTTTCGCAACAACCCCAAAGCAGCCGAAAACTAGCCCAGTTGGCAGGCTTGGCGGACGGTACAAAAGCACGTACACTTGTCCGGACATTAAATCGGAGATACGATTCCGAAGGAAGTGCGTTTCGGATCGAGGAGGTGGCTGGCGGTTTTCAATTGATGACACGACTGAAGTTCGCCCCGTGGTTACGGCGGCTTCATTCCGCACCAACGGAAATTCGCTTGTCGGCGCCGGCCATGGAAACCTTGGCCGTCGTGGCCTACCGGCAACCGATTCTCCGGGCGGACATCGAAGCAATCCGTGGAGTGCAGTCGGGGGAAGTGCTTCGGCAACTCATCGAACGAGACCTCGTGCGAATCGTCGGACGATCAAACGAACTGGGCCGGCCTTTTCTCTATGGAACGACAAAACAATTTTTGCAGGTCTTCGGACTTCGACACTTGGACGAGTTGCCTAGAGCCGACGTCCTGCGGACTCAACGAACATCGGACGAACCTCAGCACAACGTTTCCGTTGCCTCCGGCGATCCTGACCATACAAAACCTGAAACCATCCATTCATCCAATCAAGCCCCTGTAGCGGAAGAGGAGACCCACGTGAACACCTCGATCACCAAAGAGCCTCGACGAAAAACGTTTGTCGACAACCAAAGTGGCGTCGCGTCGCGCCCCCGACACGACGACCTATCCAGCCAGGAAATCGTCGCCGGTCCTAAAGACGACAAGGACGAGGATTACGACGAAGATCTGGACGAGGACGACGATGAAGACGAGGATGAGGACCAAGACGACGATCTGGACGAACAGCCGTGGGAAGAGGTCGAGGACGACGACGATTCAGACGAGGATGAGGACGAAGACGAGGACTGGGACGACGACGACTGGGACGACGACGAAGATGAAGACTGGGACGACGACGAAGACGACGACTGGGATGATGACGACGAAGACGAGGAAGAAGACGAAGAAGAAAAAGAGTAACGATCGTTTCGCCCGCCATTTTTCCACAATGACCGCCGATGCGACTGCTTGATCGACTGCAACGCCGCTTCGGACGGTTCGCCGTGCCGCATCTGACCGAGGGGCTTATCGCCTGCCAGGTCGTTGCCTATTTCTTCCAGCAAGGCAACCCGTCGTTGTTGTCAAGCATCGCGCTGATGCCGCGCCGCGTGTTGGAAGGCGAGTTTTGGCGATTGGTCACGTTCCTCGGCACTCCGCCGTTGAGCAATCCGCTGTTCGCCTTCTTCTTCTGGTACATGTTCTACCTGATGGGCACGGCGTTGGAACATACGTGGGGCGAGTTCCGTTACAACGTCTATCTGCTGGTGGGCTGGGCGGCCACGGTGGCGGTGTCATTCCTTCAACCGGACGCTGCCGCTTCCCTCGGATTCCTTCAAGGCTCGGTGTTTCTGGCTTTCGCCTATTTATATCCCGATTTCCAGATTCTGTTCATGTTCATTTTGCCGGTCAAGATGAAGTGGATGGCCGCGCTGACGTGGCTTTACTATCTGGTGGTGATGTTGTCCGGTGACGTAATGACCAAGCTGTTGGTGCTGGCTTCGGTGTGCAACTTCGTATTGTTCTTCTGGTCCGACATTCTGTCGCGACTCCGTTCCGGTCGGCGACGCATGGCCCGACAAGCGGAGCAGAGCCGCGCTGCCAAGACACCCAGGCATGTGTGTTCCGTCTGCGGAGCCGACAGTCTTCGCAATTCCGAACTCAGCTTCCGCTACTGTTCCAAATGCGACGGCTCGCCATGCTATTGCGACAAGCACCTTCAAACGCATAGGCACATCGTGGCAAAGCAAGGGGTTGGCAACGAGGAAGCGAACTAGGAATTGGAAATTGAGGATCAGCGGCCGGATTTTCCGGTCTTTCTTTCGTCCCTCACTCCATGATCCACGCCGAACGCCCTTGATCCTTCGCTCTCTGCCACCGGTCGGCGAAGAATGTAGATCCATAGCCCGGCAGCGCACGCCAGCAACAACAAGCTAACGATCTGCGCGATGCTCATGCCCGTGCCGAACACCGGCGCTTCATCGCTACGCAGGCCCTCAATCCAAAACCGCGTGACGGGATAGATCGACAGCATTAGCGCGAACAACGCGCCATCGCGATGTCGGCGGCGATCGCAAAGCAACAGAATCAAACAAATTGCGAGCGCGTCGATGACGCTGTAGACCTGCGTCGGATGCACCGGCAGGCTTTGCTGTCGAACGGCCGCCGCCGGGATCGTAATTTTACGGCCGTCCACCAACAGTTGGAGCGGCTGCCGGCGAATATAAGCGTCTTTCAGAGCCTCAAAGGCGTAGCCGGTTGTCGGCAGTTTCAGGTCGTTGAGGCTCTCCAATCGATCGCCCGGTTTCAGACCGGCCTGATCGGCCAATCCACCGCGCTGAACCGCCAAAAGCCGCGGCAGGGAGTCAGGATCGCCGCCGAGCGTCATGCCGTACATTTGACCTCGCTGCACTTGAGCTGCATACGCGTCGCTGTCGACGGGAAAGGTGATCGCCCAAGGCTGATCGCACACGGCGCCAAAACAACAGCCGTTCATCAGACAGCCGATTCGTCCGATGGCCACGCCCAAGGCCATGCCCGGTGCGACTAGGTCGCCTACGGCCAGCAGCGACCCGTGGTGTCGTCGAACAAAGAGCCACAGTCCAAGCAAAGCGCCGAGGAATGCCCCGTAGACAACCAATCCGCCTTTGGTCAGATTGATCAGATTGCCAAGCAGCGGCAATAGACCGCCGTCGGGTTCTGTGTAATAGCGCCAGTATTCAGGCCAAAAATGGACGACGTAAAAAATCCTCGCCCCGACAATGCCGGGAATAATCAACCAGAAGGCCATCGAATAAATCACTTCGGGATCGACGCCTATGCGTTTGGCGCGCCAGGCGGTCAGCCACGTGCCGGCGATCACGCCGAACATGATCATCGTGCCGTAGCCGCGAATGGGCAGCCCTTCCGGTTCGCTGATCGCCGGTAGGAGCCAAGCAATCATCGCGCCGATCAACAACAACAGCGGCACGTAACTCCATGCAGCAGCCGAACCATGACGCCAGGCCTGCCAAACGATCACGATCACGCTCGCCGCCGCCCATACGGCAAGCAACACTCCAAACCCGAACATCGGGCAACTGGCCAACTCTGCGGGAATAAAAAAAAGTGTTCGGTGCATGAAGTTCTCAGTTTTCCGTTTTCTCGTTAAACAATCATAGCCGCCTACAATTCCAGAACGAACACTGTGATCGTAAACCGATAACCGAGACCTACAGCAGACAATTGTCGATCAATCGCGTGTTCTCGATCTTCACGGCCAACGCGGCCAACGTCGGACCAGCGACCGTTTCGACGGGCCGAAACGTTTCCGGGTCGACCAAGGCGATGTAGTCGATCCGAGCATCCTCGGCTGTTTCAATCACGGACCGCATCTCGGCCAAAATGACCGCCGCGTTGCGTTGGCCTTGTTGGACCAGTTCGCCGGCCCGCTTCAGACTTTTTGAAAGCACCAAGGCCCGACATCGCGCCGCGGGACTCAAATAGCGATTGCGGGAGCTCATCGCCAAGCCGTCCGGCTCGCGAACAATCGGACAGATTCGCACGTCAACCGGAACATTCAAATCGGCCGCCATGCGGCGTACGACCTGCACTTGCTGAAAGTCCTTTTGGCCGAAAAAGGCGACGTCGGGCTGCACGATGTTGAACAGCTTCAACACCACGGTGCCAACGCCGCGAAAATGACCCGGACGAAACGCACCCTCCAACGGCTCGGCCACCTCGCCAACGTCCACCGTCGCGCCGCGATCCGGCCGGTACATTTCCGACGCCTCCGGCGCAAACGCCACATCCGCACCGCAGGAGGCCAGCAGTTTCAGATCGTTGTCCAACGTGCGCGGATATTTAGCAAAATCCTCGTTCGGGCCAAATTGCGTCGGATTGACGAAAATCGAAACGACCGTCAAGCCGCACTCGGCCTTCGAGGCGCGGACCAGACTCAAATGGCCTTCGTGCAGCGCACCCATGGTCGGCACGAGCCCAATTTTCACGCCGGCTCGACGCGTCACGGATGTTTCGACCCGCATCTGCGAAATCGTCGTGACGAGTTTTGGAGTGGAAATCGAGGTCGAGAGGTTCATCATCATTTATTCCATCGCTCGCAACGCAGCAAGCGCTTGTTGAAAAACGGATTCCGGATCGCCGGCGTCGGCACGCAACACCGGCCCTAGCCCGCGCCGCTCGGTTTCTTCTCGGACCGAACGCCGAATCCGATCCAATTGGTCTTCGGTCAGCCGTCGCTCGCACGATCGACCGCGTCGTCGCACACGGCTCAGCAATTCGCCGGGCGTCGCATCAAGCCGTACGATCAGTTTCGGCGCAACCACCGTGCCGCGTAAAGCCTCGAATCGCTCGAAAAACGCCGGCTGTTGCGATTTCGGCAACCACGCCCGAGCGAAAGCCGCTGACTGGTCGAACCAAAAATCGCTGACCGCCCAGTGAGATTCGCTCCAATCGGGTCCGCCGCCAGCCAGCAGTCGTGACCGGTGTTCGAGGAATTCTAACTCCGTCGCAAGTCCAAGACCAGACGGATCGGCATAAAATGCGTCGAGTCGATCCCAATCCGGCTGTTCAAGAACCAGCCGGCTGTTGGGTGTCGCAACGGCCAGCCGCTGGGCCAGATGCGTTTTGCCGACGCCGATCGGGCCGGTCACCGCCACATAGGGTCGCGCCGTGTTCAGATGGTCCAGCAGTTGGGCAACCGTCCAGCCGATCATCGGATGGACCATCGCGCCGGCCACCTCGGCCGCCGGCTCCAAGACGAACCGCCGCCACGCCATTCGCGGATGCGGCACGACCAGCCCCGGCTCGTCCAACACCTGAAAGTCGTAAAGCAACAAATCCAGGTCAAGCGTCCGAGGCCCCCACGGCTCCTCGCGACACCGCCCCCAATCGGTCTCCACCTGCTGCAGAAAGCTCAAAAGCCCACGCGGCTCAAGCGACGTATCGATTCGTACGGCGCCGTTGAGAAACCTCGGCTGGCCGACGGGTCCGCCGATGGGCGTCGTTTCACGCCAGCCGCTGACCGCCGCAACGGTGATTTGCGGATGCCGGGCCATTTGTGCCACCGCGGCTTCCAGCGTCGCCCGCCGATCCCCCTGATTCGAACCCAAAGCGATCAGACCGACGGACATAATGATGTGATGCGGAACGAACGAAAAGCCTTCGGGGGGGCCCTCCGGACCGCGACATTTGCCGCCGGCTGTCGTTCCCTACCGTTGCGCCCCCGAAGACTTTCCAAGTTGATTGATTCGGAAAGGGCCGCGAACCATGCTCCAAAATCGTTGAACCGCCATTCTCCGGCAAGTGGCCCCCTTGTCAAGCCACGGTAGAAATCTGCTCAGAAAAAGACGATAATCCAAAAAGGCGGATTGTTCCCAATGCGTCGGTTTTGACGGTCTGGACGGAAGTCGACTTTTCGCTTGAGATTCTGGGGGACTTAATTAAAATAAAGAGATTAAATTAATGGAGACTGCCCCATGACGTCCCTCCTCGCTCGTGCTTCTTTTTTGTTAACCGGCGCTGTTTTATTGGTCGTTTTGGCGGTGCTGACCGTCGATCGGGTGAATTATTGCGGGCAGCCTTCAAACAGTATCCCCTCGCGAGGTCTCACGAACGTGAGGACGCCGACGCTCGCACCGACGCAAAAGGTGGTTTTTCTCCAAGTCGAGAGCGACTCCGCCGATCTGGAAGTCAGTTTGGTGGGAAACTAACTCACACGGCGGACCAACGCGGCGAATCGTCCCAAAATATCCGCCGCGAGCGTTTGTAGGCCTGGCAGCCATCTCGGCGTCAGCGTTCGGATGGTCTGCGGATCGACGTAGTCCAATTCGGCCAACTCTTGGCAATTTTCCGTGTCCTTGAGCCACGAGTCGATCATCGTCGCGGTCATTTCGATATGGAATTGCAGCCCATAGGCGAGCCGGCCGAAACGAAACGCCTGGTGTTTGCAGGTGCGGCTTCGGGCCAACAGGGTCGCACCGATCGGCAGATCAAACGTGTCGCCGTGCCACTGAAAGACAATCCGCTCGCCTTGCTGGGCGAATAACGGATCGCCGGCGGCAGCCGCTGTGAACTCAACCGGATGCCAACCAATCTCTTTGACCGAGTTTGGATAGACTTTGGCCCCAAGGCTTTTGGCCAACAACTGTGCGCCGAGACACACGCCCAACACGGGCAGCTTGGCGGACATCGCCTGCTGGATCCATCGGGTTTCATTCGCCAAGAACGGGTACTGCTCGACCTGATCGACGTTCATCGCGCCACCCAACACGATCAGGCTCGACGCTCGATCGAACGGCAACTGGTCAGGCGCCGACCGATAGAGGTCGACGTAGCGGAAGTCGAGTTTCGCACGGGCCAGGGCCTCTTCGAGCGTCCCGCCCGCTTCGTGGACCATGTGGCGTAAAATCAAGACTTCTTTTTTCATATTTGAGGGGGCTTTTCTACAATCAAACTGCGTAAACTCTCGTCGTCGGACGCTCAAAACAGCGGCATTCCCCTTTTCGTAGCTCCGGCGGTTTGTTAGGCTGGGAGGTTCAACGAGAATGAAACAACCGAGAAAAAGAGGGGAGCAAATTTCGTGCCTAAAGCCGCTTCGACCATCTTATCAACACCCCGCTCAAAACGAAAACCACCCCGTCATGAAGTCCCGGCCGGTGAACACCTTTGCAGCTATTGCACCGCCAAGTGCTGCCGGTATTTTGCCCTGGGAATCGACAAACCGACCACCCGAGCCGACTTTGACCACCTTCGCTGGTTTTTGTTGCACGAACATGTGGCCGTGTTCGTCGAAGATCGGGCCTGGTATCTGCTGGTGCAGACTCCCTGCAAACACCTGCGTAAAGACCATCGGTGCGGCATTTACGACCGTCGGCCTCAGATCTGCCGCGACTACGTGACCGACAACTGCGAATACGACGACGACTGGACCTACGAAATGTATTGGGACAGCCCGGAACAAGTCGAACAATACGAAAAAGAGTATTTTGAACGTCGTTATCGCGGAAAAAAGAAGTGTAGCCGCAAAAAGCCCCCAACGACGGTCAAGAGCAAGAAACGAACAAAAACATGAGCGACTCCAAACGCATTGAACCGCGCACATTGAAGGGTTTTCGCGATTATCTGCCCGAGGCGATGATCCCGCGCGAACGGCTGATCGACACGGCCCGGCGGGTCTATCGTTCGTATGGGTTCAGCCCGATCGACACCCCGGCTCTCGAATATCTCGACATTCTCTCCGGCAAGGGCAGCGACGAAACCGACAAACAGCTTTACAAGTTTCAAGATCATGGCGGTCGCTGGGTCGGCCTGCGGTTCGACCTGACGGTCCCCCTGGCTCGATTCGCCGCCCAACACGTCGGCGAGCTCGGCATCCCCTTGAAGCGCTATCACATCGCCTCGGTCTGGCGAGGTGAAAACACCCAGCGCGGCCGCTACCGCGAGTTCATGCAATGCGACTTCGACACGATTGGCACCCGATCGATCGCCGCCGACATCGAAACGGTGCTGGTCATTCACGATCTGTTTCACGCTTTGGGGTTCGAAGATTTTACGATCCGATTGAACAACCGCATGGTGTTGACCGGGCTGTTGGAACGGCTCCGTCTGGCCGATCGGGCAACGGCCGTGTTGCGGGCCTTGGACAAACTCGGCAAGATCGGACCCGAGGCGGTCGCTCAAGAGATGATCGCGCAAGCCGGGCTGTCATCCGAGCAGGCTCAAGACATTCTGCAACTCTCCAAAATCTCCGGCGACAACGACGCCGTGCTTCGGCAGCTTGACTCCTTGGTGGTCGGCAGCGAAACCGGGCAGTCGGGCGTCGCAAAGCTGCAACAGGTTCTCGACGGAGCGGCCGCCGGCGGCGTGGCGCCCGAGCGGATCAAGCTCGACGTGTCGATCGCCCGCGGATTGGACTATTACACCGGCACCATCGTCGAGACATTTTTGGACAAGCTGCCCGGCATCGGCAGCGTCTGCTCCGGCGGACGGTACGACAACCTGGCAGGGCTTTTTACGTCCCAAGAACTGCCGGGCATCGGGGCCTCGTTGGGCCTCGACCGGCTGTTGGCGGCGATGGAAGAACTCGGGATGATCGAAAAGGTTTCCACTCCTGCCCCGGTGTTCATTCCGTTTTTCGATCCGAACCGTCTGGCCGACTATCTGCGATTGGCGTCCTCGCTGCGAGCCGCGGGCATCGGGGTCGAGGTTTTCCCGGATTCCAAAAAACTCGGCCAACAACTAAAATATGCCGATCGACGCGGGTTCCGAATCGCTCTGATCGCCGGTGGCGACGAGTTCGATCGCGGAGTGTGTCAGGTCAAAAATCTCCAGACCGGTGAAAAACGCGACGTGCCGCTCGCATCGGACGCAGCCGAAATCGTGGCGGAGGTGAAACAAATTTTGGGGTCGTAGGACCACAGCGGGCATGTAGGAAACTCACCACGGAGACACGGAGAACACCGAGAAGCAGAAAAGAATGTGCTCTTGCAGGCCGCCATCTGGCGCGCGTGGCGCACGTCGCACCCCTGTGCAAGGTCGTCGCATTTCCGAGAACGGCGCCATGGTCATAAGTTCTTATCCCTTTCGCCCTTCTGTCTCAGCGTTCTCCGTGTCTCCGTGGTAACCCCAGCGTTGTAGTGGTAGAACGGATTGTCCAACCTGCCCCACAGAAGTCATGGCCAATCGCGACAATCATTACGAAGCGGCGTTCGAAGAGTTTTTGAGAAGCCGCGGATCGCCTTATGTTGCGGTCGACGAAGCCCGGCGAAGCCTGCTGGCCAACGGTGCGTCCATCAAAAGCCTCGACTTCATCGTCTCGTCGCCCGATCGGTCGACTTGGTTGGTCGACGTCAAAGGGCGGCGATTTCCCTCCGGCGACATCCAAAAACAATATTGGAAAAACTGGTCCACGCGAGACGACTTGCGCAGTCTGGCCCAATGGGAACAGTTGTTTGGACCAACCTTTTGCGGGCTGTTCGTTTTTGCGTACGATGTGCTAGGCGATCGATCGCCGCTTCGCGCCGAACAGTTGTATGAGTTTCGCGGTTCGCGGTACGGATTCGTCGCCGTGCGGCTGTCCGACTATGCCGCCCATGCAAAACCCATTTCGCCACGATGGGACACTTGGGCGATGCCAGCCGCCGAGTTTCGCCGCTTCGCGCAGCCGCTGGACGAACTGCTCGGCAATCCGTAACCGCTCTCTTCAGCGTGTCGTGACTCAGAATCGGTACTCGATTCCCAAGCCGCCGCCGTAGTAAAACGCCGTGCCGAAGGTGTCGATTGAGGTCGTGTCGTTGACCAGATCGACCGCACGGATTTGGTCCGGCGCCAAGGCCACGCCGCTCAGCCACATCGCTTCCGCCGATGCATGAACGGCCAACCGTTTTGTGACCGAGTACGTGGCCTTCACGCCCACTTCGCCCAGGAACATCGCCTGATCGCGATGCCCCATCCGCAGATCGTACACATCACCGCCGCTGGCAAGCTGATAGTGTTGTTGGGCCACATTGTCGTAGGCGCCGGCCTTGCAAAATGCATTGATCGTCAACGGACCGCCGTCGTTGTACACTTCGCCCAACGCCCCAATCTGAATGCCGTAAAAATGGTTGTGCGTGTCGGTTCTTACCGAATCGATCAATTCCGTGCTGATATCGCTGCCGAGCCCGGAATAATGCTCGCTGAGCTGGCCCATGCGAAAACCAACCAAAAAGGTCAGCCAGTCTTCTTGATAATGAGCGTTGATCTCGCCGTTGTAGAGGGCCGAACTGTATCGAGCTTCCGCATCCCGGACGGTCCAACTCGCATTGTTTCGGTCCAAAATCATCCGGGAAGCCTCGGCAATGTCGGAATCGGTCTCAAATCCGTCCATCTGTGCGTAGGCCACTTCCAAATCCCATCCGCTTCCGCCCACATTGTGGCGAATCGCGCTCAACTGAAATCCCATCGACACGGGAAAGTTCAAGTCTTTCGCGTTCAACTGGTCGGTTTGCGACAACGTCTGGCGAAACAACGGTTGATTGCGAGGGGCGGACCGTTGCATCGCCGTCGCCTCGGCCGTGACGCTCCAATACGGACATCCGTAGTTGGAAGGCCACAGCCAGTCGCCAAACGTCGCTCGCTCCTGTTGGGAACACGCACTGTCGCAGCCTTGCGACGAACAACCCGTCGTGGTGGACTGATCCGCGTACTCCGGTCGGACGATGCCGGCGTTGGACGACGTCTGGGCCCACGCTCCCGCCCCTTCCCAAAAACTCGTCACCCCAATGATCATCAACGCTGCAATAGTTTTGGGTAGGAACGCTTTCATGACCCAGTCTCCTTGCCTGGCCGGGGATTTTCTTGCATCTCACGTCCACACAAGGATTGAGTATCGGGCGATACAGTCGGCAAGTTTGGAATAAGCGGAATATCCAGAAAAGCTTACGTAAATTACCCGCCTTACCTTCGCTGCCGCACCGCTTCGTAAAAAAGCACGGCAGCGGTGACCGACAGATTCAGACTGTCGGCCACGCCAAGCATTGGCAGCCGCACGGCTTGAACATTTAGACCGGTCCAAACGTCGGAAAGCCCTTTGGCCTCGTTGCCCAACACGATCGCCGTCGGGCCGCGGCAGTCGACGTCCGTGTAAGGCACGGCGCCGTCCACGCGCGCAGCATAAATCGAAAAGCCTCGCTCCCCGAGCCATGCCATCGCCTCGCGGCTGGTGCACTCGCACACCGGCATAGAAAAGATCGTGCCCAGGCTGGCGCGAATCGCATTGGGGTTGAACAGATCGGTTCGGCCATCGGCCACCACGACGGCGGCCACCCCGGTTGCATCGGCGCTGCGCAACACCGCACCCAAGTTGCCCGGTTTTTCGACGCCCTCCAACACCGCAACGATGGCGTTGTCGGGAACGGAAAGCTCGTCCAGCGGCCGATGCGGCGTCTCGGCCACGCCGAGCACTCCTTCAGCACGTTGACCGAACGCCAGTTTTTCAAAAACCGCGGCGGAAACTTCCCACGCTTGGCATCCACATTCGGAAATCGCAGCCAACAGATGCCGGGCGTCGTCGCTTTGGCACAACGCGGGACAAACGAACGCCTCATGCAATCGAACGCCGGCCGCCGTGGCGCGACGCAACTCCCGCGCGCCGTCGATCAGCGTCCGCCCTTGTTGTTCCCGATGCCGTCGGTCTCGCAATCGAACCGCTTCCTGAACCCGCGGATTTTTCAGACTCGTGATAAGCGGCATGGTGAGAACAGAGATAGGAGGATGGTTCGATCCGCGTCAGTTCACTCGATCTATTATGCCAAAAACATCTTCCGTTGCCATGGCCGCCGTCCAACCACGCGCCATTTAACACTACAGCGCTGTAGTATTAACGGCCGCCCCGCAACCGCGAGTCGGAAACCATCCGCACAACGACGCCGCTTGGCAACGGTCGCCCGTCGGTCGTGGAAATCGCCAAGGGTCGGGCGGTCAGGTCGCCGCCGTCTCCAAACGCCTCCCGCACCATCTCCCTCAACACCGCAGCGTCGTACCCCGGCGTGTGGCAGGTCAACAACAAGAACGCGAACCGTCCGGCCGTCAATTCGGCGCAAAGCGACAGCAACCGCGGCAGGTGCTTGGCCAGTCGCCAGACTTCGCCGTGCGCGCCGTGGCCGTAGCTCGGCGGGTCCAGAATCACGGCATCGTAACGGTTGTCGCGCCGCAGCTCCCGCTGGACGAACTTCATCGCGTCTTCCACGATCCACCGGATCGGGGCCGCGGACAATCCGGACAGTTCCGCGTTGCGGCGGGCCCAAGCAACAACGTTTTTTGCCGCGTCCACATGAACCACTTCGGCGCCGGCCGCCGCGGCCGCCAACGTGCTGCCGCCCGTGTAGGCAAACAGGTTCAACACTTTCAACGGCGGAGAGACATTCTGCCGAATCCACGTCCAATTGCCGGCCTGTTCCGGAAAAACGCCCACATGCCCGAATTCGGTCCGTTTCAACTCCAACCGCGAGGCCCCCATGGCGATCGTCCAGCGATCGGGCGTCTCGCGGCAGTCGACCCATCGGCCTCGTTCGTCTTCGCACCCCTCGAATCTCGCGTCCGCTTGCGGCCAAAGCTCGCGGCGTGTCGGCGACAACCGTTCCGCCGCCGGGCAAGGCCGGTCCAGCGTAACCGGTCCAAAACGTTCCAACCGGCGTCCGTCGCCAAAATCGAGCAGTTGATAATCGTTCGCGGTCACTTTTTGCCGAGCCGTCGTTGGGCCTGAAAAAACTGGCTGAGGATTTGAGAGCACGGTTC
>JBDKTJ010000073.1:0-21876 GCA_039698075.1 Thermoguttaceae bacterium | reverse complement strand
TGCTTCGATTCCAAACACTGACACAGGAAGTGTCGAGGAGAGAGTGCAAGATGGCTACGAAACCGCTTATCGGAGTGAATGTCGATTATCGTTCGTCGCGAAAGGATTCGCCCGCCTTTTGCTTCCTTCATGCCGGTTACTGCAACGCGTTGGTCAAGGCCGGCGCGATTCCGATGTTGATTCCGCCGTTGGACGACGACGACGATTTGGGTCGCGTCTTGGATCTGCTCGACGGCGTGCTTTTGATCGGCGGCGCCGATCTCGATTGCCGCACCGACGGCTACATGCTGCATCCGTCGATGCGATTGTTGGACGGACGCCGCGAACAGTTCGATCGCCGATTGATGCAACAAGTGGCCGAGCGTCGGATGCCCGTCATGGGCGTCGGTTGCGGCATGCAGTTGCTCAACGTCTCGCAGGGAGGCAACTTGTTCCTCCACCTGCCCGAGGACCAACCCAAGGCGCTGCCGCACCTCGACGCGATGGACCCCAACCATCGTCACGCCCTAGTGATCGAGATGGGCACGCTGATGGAGCGGGTCTATGGCGAAGGTGAAATTCGGGTCAACAGCATGCACCACATGGCCATCGACGAGGTCGCGCCCGGGTTCGCCGTGACGGCGCGCTGCCCCGACGGCGTGGTCGAGGCCATCGAAAGCACGACCGACTGGCTCGCCTTCGGAACGCAATTCCATCCGGAGAGTGAATCGGCTTCGGCCTTGGACCTGCGGATTTTCGAAGAGTTCGTCGTCGGCATTACGGGCGAGGTTCTCGAAGAAATGCGGCTCGTGGCGTAACGTCCGCACGCGTCAGAACGCGTCTGAAAAATCAATCCCCTCTTCCAATGGGAGAGGGGATGTTTTTTTCTTGGACGTAGAACTTCAAACGTTGGCAAGTCGCGTCGTCTTAGGGAACGACCCACCGTTTTTGCGAAAGAGCCGTCGTGCGTCTTTAAGTTGGCGCGCGTATCAGACCGCGCCGGCCATCGCCGCTTTTTTCCGCTCGGCGATCACTTCTTCCTCGAGATTGCGAGGCAACCGTTTATAGCGGGAAAACTCCATCGAGAACGTGCCCTGCCCTTGCGTCATGCTGCGCAGGTCGGTCGAGTAGCCGAACGTTTCGGCCAGCGGCACCTCGCCCTCGATCCGCGTGTCGGCGCCTTGAGCCTCGGTGGACAACACAATCCCGCGGCGCGACGTCAGGTTGCCCACCACCGCGCCTTGGAACTGGCTGGGGCATTCGATCTCGATCTTCATGATCGGCTCCAGCAGGACCGGCTTCGTCTTGGGAAACGTTTCTCGCATCGCCGTCTGGGCGCATACTTGGAACGCCATGTCGGAGCTGTCCACCTCGTGATACGAGCCGTCCTCCAAATAAATCGCCATGCCGACGACCGGATATCGAGCGATCGGCCCCTTGGCCAGCATCGACCGAAAACCCTTTTCGACGGCCGGAATGTATTGCTTCGGAATTCGTCCGCCGACGATGTGCTCTTCAAACAAGAAGTTGTCCTCGGCGTCGTCGGGCAGCACGTCGATCCGGCCGACAATGTGGGCGTATTGGCCCGAACCGCCGGTTTGCTTGCGATGCCGGGTGTTGAACTCGGCCGCTTGCGTGGGCGCCTCGCGATAGTTCACCTTCGGCGCGCCCACTTCGACCTCGACGCCGTATTCGCGGCGAATGCGCTCGATGTAGACCTCCAAGTGCAGCTCGCCCATGCCCGCGATGATCGTCTCGCCGGTCTCTTCGTCCGTCGAAACATGCAGCGTCGGGTCCTCGCGGCGAAAACGATGCAGGGCCTTGCTCAACCGGTCCGCGCCGTCCCGGGCCATCGGCGAGACGGCCATCCGAATGACGGGCTCGGGCACGAACATATTTTGCAGCGTGCAGTAATCCCGCTCCGAGGCGTAGGTGTCGCCGCTGGCGCAATCGACGCCCAACACCGCGACGATGCTGCCGGCCTCGGCTTCGTCGATGTCCTCACGCTGATCGGCGTGCATCCGCACGATGCGGCTGAACCGCTCTTTGCGGCCGGTGCGCTGATTGATGTAGCTGTTGCCTTTGACGAAACGGCCCTGATACACCCGCATGAACGTCAGCGTGCCGTACGAATCCTCGACGATCTTGAAGGCCATCGCCACGGTCGGCAGATTCGGATCAGGCGACAGCAAAAACTCTTGCTGCTGGCCGCTTTTGTCTTTTTTGAAGGCCTTGGTGGTGCAATCCAACGGCGACGGCAGCAACTCGACCACGGCGTCCAGCAACAGTTGCACGCCCTTGTTGCGATAGGCCGAGCCCAAGAACACCGGCGTGCACTCCAACTGCGCCACCGCCGAGCGGAGCACGTCGTAAATCATCGAACGCGGCGGGTCTTTTTCGCCCAGCAACAGCTCCATCATCTCGTCGCTGTACATCGAAAGCGATTCGAGCAACTGCTGGCGAGCCGTTCGGGCCTGATCGACCATGTCCGCCGGAATCGCTTCTTCCCGAATATGCTCGCCGTTGGCGCCGTCGAAATAATACGCCTTCTGCGAAATCAAGTCGACGATGCCCTCAAAATCGGCTTCACGGCCGATGGGCAACTGCATCAACATCGCGTCGCAATTCAATTTGGCCCGCAACTGCTCGACCACTTTGAACGGATTCGCGCCGGTCCGATCCATCTTGTTGATGAACGCCAGCCGAGGAACGTGGTAGCGCCGCATCTGCCGGTCGATCGTCAACGACTGCGCCTGCACGCCGCCGACGGCGCACAACACCAACACCGCGCCGTCCAGCACGCGAAGGCTCCGCTCCACTTCGACGGTGAAGTCGACGTGGCCGGGCGTGTCGATCAGATTGATCGTCGCGTCGTGCCAACGGACCGTCGTGGCGGCGCTGGTGATCGTGATGCCGCGTTCCCGCTCCAGCTCCATGTGGTCCATCGTCGCGCCGCCGCCGCTCGAATCATGCACTTCCTGCATGCGATGGATGCGGCCGGCGTAGTACAAGATGCGCTCGCTGAGCGTGGTTTTGCCCGAGTCGATGTGGGCCGAGATACCGATATTTCGTAGTGTTTTCAAATCCATAGTATTGATCCCCGCTCAAGGTAGCGAGCCTCACAGTATAACACCCCCAAATCGCCAATACAAGGCGGGTTGCCAGCCCGCAGAACGGGAATCTTGACCGTAAAACCAAACGACCAGGGGGGTCTTGACTCCAACCGCCCGAAGGTTTACCATCCAAGTCGAGTCGAGCGTTCGTGAAATCCCACCCCCAAAAAGCCTCCCGCCTCGCTTCCTGTGAGGGTTTTTCCGATGTTTCGTTTTCGCTCTGAACAGGCCGCCAGCCTGCCCCACGGCTCTGTCCTCGGCCGCCGTGAGTTTTTGGCCGCATCGGCCGCCGTCGGCGCCGGTTGGCTGTTCGCCCCTCAACTCGAAGCCGCCACCAGGAAAACCACCCTGCGCAAGGCGATGATCGGCGACCCCGGCCGCGAAATCCTCGAACAATGGAAGGCCGCGGGCTTTCAAGGCATGGAGTCGCGCCGCTGGGATATCTCGCCCGCCGAAGCCGCCGGTTTCCGAAAAACCGCCGAGTCGCTGGGCATGAGAATCCACTCCGTCCTGTACGGTTGGGCCAACATGAACAAGGGCGACGCCACCATGGCCGCCGATTTGGTCAAAATCGAAACCGCGCTCCGGGCGGCGCAGGGCTACGGGGCCGACACCCTGTTGCTGGTGCCCTGTCGGATCAACGTGAAGCCCACGCCCGAGCCTTGGGAGTTCGACCTCCGCTTCGACCCGAAGACCGGGCACTTGCGACAAGTCGTCGCCGGCGACAATGCGAAATACCAAAAATACATCGACGCCCACAACCACGCCGTCGACACGTCGCGCGAGGGCGTTTCGCGGCTGATCCCGATCGCCGAAAAGACCGGCGTCGTTCTCGCGTTGGAAAACGTCTGGAACAATCTTTGGGTCAAACCGGACTTTTTCGCCAACTTCGTGGCGTCGTTCCAAAGCCCCTCGGTCCAAGCCTATTTCGACATCGGGAACCACGTCCAATACGCCCCTTCGCAAGATTGGATTCGAGCCCTGGGCAAGCTGCTGGTCAAGTGTCACGTCAAGGATTTCAAACTCGGTCCGAATCGGCGCGGCGGCAATTTCTGCCAGATCCGCGACGGAAGCGTCGATTGGCCCGCCGTCCGCCAGGCCCTCGACGAAGTCGGTTACCGCGGCTGGATGACGATCGAGAGCGGCAAACTTTCGCCCGAAGAACTTTCCAAGCGGCTCGATCTCATCCTTGCCGGAAAATAGCGTTCGTGCACCACCTTTTTTACTTCACGGGAGTATTTCCATCATGTCGTCGCCACGCTGTCTTCGTTGGATTCTTGCCGTCCTGATGTTGGCCGCCTCGGTCCAATTCGCCCAAGCGGCGGAGCCGGCCAAACCGATCCGCGCCGGGATCATCGGGCTGGACACCTCCCACGTCGTCGCGTTCGCCAAACTGCTGCGCGATCCCAAAAAATCCGACCAAATGGCGGGTCTGACCATTGTGGCCGCCTATCCCGGCGGCAACCCCAAACTGCCGATCAGCTGGAACCGCGTCGAAAAGTTCACCAAGACGCTGCGCGACATGGGCGTTGAAATCGTCGACTCGATCGACGAACTACTCAAACGCGTCGACGTCGTGCTGCTGGAAAGCGTCGACGGCGGCCAACACCTCGAACAGGCCCGGCAGGTGATCGCCGCCGGCAAGCCGCTGTTCATCGACAAGCCGCTGGCCGACTCGACCGTCAACGCCATGCGGATCTTGCGGCTGGCCGAAGCCAAAAAGGTCCCTTGTTTCTCCGCCTCGTCCTTGCGATTCACGCCGATGAATCAGGCGATCCGCAACCACACGAGCGATTTCGGCGACGTTGTCCGTTGCACGGCCTGGAGTTCCGCCGGCTTGAATCCGAAAAAGCCCGAGCCGTTCTGGTTCCACGGGATCCACGGCGTCGAGATTCTATTCACCATCATGGGCCCCGGCTGCGACACCGTCTCGCGTCCCAGCCTTGATCGGGCGACGGCCGTATGGAAAGACGGTCGTCACGGCGAGTTTGTGGCCAAAGAGGGCTACGGCGGAACGGTCCAAGGCGCCAAAAAGACCGGCGACCTCGAACCGTTCCACGACTACGGCGTCCTGATGGCCGACATCATCAAGTTCTTCAAAACCGGAAAACCGCCGGTCACGGCCAACGAGACTCTCGAAATCATGGCCTTCATGGAGGCCGCCGACGAAAGCCAACGTCAGGGCGGCGCTCCGGTCCGCATCGCCGACGTCTTAAAGAAGGCCGAAGACCAGATCGCCCGCGAGGGACTTTGATCGTCGCAGCCCGGTCCCTCGGGACGTTGAGTTGCTGATCTCGAAGAAGCGGTCAAGCCGCTTTACCAGATTAGCCACATTCTCCAATTAACACGCTTAACCAAAGCGCGCAGGCGTTACAACCCGCGCGCTTTTTGTATTTTATCTAGTAAAACACTTGGTCGAAGATGCCGGATGAATTTGGCCGATAGGATGTAATGGTTTTTCGTGCTGTTCCGTCACATCCTTGGCTCTAACCATTCGCCTGCAAAAATGGTTAATCAACCCGACCTACTGATCTTGAAGTTGATCCAGAAGTTGAACGACACCGATCCGACGGTCCGTCGGAACGCAGCCGGGGCGTTGCGTCTGCAAGGTTCCCGCGCCGTGGTGGCGATTCCGGCGCTTTCGACGCTGCTGACCGACCAAGACATCCGCGTCCGCAACGAAGCCGAACGAGCGATCGATCACCTTCGGCTGTCCGCCGCCTGAAGCGTCACAGTCCGCAACGAGGTCGCCCTCGGAGCTGTCCGCCTACTTGGCCGTGGCTTCTGCCAAGATATGGCTGTCGTCCAGATATTCCGCCGGCGGAGCGTCCTTGCCGTGCTCCCACATGAGCGAAAAAAACCAGATGCTGTTTTCGCCAATGCAAAAGTCGGCCGGCGTAAATGACAGCTTCGAGTCTAGTGGCGATTCAACTCGCTCCGGATGGTATTCGGCGGGCCAACCAAAGAGTTCGCCCGCCCAAGCAACTCCGCGGGCGTGAAGCTCCGACGCGAAACGACGCACGTCCTCCAATTCCGGAATGAGAATCGGCACGAGCGATTCATAGTCGTCGTGGACTTTGATTTTAGCTTTTGCCGTGATCACGTTTCGCCTCCTCCCTTCGCCAACTCCCCAAAATCACCTCACGATGCTCTTCCACGATTTTCTGAATCTCGGCAAGTTCATGCTCGCGAAACCCACGCGATTTCGATAGAATCACCGGATCCAACCAATACTTGGCTTCGTTGGCGTCTTTTCCGACATGAATATGCGGCCGCTCGCTTAAGTCGGCTTCATAAAACCAAAGCCGATACCCTCGAAGACGTAAAATGACTGGCATAGGCGTCGCACCTCATTATACAATACTCATGCCAAAGGTCCACCGTCACGTCCAAAGCTGCCGGTCCAACATTCGGTAGTTCGTCGCTTCGTACAGGTGGTGCGGTTGGATCGTTTCGCTGGATTCCAGATCGGCGATGGTTCGGGCCACGCGCAGCACTTTGTCGTGGGCCCGGGCCGAGAGGCCTAATTCGGTCATCGCCCCCTTCAAAATCTCCTGGCACGGCTCGTCCAATTTGCAAAACTGCCGCGTCTGGCGATGCGTCATGTCGGCGTTGTAGCGGGTCGAACCGCCTTGGAATCGCGACGCCTGGATGGCCCGGGCCGACGCCACCGCCGTGCGAAGCTCGGAACTCGGCGTGCCCGGCTGTCCGCCCGACAACTCTTGATACGCCACCGCCGGCACCTCGATATGGATGTCGATCCGATCGACCAGCGGACCCGAGATTTTGCTCATGTACCGATCCACCTGGGCCGGCGTGCAGTGGCAACTGCGGCGCGGATCGCCACGATATCCGCAAGGACATGGGTTCAACGCCGCGATCAGCATGAAATTCGCCGGAAACGTCGTGCTGCTCAGCGCCCGGGAAATCGTGACCGTCCCGTCTTCCAACGGCTGCCGCAACACTTCGAGCGTCGATCGGGCGAACTCGGGCAACTCGTCGAGAAACAGCACGCCGTTGTGCGACAGGCTGATTTCGCCGGGCGAGGGCGTTGAACCGCCGCCGACCAGGCCCGCGTTGCTGATCGTATGATGCGGCGAACGAAACGGACGAACGGCCAGCAACGGCTGCCCCGGTTTCAATCGGCCCAGGGCGCTGTAGATTCGCGTGGTTTCGATCGATTCGCCGGGCGAAAGGTCGGGCAAAATCGTCGGCACCCGCTTGGCCAGCATCGTCTTGCCGGAGCCCGGCGGTCCGAGCATCAGCAGATTGTGGCCGCCGGCCGCCGCCACGCACAGCGCCCGCTTGGCCATGTCCTGGCCGCGCACGTCCGAAAAATCCACGTCGTAGCTGGTCAACGCACGGAACAATTCGTCAAGCCGCGACGGCTGCGGTTCGATGTCAATCTCGCCGGTCAAAAACGCCACGGCCTGCGCCAGGCTGGACACAGGAATGATTTCGACGCCTTCGACGACGGCCGCTTCGGCAGCGCTCTGACTTGGCACGATCAGTCCTCGCACGCCGTCCATCTCGGCCGTGGCCATCGCCATCGACAACGCGCCGCGCACCGGACGCGCCGCGCCGTCGAGCGCCAGTTCGCCCACCACTGCATATTGACGCACCCGATCGGCCACGATCTGCCCGCTGCCGACCAGGATTCCGATCGCCATGGGCAAATCGAACGACGCGGCCTCCTTGGGCAAATCGGCCGGGGCCAAATTGATCGTCACGCGGTTATGCGGACGCTGAAAGCCGGAGTTGACGATCGCCCGTTCCACGCGATGCGTGCTTTCTTTGACCGCGGCCTCGGGCAGTCCGACCAGTTGAGTTTTCGGCAGCCCGGCCGCCGACACGTCCACCTCGACTTCCACCGGCAGGGCATCGATGCCCAGGAGCGAAAAGGTTTTTAGCTTGGCGAGCATGGGGGGTATTGTACACTCTTTTCCAAGCCGGCAAAAGAGGGTATCATTGCAGCATTCCGCACAATGAAGGGTTCGCCGTATGGACAGCAGTGATTGGGAGAGCCGGATTTCCATTGCCCCTGGCGCCTGGAACGACTGCTCGATTAAAGGAGAACGAATCGATTAAAGGAGAACGAATGAAGAGATTCATCACGTCCGTAGTCATACTGTTGGGAGTTGGTAGTGCAGTCAACGCAGAGTCCCAGAAACCGGTCAAGGGTACCCACATCATAGTCCCTGCCCCTTCTGGTTTTGTGGTAGCCGACCGCTTTCCGGGGTACATGTCGGAGGAAACGGGCTCATCAGTGATGGTCAGTGAATTGCCGGCTCCGTTTGCCAAAGTTACCAAGGATTTCGGTGCGACGAACTTCAAGAAACAGGGGATGACTTTGCTGACCAAGGAAGACGCGACTTATGGTAGTTACAAAGGGGTACTGATCTCTGCTTCCCAATCGGCACGCGGTGTTGATTTCCTGAAATGGATGGGGGTCTTTGGCGACGAGAAAACAACATACATGGTGACTGCTTCCTTCCCCAAGGAAGCAGAAGACGAATTGTCGGATGTCCTCAAGAAATCCGTCATTGGTGCCCGTGTCAGCGCTACATGTGCCGACCCGCTTGGCGACTTGACCTTCCGCGTCTCATCGACGGGTGATATGAGGATCGCAAAGGTTTTCGGAAACAACATTCTATTGAGCAAGGATGGCGTGTTCCCTGCCAAGGGAATCGGAACGCCTATAATGGTCATCGGTGCATCCGCCAGCAAGGGACTCAGCATCCAAGGTAGGAGGGCATTTGTAGCAGCACGCCTGCAAGAGATAGCGACACTAAGAGACGTGCTGCCAAAAGCAACTGATCCCGTCACGATCGACGGACTCGACGGCTTCGAGTCCGTAGCCAACGCAACGGACACAGATTCAGGTACGCCGGCATTGATTTACCAAGTCGTTTTGTTTGATGCAGACGGCTACTATGCCATCCAGGGAATAGCATCAGAACAGGATGGCAAAACGCACTTGCCGACATTCAAACAGATAGCGAGGACATTTACAAAATCGAAGGCCCAACATCGTGGTGGAAGCGACGTGGACAAGCCGCGTGCCTCACCCTGAACGTAGGGCGCAAGGGCGTAACGGGACGAGAGGACAATTGCAGCAGCCATCTCCGTGGTGCGGAGATGTGCCGATTGTTGGGAAATAGCTTGCTTTTGTATCCTTCACTGGCGGGAGTATGCCGGGGCCAGGTTGATCGTCATGCGATTATGCGGCCGCTGAAAGCCCGAATTGACGATCGCCCGCTCCACGCGATGCGTGCTTTCCTTGACCGCGGCCTCGGGCAGTCCGACCAGTTGAGTTTTTGGCAGCCCGGCCGCCGACACGTCCACCTCGACTTCCACCGGCAAGGCGTCGATGCCGAACAACGAAAAGGTTTTGAGCTTGGCAAGCATGGGGGGTATTGTACGCTCTTTTCCAAGCCGGAAAAAGAGGGTATGATGACATTGGTATGGGTGAAAATGCAAGACACGGCTGGTCAATGCTGAAGGGGAGTTCCTATGGATAACATAGCTTGGCAGGATCGAATTTCGATTGACCCCGAGGTTTGCCACGGCAAACCCTGCATCAAAGGGACGCGCGTGATGGCTTCGGTGGTTCTCGACTACCTCAAGGCCGGCGAAAGCACCGAAACGGTCCTTCATCAGTATCCCACGCTGACGGCGGAAGACATTCGCGCGGCCCTGGCCTATGCGGCGTGGCTGGCGCATGAGGAAGAAGAGCAGCCCTTGCATACGGTTGCGGCGGAATGAAGATCAAGCTCGACGAGAACCTTCCAACGGCGCTCGCTGAATTGCTTCGAGAGACCGGCCATGACGCAATGACTGTGGCCGATGAGGCTCTCGGCGGGAGCAAGGACCCCAAGGTCTTGCAGGTCGCCACGTCAGAGAGTCGAACGCTCTTGACGTTCGATCTCGATTTTGCCGACATCCGTCGGTATCCCGTCGGCAGCCATGCGGGAATTGTGGTGTTTAGACTGCACGATCAGCGTTGGGCGGTGCTCGAACAGCCCGCTCGCCGACTGATCGAATCCGGTTTGCTCGACTGTCTGCAAGGCGGTCTTGCCATCGTCGATGAATCCCGTGTCAGGACCCGCATCAGGAAGCCCACACCGCGTTGAAGATCGCGTTTTCTGGCATGGAGAGAATCGTGAACGACGACGCAGCCGAAATTGCCTATTGCGGCTTGTATTGTGGCGACTGCATCATTCGCAATCGCCACATGGGCAAATTGGCAGACCAGCTCTTGCAAGCTATTGCCACTCCCGCCTTTGCAAAACTGGCCGCTGGCTTGCCAAAGCTAAACTCCGAGATATTTAAGTCCCTGGAGAACCATGAGGATTGTCGCCAGGTGCTGGCCGCCGTCCGTCACCTTGACTGCATAATGCCGTGCCGTTCTGGCGGCGGTACGTCAGGTTGCCGAATCCGGGAGTGCTGTAGACAAAAGGGCATGAACGGATGTTGGGAGTGCGCTGAGTTCGAGTGGTGCCAAACACTCGCGTGGCTGAATCCTGTACATCAAGGCACGAACGTGGCAAACCTGCGTATCCTTCGGCACAATGGAATCGGGGAGTTCCTTGCCGGGAAAAAGCTTTGGTAGGCGTTTCGCGGAATCGCTCGGCAGTGCGGAAACCGTCATGGCGGAATCAACGGCACAAGCTACGATACGGTTGAAAATCGTGCCGATGTCACAGCCAAGCGGTGTCCTTCATAGACGGGAGCAGGCCGGGGCCAAATTGATCGTCACGCGATTATGCGGACGCTGGAATCCTGAGTTGACGATCGCCCGTTCTACGCGATGCGTGCTTTCCTTGACCGCAGCCTCGGGCAGTCCGACCCGTTGAGTTTTCAGCAGCCAGACCGCCGCGATTGCACCCCCTTGTGCGAAGAAAAAATACCCCCCGGTTGCGAGGGATCTCGCCGTCGCGACCCAAGGCACGGCTTCCAAATCTCGCTGGTCGGTTTCGCGTTCTATTTTCCCGGACCGTAAAAGTTTAACATCGTGATGTGGCGATTGAAGCGTTTGAGCGCAATTTGCCAGTTTTCGCGTAATCTCGCGTTGCAACGGCGTCCGATAGCGAAAAGGTCGCCCCTCTGCGACGGCCTGCGAATCGTGCCATGCGCGGCCCGTTCTGTGCGACAACCGTGCCAAGCCGCGTTGGTTGTCCGTTTCTTAATCCCGCATGGTGGAGTAATTCGTATGAAGACGGCTCGATGTTTTCTCACAGGCATGGTGGTCGCGTCGCTAGGTTTTTGGATGGCTCTTCCAAGTCAGGCCCAAGAAGATGGGCCGCAGTTGGACGCGAACCATTCCTATCAAATGGTCTCCTATCGCTCCAATGAGGACTCGGCCTCGGACTCAAGTTCGTCGTCCACGGCGACGAAGGCGGACGAGAACGCCACGTCGGATGAGTCGACCTGCCGCTGGTGCCGCGACGGCAAACTGAGCGATCCCTGGACGTTGCCCCAACCCGCCGCGCTGAAAAACCACGGCATCACGGCCGGCGGCTGGATCGAAGGCGGAATCCTCAGCAACCAATATGGCGCCCAACGCAACGGACCGCTCGGATTTGAACAGTACGGCGACGGGTTCAAAATGAACCAGCTCTGGGGCTTTTTGGAGCGAAAAACCAACACCGACGGATGCGGTTGGGACGTCGGCGGCCGGGTCGACTATCTGTTCGGCACGGACGGTCCCTATACGCAAGCCTTCGGCGATCACACCTGGGACTATGGCTGGAACAGCAGCCGCGATTATGGGTCCGCAATTCCACAAGCCTACGTCGAAGTCGCCTACAACGATTTGACCATCAAGGGCGGACGTTTTTTCACCTCGATCGGCTATGAAGTGGTTCCAGCCACCGGCAACTTTTTCTACTCGCATTCCTATCAAATGTTCTACGGCGAGCCGTTCACCCACACCGGCATGTTGGCCACGTACAAATGCAACGACAACGTGACGGTGTTCGGCGGCTGGGTCAACGGTTGGGACGAAGGTTGGCAGGGCGCCGACTCCGGCTCGATGTTTCTCGGCGGCGTAACGTTCACGTTCTCCGAACGAACCAGCCTCACTTGGGCGACCACAGCCGGGCAAATCGGCACGGGCCGCACCCTCGACGACGGCACGATCGGCGCCAATGGCGACGTCTACATGAACAGCCTCGTCTTCACTTGGAAACTGACCGACAAGCTCACCTACGTGCTCCAACATGACCTCGGCACAAACTACAACCTCGGCAACGCCGACGCCCAATGGTACGGCCTGTCGAACTACCTGCTCTACAAGTTGAGCGATTGCTGGGGATTCGGCGGACGCTTTGAATGGTTCCAAGATCCGCAAGGCGCCCGGGTCGTCGCCGGCAACGAAGGCAACTACTACGAGTTGACCGCCGGATTGAACTACAAGCCGCACGCCAATTTCACCATACGGCCTGAAATCCGATACGACTGGTACAACGGCTCGATCGGTTCCAGCGGCAAGCCGTTCAACGACGGCGACTCCAACACGCAACTGTCCGGCGGTTTCGATTTCATCTTCACCTTCTGAAGAAGAATATCCCAGAAACGATTGCACGCCCCACTCCTCGCACAACGCGCGGGTGGGGTGTTTTTTTGCGCGTCCCGAAAAAAACAAAACCGCTGACCGCGGCGGCCAATTTCTTTCGCGGCCAGCGCACAAACAACTCTACCTTAACCTCTTACCCCGCAGCTACTTACAACATCATTCATGTAACCAAAATATCTGGTATTTACGAAAATGCCGTTACCGGGCAGAATACCGCCACGTCAGGAAACCCATTTTGGTGCATTCAAAGACCAAGTCGGTTGCGGGCGCCCAATGGAATCGGGTCGCTAAGTCATGGAAGACCGACGCAACAGCAAGGAGTGCTTGAGGTGAAAAAGTCTCTTTCTTGGACGGCGCTGGTCGCCGTCGTCTTGTCGTTGTGCGGCTTGGTCTCGCCCGTCGCCGCTCAAGGTCGTCCCGGCGCCGGTCCGAACGTCGCGTTGTTGGACGTCAGCTACATCTTCAAAAATCACGCCCGATTCAAGGCGATGATGGAGGAAATGAAAGCCGACGTCGAACGCGCCGAGGCCCAGGTCAAAACTGAACGCGACACGATCAACAAGCTCGTCGAGCGTCTGCAAGAATATCACAAGGGCACGCCCGACTACAAGCAAATGGAGCAGGAAGTCGCCAAGCGTCAAGCCGATTTGGCCGTCCGCGTCAATCTGCAGAAAAACGAGTTTGTGCAACGCGAGGCCAAAATCTACTACACGGTCTATCAAGAAATTTCGCAAGCCACGGACTTCTATGCCAAGCAAAACGGCATCGACATGGTGTTGCGATTCAACGGCGATCCGGTCGACACCGAACAGCCGCAAAGCGTCTTGGCCCACATCAACAAGCCGGTGGTTTGGTATCAAAAACAACTCGACATCACTCCGGCGGTGTTGCAGGAGCTGAATCGAAACGCAATCAATCCGGGCACGGCCGCTCGTCCCGGGGTTCCGTTCAACGGTGCGAGGTAACACGGAAGTCCCGCAGGGCGGCCCCAAAAATGGTCGCCGCCTTGTCGGGCTTGGTTCGTCGGCGTCCGGCCATGGAGGGCCGACGCGACGCCGACCTTCAGCCCTTCCCTTTACTTGGTCACGGATGACTGGCGACTCGAAACCGTTCTTCTCAACAGCGAAAGCGGCGGCCGACGCCGACCCTGCGCAACCGCGCGAGCCTCGCGTCAACGCCTCTTTCCATTTTTGCGGTTCCCTTGCGATGCACTCACGACGAAATCAGCAAACGATCGCTGCCCCCGCCACGGTTTCCGGCGTGGGCTATTGGAGCGGCGAGGACATTCGCGTGGAGTTCCGGCCTGCTCCGGCCGACTCGGGCATTGTCTTCGTCCGCACCGACCTGGACGGCTGCCCGCGAATCCCCGCGACAATCCACAACCGCTTCGAGATGCCGCTCCGCACTACGCTCCGTTGCGGCCAGGCCAGCGTCGAGATGGTCGAGCACATCATGGCCGCACTGTCCGGCCTCGAGGTCGACAACTGTGAGATCTGCGTGGATCGGACCGAAATGCCCGGCTGCGATGGCTCCTGCCTGCCGTTCGTCGACGCCATCTCGGCCGTCGGCGTCGTCGAGCAAGACATCGCCCGGCCTCGTAAAGCCATCACCCGAACGATCCGCTTGGGCGACGAGCGGAGTTGGATCGAGGCGAGGCCCTGCCGTTCCGAAAAAACGATCCTTTCTTACGAACTCGATTACGGAGCCGGCAATCCGATCGGCCGTCAGTCGCTTGAATTGTCGCTCTCGCCTCGCCACTTCCGCATGAATCTGGCCCCAAGCCGCACGTTCCTGCTCGAATCGGAGGCCGAGGCGCTGAAAAAACAAGGCCTCGGCCAGCGGGCAACGTGTCAAGATCTGCTGGTGTACGGACCCCGGGGCCCGATCGACAACACGTTGCGATTTCCCGACGAGTGCGTCCGGCACAAGTTGTCCGACATGGTCGGCGATCTGGCGTTGGCCGGCTGCGATCTGGTCGGGCGATTCGTCGCCTTTCGCAGCGGGCATCGGCTCAACGCCGAGTTGGTCCGCCAGATCGTCGCCGACGAGCAACGGCAGGAACAGTGGAAACGATCCGCCTAAGAATCCATTTGAGAAACATCAACTCGGCCTCCCATGGCCGAAACTGACGAAGTGTCGCGTGTTTTGGAGTCGGTCCTAGGAAACTAGCTCGCACTTCGCGAGCGGGAACAATCAGCACCGTGAAGGAGTCGCGGACATGGCCACTTTTTTCGCCGACAACGCCTCGATTGACAGCCGCGCCGAAATCGAAGACGACGTCGAGATCGGCCCCTATTGCGTCATCGGGCCCAAGGCTCACATCGGACGCGGCACCCGGCTTGAAAATAGCGTCACCCTGATGGGCAACGTCACGATCGGCTGCTATAACCACCTCTATCCGAACGTCGTCCTCGGCGGCGAACCGCAAGACATCAGCTACACCGGCGCCGACACGAAAGTCCAGATCGGCGATCACAACATCATCCGCGAGTGCGTCACGATCAATCGGGCGTCGGAAAAGGAAGAAGGCGTCACGCGGATCGGCGACCACAATTTCCTGATGGCCTGTTCCCATGTGGCCCACGATTGCCAGTTGGGCAACAACATCATCCTCGCCAACGGCTCGCTGTTGGCCGGCCACGTCCACGTCCACGATCACGCCTCGTTCTCCGGCGCCGTCGCGGTCCATCAGTTCGTCACGATCGGCGGTTACAGTTTCATCGGCGGGCTGAGCGCAGTCCGTCACGACGTGCCGCCCTACATGCTGGTCGAAGGCAGCCCCGCCCGACCTCATTGCATCAACATCGTCGGGCTGAAACGCAACAACTTCTCCCCGCAAGTGCTTCAAGCCCTGGCCGAAGCCCACAAATTGCTCTATCGCGCCAAGGTCGGTCTGGAAAACGCCTGGGAGGTGCTTCGCGCCAACGGTCAACTGTTGCCGCAAGTCAACCATCTGTTGAGTTTCGTCCAAGGCCAGCACGAAGGCATGCACGGTCGCGGCCGAGAACACCGAAAAGCAGCGTGACGAAAAATAGGGGCTAGGGATCAGGGACTAGGGGCTAGAGAAAATCCCTAATCCCTAATCCCTAATCCCTAATCCCTAATCCCTAATCCCTAATCCCTAATCCCTAATCCCTAATCCCTAATCCCTAATCCCTAATCCCTAATCCCCTTCCAATGTCTCCCCTTCGATTTGCCGTGATTGGCGCCGGACGCTTGGGCGGATTTCACGCCCAAAAACTCGCCGCGCGCAAGGACGTCGCCTTGACCGCGATCGTCGATCCCGTGCCCGCCGCTCGCCAACGCGTGGCCGACGCTTGCGGCGCTGCGGCGCTGCCCGACTGCGACGCCGTACTCGATCAGCTTGACGCGGTCGTCGTGGCCGCCCCGACCAGTTTGCATTACGACGTGGTGCGACGATGCCTCGAAGCCGGCGTTCACACGCTGGTCGAAAAGCCGATCTGCCCGACGCTGGCCGAGTCAAACCACCTCGTCGATTTGGCCAGACTCCACGGCGTCACCTTGCAGGTCGGCCACGTCGAGCGGTTCAACCCGGCGTTTCAGGCCGTCGCCTCGCAAGTGTCCGCCCCGAAATACATCGAGGCCGTCCGCACCAGCGGGTTCACGTTCCGGTCGACCGACGTCGGCGCGGTGCTCGATCTGATGATTCACGACATCGACCTGGTGTTGTCGCTGGTCGGCAGCCCGCTGCGTAAAGTCGACGCGCTGGGCGTTTCGGTGGTCGGCGGCCACGAAGACGCGGTCAATGCCCGACTGGAGTTTGAATGCGGCTGCGTGGCCACGTTGTCCGCGTCGCGAGTCAGTCCCGAGTCGGTCCGCCGGATGCAGATTTGGTCGGCCGCATCGATGGCCGAAGTCGATTTCGCCGCGCGCACCGCGCTTGTGGTGCGTCCGAGCGAGGCGTTGCGGCGTCGCCAGTTCCATGTCGAAACGTTGCGGCCCGAGGAAATCGAGCCGTGCCGCCAACGGTTCGCCGAAGAGCATCTTCCGCAAGAGCGGCTGTCGTTCGAGCCGGTCGACGCCTTGGCCCTCGAGATGGACGACTTCATCACGTCGATTCGAGAGTCGAAAAAACCACGGGTGGACGGAGCCGCCGGACGCGACGCGGTGGCCGTGGCCGAGCAGATCCTCGACCGTGTGCAGTCGCACTGCTGGGACGCGGCGTGGGACGGCCCGGTCGGTCCCATGGCCGAACCGCAACGTCACGTCATTCCCGCCCCGCATTTCGTTCGCTCGGCGCGCGAGAAGGCGGGCTGAAGTCTCGCAGGCCAAGCCGTTCCGATGCGGCGCGGATCAAAAACAGCGGATTGCCGACCAAATATCGCTTGGCCTTCTGACGCGGTTGCTGGCAGAGAAGCCAAAACCATTCGTGGCCGAGCCATCGCAACCATCGCGGCGCGCGGCAGATGTTTTTCGCCCAATGGTCGAACAGTCCCCCGACGCCGAAGCACAGCGACGCGTCCAGTTTGGCCCGATGCCGCTCGATCCATCGTTCTTGAAGCGGATTGCCCATGCCAACCAGCAACACGTCGGGCCGCGCGGCGTTGATCCGCTCGATCGCCTCGGCAAGCGACGCCTCATCGTTCAGGTAGCCATGGTGAAACCCGGCCAACGTCCAGCCGTCAAAAGTTTTTCGCGCGTGATCGGCGGCCCGTTCGATGGTCGTCGCATCGGCGCCCAACAGAAAATAGGAATATCCCCGGCCGGCGGTTTCGTGGAACAGCGTGGGCACGAAATCGGTGCCGACCATATTTTGCTTCAGTCGCACACCGTGCAGCCGCGCGGCCCAACGAACGCCGGTGCCGTCGGCGAACACAAAGTCGGCGTCGCCGAGCGTCCGGCGAAACGTCGGATCGGCCGCCGCAAGGTTCAACGTATGGGCGTTGACGAAAAAAACGCTCTTGGCCGGCGACGGTCGCCGCCGCAAAGACGGCTCGACCAGCGCGACCGCCTCGCGTTGCGTCACATTGCGAATGGGAACCCCGAGGACGGACAAGTCCATGAGCCGAAATCCGACGAAAAAACGTTGCAACCCGTAAACAACCACCGCAAGCATAGCCGCGCCGGCTCAAAGTGCAACCGGACGTTCGCCGTAGTTTGCGGAAGATGGTCGCCGAAATGTCCGCTCAAGACGGCATCCACGGTCCACGCGCCCACGCCGCCCGGCCTTATTCCGGCGTTTTCGACCGGGCCTCGGCCAGCCTTTGACCGAGCCACTGAATGACGTAATAGAACACCGGCGTCAAAAAGATGCCGAACAGCGTGACGCCCAACATGCCGGCGAAGACCGCCACGCCCAAGGTGCGTCGCATCTCGGCGCCGGCGCCTTCGGCCAGCACCAACGGCACGACGCCGATAATGAACGCCAGCGACGTCATGACGATCGGCCGCAGTCGAAGTTCGCAGGCGGCCAGCGTGGCCTCGCGGCCCGGTTGCCCGGCTTCATGTTGAAGCTCGGCGAACTCGACGATCAAGATGGCGTTTTTGCAGGCCAAGCCCACCAACACGACGAAGCCCACCTGCGTGAAAATATTGATGTCCATCTGGGCCAAGACCACTCCGGCCACCGAAAACAGCAGGCACATCGGCACGACCAAAATCACGGCCAGCGGCAGCGACCAGCTTTCGTACTGGGCGGCCAACACCAAAAACACCAGCACGACGGCCAGCAGAAACACCCACATCGCCGTGTTGCCCGTCTCGATCTGAAGCATCGCCAGTTCGGTCCATTCGGTTTTCATGCCGCCCGGCATATTTTGATGGGCGACCGACTCCATGCGTCGAATGGCCTCGCCGGAGCTTGTGCCGTGGGCGGGCTCGCCGTTGATCGACGCCGACGGGTACATGTTGTAGCGTTGAATGGTCACGGGCCCGGTGATTTCGCGGACCGTGGCCATCGTGCCCAGCGGGACCATCTCGCCCGCCGCATTGCGCACCTTGTATTGCTTGAGATCCTCGATCCGCCGGCGATAATCGGCGTCGGCCTGGATGTTCACCTGCCACGTGCGGCCAAACCGGTTGAAATCATTGACGTAAAGCGAGCCGAGGTAGACTTGCAGCGTATTGAACACTTCGCTGGTCGAGACGCCCATCGTTTTGGCTTGGTCGCGGTCGATGTCCAAAAACAGCCACGGCGTGTCGGCCCGAAAACTGCAGAACAAATCCTTGAGCCGATCGTCCTTCTCGCCTTGAGCGACGATGCGCTCGGCCGTGGTTTGCAACTCGCGCAGCGTATGGTCGCCGCGGTCCTCCAAAATCAGTTTGAATCCGCCGGCCGTGCCGAGTCCGTCGATCGGCGGAGCCCCGAACAAATTGACCAGCCCGTTTTGGATCTCCTGCTGAAATTCCCGCTGCAAACGGCGGGAAATGACGTCGGCCGTAAGCCCCCGGCTCGTTCGATCGCGGAAATCCTTGAGCATGACATACATCGTGCCGAAGTTGGGAGCATTGGCGCCCAACAGAATCGACTGGCCGGCGATGGCCACGGTGTGCTCAACGCCGAACCGCTCGCGATCTTTCAAGGCGATCCGTTCGATCCGACGCATGACGCGCTCGGTCCGTTCCAACGACGCGGCGTCGGGCAATTGCACGTTGACCAGCAGATAGCCTTTGTCCTGCATCGGAATGAAACCGGCCGGAGCGCTTTGCAGCCCCCAATAGGTCAGCCCGAGCAGACCGCCGTAAACCACTAGGACCAGCGCGCTGAGTCGCAACACCAAACCGACCACGCGGGTGTAGGCGTTGGTGACGTGTCGGAACCCGACGTTGAACAGCCGGAACGCGTGGCCCAAAATCCAGTTGAACGGACCGGTCGCCCATCGCCCGGCGATCGCCCCCAAAAAGACCGCGGCGGCGGCGGCCAGCCACCACGGCGTGACGGCGGCCCAAGACTCCCAACCGGCCGGCGTCCATTTTTCGATCCAGCCCGAAAGGTTTTGGAACCGACCCGCCCAAATTGGCGCGAGCCAGACATAGCCCGCCCAACCGCCCAGCAGCGCGTACAACGCCGCCGGCAATACGTCGAAACGCCGCTTGTCGCGCGGACGCAGCAACACGGCCGCCAACGCCGGGCTGAGCGTCAAGGAGTTGAACGCCGAGATCAACGTGGAGGTGGCGATGGTCAGCGCAAATTGCCGGAAAAACTGGCCCGTGATGCCCGTGATGAACGCGCACGGCACAAACACGGCGGTCAAAACCAAGCCCACCGCGATCACCGGCCCGGACACCTGGCTCATCGCCTTTTTCGAGGCCTCGCGCGGCGACAATCCGCGTTCGATGTGATACTCGACCGCTTCGACCACCACGATGGCGTCGTCCACCACGATGCCGATGGCCAGGACCAATCCGAACAGCGTCAGGTTGTTCAAGCTGAACCCGAGCGCGGCCATCACGGCGAACGTGCCCACGATGGCCACCGGCACGGCGACCAACGGAATCACGGCCGACCGCCAATTTTGCAGAAACAGCAGCACGACCAACGCCACCAGCAACACCGCGTCCAACAACGTCTGACGCACTTCGTGAATCGACTCGGTGATGAACGGCGTCGTGTCGTAAACGATCGCGTAGTCCAGGTCCTCGGGAAAGCCGCGTTTCAGCTCCCGCATTTTCTCCTTGACCAGCCCGGCCACTTTCAAGGCGTTCGAGCCGGGCAGTTGGTAGATGCTCAGCGCGACCGAGGGCCGCCCGTCGAGCGTGCAGCTTTGGTCGTAATCCTGCGCGCCCAGCTCGATCCGCGTGACGTCGCGCATTCGGACGATGCGGCCCTGGGCGTCGGTCTTGATGATCATGTCGGCGAATTGTTCGGGATCGGCCAGCCGGCCCAGCGTGGTCATCGTGAACTGAAACACCTGGCCCGACGGCACCGGCGGTTGCCCGATCTGACCGGCCGCCACCTGGGCGTTTTGCTGCTGGACGGCCGACACCACGTCGCCGGCGGTGATCCGATGCGACGACATTTTTTCGGGATCGAGCCACAACCGCATGCTGTAGTCGCGCTGGCCGAGATAGGTGATGTCGCCCACGCCGTTCAATCGCGCCAGTTCGTCGCGCAACTGAATGGTGGCGTAGTTGCTCAGATACAGGTTGTCGCGCGTGCCCTTGGGCGAAAACAAATTGACGATCATCAACACGTTCGGCGATTTTTTCTTGACCGTCACGCCCTTGCGATTGACCAACTCCGGCAACACCGGCTGCGCCATCGCCACGCGATTTTGGACCAACACCTGCGCCATGTTCAAATCGACGCCCAGCTCGAACGTCACCGTCAGCGTGTACGAGCCGTCGTTGGTGCATTGCGACGACATGTAACGCATGCCCTCGACGCCGTTCACTTTTTGCTCGATCGGCGAGGCCACCGTGTCGGCCACCACCCGGGCGTCCGCGCCGGGATAGGACGCCGACACTTCGACCGTCGGCGGCGTGATGTCGGGATACTGCGCCACCGGCAGCGTCCACATCGCGATCCCCCCGGCCAACGTGATCAGAATCGAAAGCACCGAGGCGAAGATCGGGCGTTGAATGAAAAAATGGGAAAACATGGGATATTTTTCGCTGTCAGTATTCAGTGTTCATAATCATGAAACGATCCAATCGCCTGCCATTTCGCGTGATCCGTCCAACACCGTTCCCCTCGCTATTTTTCCCGATCGCGCCACTGTCTTGCAAGCGTCAGCACGAACCCCAGCGCGAAAATCTCCAACGTCAAAAAGCGAATCCATCGCATCGGACGCGAATCGAACAACCGAGTCGACCCGAGCCAATCGACCACGTTGAAAAACACCGGCGTCAGGAAGATTCCGAACAGCGTGACGCCCAACATCCCGCTGAAAACGGCCAGCCCCAGCGTGCGGCGCATCTCGGCGCCCGCGCCGACCGCCAGCAACAACGGAATCACCCCGAGGATGAACGCCATCGAGGTCATGACGATCGGCCGCAGCCGCAGATGACACGCCTCCAAGGCCGCGTCGCGGCGCGTTCGGCCCGCCTCGCGCTGCCGTTTGGCGAACTCGACGATCAAAATGGCGTTCTTGCTGGCCAGCCCGACCAACACGACGAATCCGATCTGCGTGAAGATGTTCACATCCGACTTGGCGACCAGCACGCCCACAATCGAACTCAACAGGCACATCGGCACGACCAAAATCACGGCCAGCGGCAGCGACCAGCTTTCGTACTGCGCGGCCA
>JBDKTJ010000072.1:0-8286 GCA_039698075.1 Thermoguttaceae bacterium | reverse complement strand
GCTCTAGTGTAGTGTCTCGCACAAATAGTGATTTATGGGTGCCATGCTTGCTAAGCGAGCGCAGCGAGACAGCAAGCATGTTTGCCGTCTCTTCATGCCCACGACAAGCGTGGGCATGGCACCCATTCTCCCTAAATTGTGCACGATAAATGCCATCATTTACAAGACACTACACTAGAACCCTCCGTCGCGCACTTCAAAATGCGTCGGCTTGTTGAGCGTGCTTCCGTTGTGAAGTCGCCAACCGGCGATCCATCGAATCAACTGCGACTCGCGGACTCGCGGCTTCCCAAACAGCCGGCTGGCGAGGCTTGCGTTGCTCAGCAGAGCGTCGGGGGCCTCGGTCCCGACGAAGCGCACGGGCCGGTCGAAAAGTCTGCCGAACTCTTCGGCGACTTGCCGCACGCTAAGAATTTGCGGCCCGGCAATGTTGAGCACGGTCGGCGGCGACGCGGTTTGTTCAAGAGCCCGAAGCGTCATGGCGTTGTTGTCGCCCTGCCAAATCGCGTTGAAATATCCCATCGCCAGGTTGATGGGTTCGCCGGCCATGACTTGCACCGCGATGTCGACCAGAACGCCGTATCGCATTTCGGTGGCGTAGTTCAGCCGGATCAGGGTTATCGGGATGCCCAGCGTCTGGCTGAAGTAGGCGAACACACGCTCGCGACCGAGGCAACTCATCGCATACTCGCCCACGGGCCCCGTCGCATCGCTTTCGACCGATCCGCCGCGTTCGGGCCGCGTTAACGGATAGACGTTGCCCGTCGAGTAGGCGACGATGCGACTTTGGCGGAACCGCTGGCAAACCAGGCCTGGCACATGGACGTTTCTGGCCCAGGTGGACGCTTCTTGGCCTGTCGTGCCAAACTTCATCGCGGCCAAGTACAACACGTTGGACGCCTCGGGCAGCGCGGCCAACTGGTCGGCCTCCAACAGATCGCAGCGGATCGTTTCGACGCCGTGCGATTCCAGAGAGTTTTGCAGTTCGGGCTTTGAAAACCGCGAGACGCCGATGATGCGCCGCCGGACGCCCGCTGCGTCGCTCGCTCGTCGGGCCATCCGCGCGAGGCTCGGCCCGATCTTGCCGCCGACGCCCAGCACGATCATATCGCCGTCGATCCGACCCATGGTCGCAACGACTTCCGGGGTTGGCCGGCTGAGCAATTCGTCAAGTTGTTCCACGTTCTCGATCGCGTCAGGCAACGCTTCGCAGGGAATTTCGCGAGACAAGTCCTTGGCGGAATGGTTCATGACTTCACCCGAAACGGTTGCGGAACGTAGCCTGAGGGACGGATCTTGCGCGGTCGATAGAATCGTGTCTTACACCATCGCAGACCACGGTGGTTTGTGAGAATTGCCTGTCGTTTCAAACTGCCTCGGACGCAGTTCGGTTGTTTGCATTTTAGTCTAGCTCCCGCGTCAAAACAAGGCAACCACGTCACAGCGGCGACGATCGTCCCGACCCGCGCTCGTTGGTCGTTCGATAGATTCCGACGGCCACCGCAAGTGTGCAAAGAAATGGGATGTTGCTGATATTGACAGATGAGATGAGGAAAGAGAAACTTTGGAGGGCGGATCGCATTCAGTCATCAGCAAGCAACAGAACGACTCCCGACCTCTTTTTGTTCCTCTGCGTACGATGGCCTCTTTGAGAATCATTCTCCTCTGCATCGTCTCAGCTGTGGTCTACGGGATTCTGCTCGATCAGGTGACGGCTCGGGTCTGCGTCGAGTATTTCACGGTCGGCCATACTCCAGTTTTTCCCACCGAATCGCCAACCTTGCTCGCCTTCGAATTCGGGATCCTCGCCACTTGGTGGATGGGTTTGATCCTCGGCATTTTGGCAGCGCTGGCATGCGGGGTTGGACCGTGGCCGAAACTTGACGCCGCCCGACTGATTCAACCGGTTGCCTGCTTGCTGGTCGTGATGGCCGTGGCCGCTCTGCTGGCGGGGATCACCGGCTATCAGCTTGCCGAAGCCAGTGGTTTCGTGCTGCCCGAACCGTTTGGACCTCGTGTCCCCAAGGATCATCATCGCTTTTTCTTTGTCGACTCGCTGGCGCACTTAGCCGCCTACAGCGTCGGAGCCATTGGCGGAGCGATCCTTTGCGTTCGAGCGATTCTCCAACGTCGTCGAATGGCGCGAAATAAGGAGGCTGACCGACCGGATCCTCGCCTGGTCGTCCTTAGCCGCTGGGTTGCCAGAACGGTCAGCATTCCTTTGTTTGGTCTCATTGTCGTGTTGGCGTTCGGCGATGGCGTTCCCAACCCACTGAGAGCCTCTCTACAACAGAATTTGCTCAGCATGGTCGTTCCGGTCATGCTCGTCACGCTGAGTATTGCATGGCGATGGGAGGGGGTCGGCGGATTGTTGACTCTTGGCGGGTTGGCCCTGTTTGCGGCAGCCACACAGAGAATTTTGCTCGACATCGTTCTAATTCCCTGGCTAGTCACGGGCCTGCTGTATCTGGCATGTTCGATCGGAAAACGCAGGGCCCGACGTAGACGTAGGGTGCGTGCTTGTCTCGCACCATCCGGTGACGAATTGACCCCTGTGAAAAAATCTACTTCTCATGTTGGAGCAACGACCATGAGGCCTAGGCGTCGCATCTCGGTGAAAATCTTAATCAGTCTTGCCACTCTTATGGTTGTCGGTGGCATAGTCGTCGTCAAACATCGAGTCTTTCAGCTTCAGTACTACAAGTGGCAAATGGAGCGAGCACAGCGTCAAGCTTATGATGGACAAAAAACAACTGAGAACGGATTTGTCGTCGCCCATGTTCCCCGCGAGGCTGAGGAACGATACGAATATTACCGTCAGAAACTTGTTGAATTGGGAAGCATCACCGAACGCCATTATGTGTTTCAACACCTATGGGTTCCCTCAGATGATTCGAAGCATTTCAGTAAACTGCTGGTTTCTGGTCGCTGCCCGAACCACGTTGACTTCTTGTCGCCATATCCCGACAAGCCCGAACTGACACACCTAACTGTTTGGTGCTGGGCGACAGATGCAAGTGCTTGGGATCATTTCGTTGCAGAACACGATGTTGCCGACTATCGTGAACGCTTCCTGGCACGAGGCAAAGAGAAGGGAGAAAAAGGAGTGGGCAAAAATCCAGAATGGTTTTCTGACGATGGAAAAAACTCCCGGAAATGATCTCCCTGGGAGGAATGATGGTGCGTGGCCAGCACGCACCCTACGGCTTAAAAAGTGCAAAAGTCGAACTGAGGACCTATCCAAAAACCACTGGGCGGGCTTCACACGGACGGAAAATAGGGAAGCGTCGAACGGTTTTGGGATCGGCCCTAAAATTCCATTTGCCGAAACGCTCGCAGGCCGATCCGCAAGGGCACGACGGTGGCGATGATGCCCAACGCGATGCTGCCGATGACGCCGGCCACCAGCCACAGCTTCACCCACCACTCGACCGTGCTGGGACTGGCGCCGTTCGACAGGAGTTCGGCCGCCAGGTAAAAGTGGACCGGCAACGCGGTCAACAGCACGATCGCCAGAATGTAGAGCGTGCTGATGAACAGGTTCAGCGTTCCGCCGAATCCGGCGGCGATTCGAGCGGGCGACTGCTCGCGGAAGTTCGGCAATCGAGCGCCGAGCCCCACGGCGATGCCCGACAGTCCGAGACACAGCAGCAGACACGTGATTTGATGGCTGGCCAGCACCATGGGCGAGATGTCCAACATCAGATCGCTCAGCAGCACCAGCAGCGAACAGGGAACGATCGAGCCCCCGACGGCGAACAGAAACTTGCTCCAAAGGATCATTTCGCGGGGAACCGGCAACAGGCCGAGGATCCAGAATCGGCGGCCTTCGAGGCTGATCATCGGGAAAACGAACCGCGTGGTGAACGTCGACAGCAGCAGGCCGACGACCGCGAGGTTCAGAAAACTGACCATGTTGACCCATCCGACGTAATAGGCGTTGTAAGTGAATCGCCGGATGTTGAGAAAATAGAACGCCAAAAGCCCCAAAAAGACGAGCATCTGCGACCATTGGGCGGGGTCTCGACGAAAGAGCCGGAGGTCTTTGACGATCATCAGCTTGGCGGGCTGGGGCAGGAAATCGATGGCGGCCGACACCAGACCGTCGAAACGCAGCCGGCCGGGACGACGATGGCGACGGCGAGTCCGCCCGCACAGCCCGCTGTAGGCGTCGCGGTAGATTTTCTTGGCGATCCATTGCGACACTTGGCGCAGCAGCATCGCGTTAGAGATCAACAGCGTCATGAACAGAACGCTTTCGGCCCAGGCCCCGCTGACGGCGTCCAGCAGGCTGGAGGCGAGCCACCAACTCGGCAGCAATCGTTGTTCGGAAAACTGGAGCCGGTCGAACAGCTCGACGAACCAATTGGGCGTCAGCAGATTGTTTGCGGACCCGCCGGCTAGACGCCATCCGGCCCAGAGCAGGCCGCCCACGAAAATGCCCAGTCCGCCGTACAGCGCCGCCGCGCGTCCGTTCGGCAGAAAGCGGATCACCAGGAGGCAGAGTATCGCTCCGACGGCGACGGGAATGTACACAAAGGCGATGACGTTGGGCAACAGCATCGCGTAGTAGTGCCACGGCGCGTGTTCGGTCACGCCGTATGCGATCAACGCGGGGCTTCCCAAAAGCACGAATCCCCAACTGCTGAGGACGACGGCCTCTTGAAACTTGTGCAGGAACACCCGCTGCGTGCGTGCGGGAATGGTCAGCAGATAGGTGACCTCTTTCGAGCAGAACAAGAAGCTGTAGAGGATGACGCCGGACGAAAACACCAACATGACCATCAGAGCGGCGAAGAACATGCCGAACACGGCGCCGACGACGTTGGTGTGGATTTCGGGATCTTGAAGATTGTTTTGCAGGAAGATGAATCCGTCGTGGAAGATCCAGAACATGCCGCCCCACAGGATGACGCACAGCGACGTGACCAGCGAAACGCGGAAGCGCGAACGCGAAAACGTCTGGCCCAAAAGGGTCCGCAACACGCGATGGCGCATCCGGGCGAAGATGTCCGCCTCGCGGTCGGCCGACAGGTCCGCGCTCGGCGCGATGCGAGCGGCCGGCGACTCGGCAAATCGCGGCGTCGGATGTTCATCGGCCATTGCTGCCCTCGGTCAGTTGCAGGAAAAGCGGCTCGAGCGAGGCGTCTTCCGCGGCCAGTTCTTCCTGGAGTTGGGCGAGGGTGCCCAAGAAGTACAGTTGGCCGTGGTCCATGATGCCGATGCGATCGGCGATTTCCTCGGCCACGGTCAGCGTGTGGGTGGACATGAACACGGCGGCGCCCGCGGCCGCTCGCTCGCGCAGCCGGTCTTTGGTGATTCGCACGCTGCGCGGGTCGAGTCCGACCATCGGCTCGTCGATCACCAACACGGCCGGCTGGTGCAGAAAAGCCGACGCCAGGGCGAGACGCTGCTTCATGCCGTGCGAGTAGGTTTCGGTCAGATCGTCGATGAAGTCGGTCAGGTCGAAGTCTTCGCATTCGCGGCGGATGGCGGACTCGCGGGCTTGGCGGTCGAGGCCCCGCATTTCGGCGGCGAATTCGAGAAACTCGCGGCCGGTCAGTTTGTCGTACAAGAACGGCTCTTCGGGGACGTAGCCGATGAAGCGGGCCGCGCGGCGCACATCGTCGGCGACGTCCTGCCCACAGACCCGGACGCGCCCGGCCGTGGGCCTGAGCAGACCGGTGAGCATCTTGATCGACGTGGTCTTGCCCGCCCCGTTGGGGCCCAACAAGGCGAACAACTCGCCCGGCGGAACCGTTAGAGTCAGATCCCTCACGACGACTTTTCGGCCGTACGCGCGTGCGACGTTTTCAAACTCAATCATGCTGCGTCCCGTTGCGATCGTTTTTTTTGCTGGTCCACCATTCGGGGCCGGCGTTCTGCAAGAGCGTCTTCGCTTCGGTGTCCGACATCCGATCAAAGACAATGGTAGAGTCGAACAGAAGCATTTCCTGCCGAAGCACCACCCCGTCGGGACGCACCCAAAGTCGGCCGCGCGGACTGTTTTTGCTGTTGCCGGCGGTTCGATCGCCGGGATCGTTTCGGTACTCGACGAGCCGGCACGACGCGAGATCGCCATTCCAAACGATCGACTGCGTATCCTTAACGACGGCGTGAATGATCTCCAAGGGGCTTCCGGCGGGCCAGAGCGGACTGTACACCGGAACGGTCCATTTCTGTCCGGCCCGGAGACCCGGCAATTCGCACTGCGGAGACAATGCGTCCGTGACAATCGCATTGGAAGGCAGGAACACCTGCGTGGTCAACGGCACTCCGCCGGCGCGAACCACCAGCTCCAATTGGCGTCCGTCGACGTTGCCGCGGGTGTAAATCGCCTCGTTGAACGGATCGACGTGCACGGACGACTCGAATCGAGTCAATCGCCCCAGCGGATCGAGCACCAACTCGTTGCGCGCATCCAGTTGGAGATTGTCCACCGAACGACCGAGCAACTGCGAAAGCATTTGGAGCCAGCCGGGCATGGTTTCCCGGAGCGGGACACGATCGAAATGGACCCAGCCGCGAACGATGGTCAAGCCGCTTGAAGGCGACTGTGTCTCGCTGATGGCCCAGCCGATCGAACAGCCGTTCAACAACACACGCCATCCGACGGGCGGGTCCTGTTTTTGGGCGTTGGCGATCCGATGGTAACTGGGCGGATCGCCGACCAGCAGCGACGGCAGCACCTTGGCGGAGACCAGCCAACCCATCGTGGCGAACCACAACATCACCACCAACGCATTAGACCATCGGCCATGCATGGTTGAATACCCATAGTTGTTGAGTCAGCCCGAGCCAAGTCCTATTGTATCAAACCCCGCGAAAAAGGAAATTTCCCCCCCCGACAGAGAAATTCCCCCATCTAGAGGTAAATTTTTCAAAAAATCGACGTTGCGGCAAACGGCCGTTCTGCGGATGATTAGATTTTCTGATGGAATCAAAAACCGGCATCGGAGGCCTCCGATCATGGCTGAACGCTGGAAAATCGTTGCATTGTGCCTGAATTTGACGTTTCTGGCAGTCCTGACCGGGTGCAATCGCTCTGGCGAGGGGGGCGGCGCGACCACGGCGTCGATCGGCAGCGCCAACGGAACATCCCCCCTAGAGGGCATGACGTCGAAATCCGGACTACGCAGAGCCGATATGGATTCGCAGCATCCGCTGGTCCAAATCGAGACCTCCCTCGGCAATATTACGGTGCAATTGGACGCCGTGAACGCCCCGCTGACGGTTGAAAATTTCCTCTCCTACGTCAATGCCGGCCAGTACGACCAGACGTTGGTGCATCAGATTTATCAAGGGCAAGGTTTCTTGGCCGGCGGATACGGCCTCAATTGGCTGGAGCGGCCCAGTCGAACGCCGATCCGCAACGAGGCCAACAACGGCCTGAAAAATCGCCGCGGGACGATCGCCATGGTTCGACGTCCGGACGCCATCGACAGCGCAACCTGCCAGTTCTTCATCAACGTCGCCGACAACGCCACCTTGGATTTCCACGATCGCACGGCCGAAGGTTACGGCTATTGCGTTTTTGGAGAGGTCAAAGAAGGGCTGGACATCGTCGACGCGATCGGGCGGGCGGCGGTCCACAACACGGCCGAGTTCGACCGCACGCCGGTCTCGCCGATTGCCGTGAAAGCGATTCGTCAGGTTCGCTAACGCGGTTTCGGACTTTTTTGCGGGTTGACGCAACAGCTCCGCAACTCGGCCAACAGCATGGCCTCGGTGTAGATGCGGCCGGTGGGGGCGTTGAACTGACCGGCTCCGGGATCGCGCGAAAGCATTTTTCCTAAATTTCGGCCTCCCGGCGATTGCGTCATGTATTCGATCATCTTTTCGCCGTCGGGTCCACGGATCAAGTCGCGGACCGTTTGCCGCCCGTGCGCCATGCGGCTGAGCCGATCGAGCCGGTCGTAGGCGCCCGGATAAACCGACACACGACGCATGAACGCCCGACCGTTTGGAGTGGCCAGTTGATCGACGAGAAACTCATCTTTCGTCGGCACTTTGTCCAAAATGCGAGTGGCGTCGGTCCGTTTCAAAAATCCTTGCTCGCAGAGCCGGTCCAACAGCGGCTTGACCATTTCTCGATGGAGCAGGTCGTTGGCCTGATAGTCGGTCAGGGAGGAAAAATGGCGGGAAACGGTTTTTTCGACCTCGTCGAACCAATCGGTCGGCGTGGTCGCCGCGACGACATGGCCGGCCGGAAAACCGGACAATACGCCCATTGCGACCAAGGCAACACCACTCAATAGTATCAAATGTCTTCGCATCATGGCAATC
>JBDKTJ010000071.1:0-3022 GCA_039698075.1 Thermoguttaceae bacterium | reverse complement strand
TGGATTTTGCGATGACTTCAAGGATCGCGTCAAGGAAGTCGCGGGGGATTCCCGTCGTATCGGATTTATTTGCGGATGGAGAAGCGTGATCGAGTGCCCAAGCGGGGCGTGAAATCGTTGCGTCTTCAAGTCCGTTGTCGCCGGTGTCGAGCGGCTTGCGTTTGTCGGTAAGGTCGGGCATGGTTGCTTTCCTCCGATTCGTAAGATGTCCGGTCGGCATGAGGGGATTCATCGGATATGCTGTTCCGGGCCTTCGCTCATAGTCACGCGGAAAGCTGGGGCTTTCCGACAGCTTGTACCGGTGGGCTGTCTATGAGCGAAGGAGGTCAGCTTGCTTCGCTGCAATTCGTCAGGTCTTTGACTGGCTTCCGTTGTGCCAGCAAGCGAGTCAAAACGGATTCGGCATTCTCTTGCACCACGAACCATCGCCGTTTGAAATGGAGTATTTCTTCGGTGAAGCCGTAGCCTTCAAGCTCGTCGCGGTTGGCGGCAATGCCGTTGAGGACCAGTTCCATCACTTTGTCGCCGGCGATCCGGGCGGTCGTCAGTCGCCAGCCGTTGTCGAGTTCGATTAAGGAACCGCCCGCAATCAGGTCCAGAATCTCGGCGGGGGAGGCTTCGGCCAGCGGCGTGCCGATGCCGAGTCGCTGCTTGACGTTGGGAACGTCAGCCGGGCTGAGGTTCAAGCCCACCAGGGCTTGGCCGTCGGCGAGAATCGCACGGGCGATTTTGACGTTGCGAATGCCGGAAGAGCCCATGATCTTGTCGTAGATCGGGAAGATTGCTCCGCTCAAGATGTGGAATCGCTGTGGCTCAGTGGCCGGTGTCTTCGCGTATTCAGCGTCCCACCACTCGCGGGCCTCAGTCACTTGGACCTCTTCGTACTTCGCCTCCAATTCGTGGCGTTCGAGGCTGCGGCGAGAACCCTTCACGCCGGTGAGATAGACAGAATCGTCCTGCTCGCTCCAATGTTCGGATACACCGTAGATTCGGCGGCTATGGATGTTTCGATAGAAGCCCAGCTTGGCGGACATGGCAACGGCGGCGAAGGCGTGCCGGATGGCATCGACTTCGCCTTCGAGTTCGTGCAGCATCGTTCTGGCCCCGGAGCCTGAATCGACAAAGAGTGTCTCTGGCTCACCGATTCGCCGCAAGTTGTGGGCACGGATTTCTTCGACACCGAAGTCAAAGGCACTTTGACGCTTGGCTGCTTCCACGGCGGCGACATAATGTTCGTGGAATAAAGTGAACACGCGATTCTGTGTATCTACGTGCAGGACCATAATCCGATTCAGAAAGTGTTCAACATTGCTCACATAGTTTTCACGGACGGCCGATTTTTCTTTGTCGAGTACGCCCATGCGTTCCAGCGTGACAAGACCGAGTCCTTCGGCATTCAGCCGGCCGGTCTGAATTTCGCGGTAGAGCCGCGACAAGGCTGCTTTGCCGTAGGAGTCGGTTACGTCTTCCGGCCGGAAAAGGTCGCTTGAGAGCGATTGCCGTTCACCTTTGGTTAATGCCCCAAGGGCCGCCAGCCGTTTGGATACGGCGTTGACCAGCCGTTTTTGGCCGGCAAGGTCGAGAAGCACAAGTCGGATGATCGGAGCGGAGCTTTGATTCGAGCGATGGACGCGGCCGAAGCCTTGCATCTGTTGGTCGGCCGACCAGGAAAGCTGAAAGGCGTAAAACACACGCCGCTGTTGGTTCCGGGCGGCAGCGTCGGCGTGGACGCTGATACCGGTGGAGCCGGCCCCGGAAATCACGGCCACACGTTTGCCGCCCTGTTGAAAGAGCCGCGTTTCGTACTCGTTGAGTTCGCGGCGGGGCACGCCATCGAGCTTGCGGCGAACGTACTTGTTGCCTTCAAAGCGATGCGTCCGGCCGCTGATCTCGGCGACGTTGCCGACGCCGAATCGTGCAATAATGGCGTCCAGTGGGTTCTTGGGAAAGTCCAGGTCGGCCACATGGTCAAGCAACTCTTGCTGCCGGCGTTGGTTCTCGCGGTTGATTTCGGGATTACCGGCGTCATCGACGACAGGAACGCGGCGGACGCGATTGGTCTTAGGATCAGTCTCTTCACGGTATTGGAAGATCGGAAAGTGCTTTTCGATGAGTTGCACAATCATTTCTCGCGGCGTGGCGTCGAGTTCCGAGAGTTCGACACCATTGGCCCGAGCATCCCGCACCTTGCGTTCCGTCTGGGCCTCGGCCGTGTTGAAGAGACTCAAAACGACGGATCGGCCTTGCCGTAGGTCTGACTCGATGGCCGCAATCACGTCGGGCAACGTGTAGGCCATCATCAATTGCAGGAAGAATCGCTGCTGGGCCGAGTAAAAATGGGCGTAACGGTTGCCGTTGCGGCTTTGGCCGGCGTTCTGCTCGGCCGATTCAAACTCAACCAATAGTTCAGACCAGAGGTCGGCAATGCGGTCGTATTGTGCCCGTTCATCTTGAGTAAGGTGGTGGAGAAGCGGCTCGTATTCGACGGCACTATTCGGGACGATGCTGCCGTCCGGCGAGCGAGTCGGCCCATAGCTTATCGTGCGGGAAAGGTAGGTGCCCACACTCTTCAGGTCGCGGCATAGCATTTCCATCGCGGCGACGCCACCCCGTTCCATCGCCACCAGGAATGCCGCGAAGTCGGCGAACGGTGCCCCGGCTCCCCAGAGTCCAAGACGTTCGTAGGGGGCCATGTGCCGAGCTTCAGTCGCCCCGGTCGCACTGAAATAGCGGACACGGGCCTGCGGGAAGAGCCGTTGCAGGGCAATGCCCATGTTGCCGCGGAGTGTTCCTTGATCCACCGTTGCCTTGCCGCCGTGCGGCGTGGCAGCGGCATTCTTCATCAAATGGGCCTCATCGAAGGCGATTACGCCGTCAAAATCAGCCCCCAGCCAATCGGTCAACTGCTTGAACCGCTGCCGGTCGCCATCAAAGTCGTCGGCAAGCAGGGTGTAGGTCGTGAACAGGACGCCGGCGTCGGCCGTGATAGCCTCGGCGGTCTTGAAACGTGCCTGATGGATCA
>JBDKTJ010000070.1:0-65622 GCA_039698075.1 Thermoguttaceae bacterium | reverse complement strand
CATCCAGCCCGACCTGCTGGTCTGCCGCACCGAGCGGTCGTTGAGCCGCGACGATCGGGCCAAGATCGCGCTGTTCTGCAACGTGCCGATCGAGGCCGTGATCGAGGAAAAGGACAAGGATTTTTCGATCTACGAAGTGCCGATGAGTCTGGTCGAGCACGGCATGGACGAATTGATCGTCAAAAAGCTGGGTCTGAAGGCCGGCCCGCTGAATCTCGACCGATGGCGCGACCTGCTGCACCGGCTTCGCAACCCTCGGCACGAGATCAGCATCGCCGTGGTGGGCAAATACGCCGAGCATCGCGACGCCTACAAGTCGATTTACGAGGCGCTGGACCACGCCGGCGTGCATCATCGGGCGACGGTCCGCGTGCAACGCATCCACAGCGAGGCCGTCGAACGCGAAGGCGCCGAGCGGTTGTTGTCCGGAGTGGACGGCATCCTCGTGCCCGGCGGTTTTGGCGAACGCGGCATCGAGGGCAAGGTCGAGGCGGTCCGTTTCGCCCGGCAACGCGGCATCCCGTTTTTCGGCATTTGTCTGGGCATGCAGTGCGCCGTGGCCGAGTTCGGCCGCAACGTGTTGGGCCTTGAACGAGCCAACTCGACCGAGTTCGACAAGGACACGCCCAGCCCGGTCATCTGCCTGCTGGACGAACAAAAAACCATCACCGACAAAGGTGGCACGATGCGGTTGGGCACGCAGCCGACCCGATTGACGCCTGGCAGCAAGGCCGCCGCTTGTTATGGCGCAACGGACATCTCTGAGCGACATCGCCACCGTTACGAGTTCAACAACGTTTATCGAGATCGGTACACGACCGGTGGGCTGTTGATCGCGGGCACCAGTCCCGACGGGTCGTTGGTTGAGGTGGTTGAAGTGCCCGAGCATCCGTGGTTCGTCGGCGTGCAGTATCACCCGGAGTTCAAATCGCAGCCGACCCGGGCGCATCCGCTGTTCGCAGGTTTCATCGGCGCCGCCATCGAACATCATCAGGCGGTTGAGCGCCGAGGAGAGAAATCAGAGGAGAGGGGAGAGGGAAAATAGCCGCGGCGCGCGTTTTGTGCGGTGCGCGGACTTTTTCATTTGAGTCCAAAACGTTTTGTTTGCGAATCATCGTGGCGAGCCCGCTTGCGGTTTTGCGGTCGAAAGGATGCGCGGATGAGCCAAGAAACGCCTTGCCAGACTCGCGGGTGCGTCGGACCGCAACAGCTTCGGCGGCTTCACGCATTGCATGAGGGCTTGGCGCAGGGACTGCAAGAATCGCTGGCGATCCTGCTGAGGACCGACGTCGAGTTGCGAGTCTCGAGCGTCGATCTGGCGGCGTATGGTCCATTCGTTGACAACGTGCCGACGCCGGCGTGCTTTTTTGTGCTCAACGTCGAGCCGGTCGGCGATCGCTGGCTTCTGGACGTCGAGCCCGCGGTGCTGCATCCGATGCTCGACCGGCTGTTGGGCGGCAACGCGCTGACGCCGCCGCCGCGACGACCGCTGACGGAGATCGAGCAGGGTCTGGCGGTTCGCATTGTCCGATTGTTCTTGCAGGAATGCCGGTCGGTGTGGAGCGGTTCGGTCGATCTGCGGTTCGACGTGCTTTCGATGGAGACCGAGCCGGGGCTGTCGCAGACGTTGCCGTCCGACGAGATGGTCGTCGTGGTCGATTTCGCCGCGGCCGTCGGTCCAGCTCGCGGCAAGCTGCGGCTGTGCATGCCGTGTCGAACGATGGGGCGGTTGGACGTCCCGTCGCCGACCGTCGGTTCCAGCAGGGCGGCGCCCACATCGTCCGCCGCGGCGACGGTGGACCTCGTAGTGACGTTGGCCGAAACGGAAATCGCGGCCGGGCCGTTGGCCGACCTTCGCATCGGGGACATCGTGGTCACCGAGACACCGGCCGATGGTTTGGTCGTTGTGTCGCTCGACGGCGTCCAGGAGTTTCTTGCGAAACCCGGCGTGTGCCAGGAACGTCGCGCGGTACGGTTGACCGAAAAGAACGATCCGGCTCCGTGACGATCGCGGTTTTTGACTGGAACCTCAATACACGCGGGGCAGCGGCCGCACGGTCGAGGTGGTCGTCGGCGGCATCGGCGCCACCGGCGTCGCTGCGTCGTTGGAAACGCCCGGCCCGCCCGGATTTCTCGCCATCCACTCGGGCGACATCGTCGGCGGCAAACGTCGCGGCGAGGCGTCGGCCGACAGAAGCGGCTCGCGGATCGTCGGCGGCGGGGCCGTCACTTTGACGCCGGGCATTTCGGTCGATGGCGTCGATTGGGCCTGCATCGTCGTCTGTTGCAGATGGCGGACCCACTGGCGAGCCGCGTCCAACGACGGGTCCATCTTCGCGGCCAAGGTGAAGTAGGTCAGCGCCTCTTGAGGTCGGCCTTTCTTCTGCATCAGATAGCCCATGTTGTAGTAGGCCGCCGACGGAGCATGCACGGCCTGGAGGTTCGCCATGGCCTCGCGCACTTGACCCTGCTCGACCTGCACCATGGCTAGATTGTTTCGATACAGCGGATTTTTCGGGTCCAAACGGACCGCGCGTTCCAAGAACGCCGCCGCGTCGTCGAACTTCTTCCGTCGAACGTAAAACAGGCCTACGTTGTTGTGCACCGACGCTTGATTGGGGCTCGCCTTCAACGCGCGTTGATAAAGCTGAAGCGCCTCGCTCGGTCGCTCTTGAAGTTCCTTCAAATGTGCGTAACCCAACAAGGCCGGCACATCGTTGCGGTTCTCGTCCAACGCCAATTGGTACTGCTGCTCCGCCTCGGCCAGCTTGTTCGATTGTTCGTACAGCCGGGCGATCGAGACGTAAAGCTCAGGGCCGGGCTTGGCTTTGGTCTTCAGCGAGATGGCGTCGTCCTCGGGCCCGAACGCGACGGGTTTGGGATTCGGATCGAGTGCCTTGCCCAGCTTCTCGAAGCCCTGCTTGAAAGGCGACGTGATCGAATCGGTCCACGACTTTTCGCCCGTGGAGGACGATTGGGCCAACGCCATGCGGGACGGCAGCCCCATGGCCAACGCGACGACCGCCGCGGCCCCGAGGACCGTCCAGGTCGCCGACCAAGTTGTTGTTTGGGCCCTCGCCACGTCCATGCCCTTCCGTTTTCCAGGAACAAAACCCAAAAACGCCGAAATGACGCATGTTGTCAGCGTCATGGGCTTCGGCCAACAGAACGCGGCAACCCGGCCGTCGCTTGTGGCACGAGTCCAAAAGCCGTTCTGGCGGCTTCGTTCTTCTGATCGACCCGCCCACCGCTGAAGCTAAAGTTGAACTTGCCGATTAAGCGGGATTTGATGAGGTTGTCGAATGCAGGGCGCAAGGTAGGTAAAATGCGCAAAGAGTAGCGAGCAGCAGTGTCGAATCACTCACGCAACAGGGGCCCATTGCGGCCCGTGCCGATGGATGCAAACTGCCAATCGCCGTCGGGGCGATCAACTTCCGCCGCTGCTGCTGTTGGTGTTTTGGGCGTCGCCACCGTGTGGATAGCCCGGCAAGTCAAGCGTCGGAACCGCTTTCTCGCGGAATTTCCGCCGAATCAGCTCCACGTCGTCGGCTGGACGGCCGTCGTCCGAAATGCTCGTGGCCTGGATGGGTGGCAGATTGTTCGGCGCGATTTTGGCGGCCAATTGTTGCACGGCGGCCAGTCGGGCGGCCGTTTCGTCGTCGTCTTCCGCCGCATGAACGTAAATTAGGCGGTGTTGCTGCGGACCGGTCAACAGAATCCAACGGACTTTCAAGCGTCCGGCCTCGGTCAGATGGCCGCTTGCAGGCTCGAAGTAGAAATCGCCCAACAGGTTTTGGCGTCGCCAGCCATTGGCGATTTGAATGGCCATCGGGGCGGCGACCGCAGCTCGATCGGGCGCCACAAACGGTTCCGGCCAGCAGTTGCGACGTTGTGTGTCTTCGACGATATTGTCGAGGGCTCGGCACAGTCCATCGGCCGACGCCGTGCGGATCGAGCCCAGCAGGATCAATGCAAGTTCGAGGGTCACGAGGAGTCGAGCCGGCATTTTCGGTATCCTTTCCGGTAAAATGCAGCAAATACGGAAGCTGCGTGGGCCTTTGGGGGCTTGGCGCAGACTCCGCCATGTAGTCTTTATCGGCAGGTCAGCCGCCGCCCATCACTGGGAACATCTCGCGGATCATCGTAATGGCGGCCGGTCCGACCAGGACGACGAAGATGCCGGGGAAGATGAACAGAACCAGCGGGAAGATCAGTTGCACGGCCGTTTTGGCGGCCTTTTCCTCGGCGATTTGGCGACGTCGGATGCGCATGGAGGTGCTTTGCGTTCGCAAGGCTTGGGCCACGCTCGATCCGAACCGATCGGCTTGGATCAAGACGGCCGCCAGCGAGCGGAGATCGGCGACGCCGGTCCTGGTTCCCAATTCATGCAGGACCTCGGATCGGGGGCGGCCCATCTGCAACTGAAAATTGGCGATGGCGAACTCTTCGGCCAGGACGCGGTAGGTGCGTTTCATTTCCTCGGACACTTTGCGCATGGCTTGGTCGAGCCCCAGGCCGGCCTCGACGCAAACGACCATCAAGTCCAAGGCGTCGGGCAAGGCCAGAAAGATGGCCTGTTTCCGACTTCGGCCGAGAAATCCGACGACCAAACTCGGCAGGTAGAACAAAAAGCCGGCCAGACCAATCGACCACAGCATCGCTTTCTGGTCCACGCCGTGGATCGAGGTGATCAGCCCGCCGCCGAGCAGCAAGCCGGCGATCAGGCCGGTGAATTTCAGACCCAAAAAAACGCTGCTGGCCATTTCGCTGCGAAATCCGGCGTTGGCCAACTTGGTTTTGAGTCGGCCGAGTTCGACTTCGGTTTTCGGTTGCAGGGGTTTGGCCAACGTGGGGCTGGCCTTCTCCAGCAGCCGTGTCATGGTGTCGGTTTTTTTCAAGGAACTGAGGCCCGAGGACTCGCGGCGTTTTCGCGGTTCCTTCAGTTCATCGAGTCGTTCAATCGCCCGGGGTTTTCCTGCCGCGATCAGATCCAGGGCCCACCACGCCAGCGCGGCGAAGGCGCCGAACAACGACCAGGGAACGATCGTCTCGAACGAAATGGGCAAGTTGGCGAAAATCACGACATTACACCTTAATGTTGACGATTTTTCGGATCACCAGCGCTCCGAGGATTTGCATGAAAACGGCGACAGCCAACATTTTCGTGCCGAGCGGGTCGGTGAACAGCACTTGAATATAGTCCGGATTGAGTTGATAGACGGCCAGAAATAGCACGAACGGCAAGGCCAGCAACACGACGCCCGACAGTCGGCCTTCGCCGGTCAGCGCTTGCACCTGGCCCCAAATGCGGAACCGCTCGCGGATCAGGTCGCCGATCTTGTCGAGGATTTCGGCCAGATCGCCGCCCGTTTGGCGTTGAAGGATCACGGCGGTGACAAAAAATTTCAAATCGAGGTTCGGAATCCGATCGGTCAGACTCCGCAGGCTGTCATCCAACGGAACGCCGAGGTTTTGTTCTTCGAAGATGCGGCCAAACTCCTTGCTGATCGGCGCCGGCATTTCAGTGGCGACCATATTGAATCCGAACCCCAAGCTCTGGCCGGAGCGAAGTGAGCGGGCCAGCATTTCCAAGGCGTCGGGCAGTTGTGCGGCGAACGCCCGAAATCGGCGGTTGCGGCGGAACATCAGCCAGACGAACGGCAAGCACCCAAAAAACATCGCCAACACCGGCACCAACACGAAATGGACGCCCGCCAGCGCACCCAACACGGCGCCGATCACGGCCATCGTCGCCGACACCGCCAGCATTTGTCCAGTCGTCAGACTGGTGTCGGCCTGCTCGAACAATAGATGGAAGTTGCCGAACCGTTCAAAGAAGGTTTGCGTCATTCCCGGCGAATCATCATCAAGCGGCTCGGACAGAATGCTGGCCTCTTTGGCCGCGGCGTCCTTGTCCGCCGTCCCCGTGCGAGTGGTCAGCAAGTGAAGACGATCCTCCACTTTGCTGGTCGGCTCCGGGCGGAACAGCATCGCCGCGCCGCCGACCAGCGTGGCGACGCCCACGAACGCAATCAGGCCGAGAAGCAATGGATGAAACAAGGTCTCAGTCCTCCAACATCACGCGCTCGCGGAAGGCGCTGGACGGCAATCGAATGCCGGCCGACTCGAGCCGCGACATGAACATGGGCCGAATGCCCGTGGCGATGAACTTACCATAAGCCCGGCCGGTCTCGTCCACGCCCTCCTTGTCGTAGCGGTAAACGTCTTGCATGACGACGGTGTCCTGCTCCATGCCGACGATCTCGGTGATGGCCGTCACTTTGCGGGCGCCGCCTTGAAGCCGGCTCACTTGAATGACCAGGTCGATGGCGCTGGCAATCTGGTTGCGCATCGCTTTCAACGGCAATTCAAATCCGGCCATCATCACCATGGTTTCCAGTCGGGATAGGGCGTCGCGAGGGCTGTTGGCGTGCAGAGTGGTCATCGAGCCTTCGTGGCCGGTGTTCATTGCCTGAAGCATGTCGAGCGCTTCGGCGCCGCGGCATTCGCCGATGATGATTCGTTCGGGCCGCATGCGCAACGCGTTGCGCACCAGATCGGTCGCATTGATCGCGCCCTTGCCTTCGATGTTGGCCGGCCGGGTTTCCAACCGCACGACATGGTCTTGCTGCAACTGCAGTTCGGCCGCGTCTTCGATCGTCACGATGCGGTCCGTGTTGGGGATGAAGCTGGACAGCGTGTTCAACAACGTCGTTTTGCCGGAGCCGGTGCCGCCGGAGATCACAATGTTCAGCCGCGCCTTGATCGCGCCTTCCAACAACATCACCATTTCCGGCGTGAAGGCCCGATAGTTCAGCAGGTCTTCCAGTTTAAGCGGGTTGGCGCCGAATCGTCGAATGGAAACGCACGCCCCATCGAGCGCCAGCGGCGGAATGATCGCGTTGAAACGCGAGCCGTCGAGCATGCGGGCGTCGACCATCGGGCAGGTTTCGTCGACCCGGCGGCCCACCTTCGAGATGATCCGGTCGATGATCTGCATCAGATGTTTGTTGTCGCGGAAGGTGACGTTGGTCTTTTCCATCTTGCCGCGACGCTCGCAATAGACATTCTTGGGGCCGTTGATCAAAATATCGCTGATCGTCGAATCTTTCAGCAGCATTTCCAACGGGCCCAGTCCGAACGTCTCGTCCAGCACTTCGCTGACCAGCCGTTCGCGCTCGTTGCGATTCAACAGCGTGCCTTCGTTGTCGCAGAGATGTTCGATCACCAATCGGATTTCGCGGCGCAGGGTGTCGCCTTCCAGCTCGCCCACGCGCGACAGGTCGAGTTTGTCGACCAGTTTGCTGTGGATGCGTTGCTTGAGTTCCTCGAACGAACCCTCTTTCGGCTCGGCGGCGTGCGACGTCGGCATCATCAGTTTCGACATGAAAAATATTTCCTTAAGATCAACCCTCAAACAAAGATAGCTTACGCCGAAGTGTCAAAAAAGCGCGTTTTTCGACGGGACGGAAGCCGCGCACAGGACGGTGGGATTGGAACGATTGCGGCGGTTGCGCGGCCGGTGAGCTACTTCGCCGTCTTCACTGGCCAGAGCTTTCGCAGCGAGCCCAACATGCCTTTGACGCCCAACTGCTCGGACCGGGCCGATTCGTCGCCGGAGAGGAGGCGGGCCAACGCGACCACCGACTGCGTGATCGCCGCCTTGGGGGCGTGTTCAATCAGCGGCACGCCGTTATTGCGGGACTCGATCATCGTGCGATAGTCGTTGGGCAATTGCCAGAAGATATTCTTGCCGATCGTCTCCTCGGCTTTTTTAAGCGTAATTTGTCCGCTGTCGAGGCCCACGCGGTTCACCACGATCTTGACTTTTTCGGCCATGCCTTCCATGTTTCCGAACGACATCAACAGGCGGACGACGTTGCGCAGACACGGCAGGTCAAGCTGCGTGGTCAGCAGAATTTGGTCGGCCGACTCCAAGGCGACCATGTCGGTCGGCGTGTAGCCCTTCGACAGATCGAGCACCAGATGGGTGAACGTGGCCTTCATCAGCCCGATCACGCGATGCAGGTCCTCGCGGCTGACCAACGCGACGTCCTCCAACTGCACGGGCCGCGGCAGCAAATAGAGGCCGGAGGAATGTTTGGTCAACGATCGTTTCAGAAGCGTGAAATCCAGCCGCGTGACGTTTTGCGCCACGTCGACCAGAGTATAGTCGGGAATGGTGTCCAAAAACACGTCGGCGTCGCCCAAGCAAAGGTCCAAATCGATCAGTGCGACGGAGTTTTTCGAGTCTTGGGCCAGCGCGCAGCCGAGATTGACGGCCAGACTGGTCGTGCCGACGCCGCCGCTCGCCCCGGCTACCGCGATCACCTGAGTGCCGCGAGGCCGCTGATCGCCGGGCCCGAAGCGTCGCTCGCCGATCCGTCCCAAGGCGGCCAGCAGGTCTTCGATTTTGACCGGCTGCGTGAGGAACTCCTTCGCCCCAGCCCGAAGCGCCTGCAAAATCAGCGAGCCGTCGCTCGACGAACTGACGACCAACACGGCGCAGTTCGGCGAAGCCGAGGCCAGACGCGAAACCAGTTCGAGCGCCTTGGTCGGATCGGAGTCGATGGCCACCAGTCCGATGTCCGGATTGGTCTGCGCCACCACGTCGGCGAAGAACTCGTAGCGAGAGCACTCGGCCTCGAGCCAAACCATGTCCATGCCCAGCAACAGATTTTTCAACGATTCACGTTGAAAATCGTTGGGATCGACGATGGCCAAGCGAAGGACATTGCTCATGGTGTGCGTAAAACAGGAAGATGGAAACAAAAGCCGAACGCGGAGTTCCAATGCGAGAACTCCCGCCGTCTGCCTTTGACCATCTTCTTTACTTTACCACGTCATCGCCGACCGGGCCGATAATTCCAGCGGGGCCGTTTGTGGAATCCCCCAACGAGGGCTTCGCGGCGACGGTCGCTTTGGGTGAGCTGTAGCGATTTTGCGGCTGCGAGCCTTTTGCACCGCCCATCGGGATCGGCGCAGGCGTGGGAATTCGCTGACCGGGCTCTTGAATCATGCCTTCCGGCGGCGGAGTTGTTGCGGGGGCATGGTGATCCAGACATGCCGCCGTGCCGTCCGCGCAGGGCGTGCAAGGACAGGCCTTCGGCACTTCGAGGTGCCCCTTCATGAACAATTCCCAATCGCTGGGGTTGGTCGTGTTGGTGCCCGGCCCACCCGGCGGCACTTCGCAGGCATCCATCGGTTCGACGAACTCGGGCGTCACCAGCATCAGCAGTTCGACTTCGTTGATGACGTGGTTTTTCGTTCCGAACAGGACGTTCAAGTACGGCACCTCGCTGAGCCAGGGCAGTCCGGTGGCTCCGGCTTCGACGCGGGTTTGCACCAAGCCGGCGATGGCCAAGGTCTGGCCCGCTGTCATCTCAACCCGGGTGTCGGCCGTGCGCGAACGGATGCCCGGCACCGTGGTGCCGTTGATCGTCGTGCTGTGGGTTTCGTCCAACTCGCTGATGTACGGAAGCACGTCGAGTTGGATTTTTCCATTGCCCAACACCAAGGGGATGAACTTGATCTGGGTGCCGTATTGTTTCCAGTCGATCGAGATCGTGCCGAGGCTTTGGGGGATGGGCACGGGGATTTCGCCGCCCGCGTTGAAGTTGGCCGCTCGGCCGCTGACGGTCACCAGCGTCGGGTCGGAAAGGATTTTCAGCAGGTTGTCTTGCCGCAAGGCGTCGAGGAATCCGAAAAAGGCGCTGTTGCCGTTGACGACGCCGAACGAGAACGTGCTGGGCGTGCCCGACTTGACCGTCGTGGCCAGCGATTGCGACGTGTCGAGCGAATTGGCCAGCAGGCCGGAGATGCCCGACCCGACGACGCTCGATCCGTTGATGTTGGCGAAGTCGAATCCCAGGCGGCGTAGTTTGGTCCGCGAGACTTCCATCACCTTGACGTGCAAGAGCACTTGCTGCACGCCGGCGACGGTCATGTTGTTGATTACTTTCGGATAGTATTCCTCGGCGATGCGGACGATTCGCTCGATCGACTCGTCTTTGTCGACGTATCCGGAAATGAGGACGGCGTTCGCCACCGGGACGACCTTCAACGCGGCGTTGGGGAACGTCGATTGCAGGACCATCTGCAACTCGCGGACGTCGTTCAAGACGATCACATCGATGGTGAAGATTTGCCGATCGTCGGTCCAGAGGTTGATTTGCGTGATGCCGGCCGTCTTGGCCGCCACTTGGATTTGCGTGGGCGACAACGGCGTCAATTCGATCAGGTTCGGATTGCTGACCTGCGCCTGGGCGATCTTGTGCTCCATCGTCAGGATGCGGCTGGTGTGGACCGTCATCTCCATCCGCTCGCTGGCCGACTGAACCTTATGGACGATCGACGCCGACGGCTGCACCGGAGTCGTCGAGGTCGACGGCGCCACGGGTTCCGACGGCGGCGCGCCGGCCGGCGATTGCGACGCCGCAACGGTCGGCAACCACAGGCCGAATGCGATCAGCGCCGATCCCAAAACCAACTGACGTTTCGATAGCCTTCGGCCGCGGGAGACCGGGCTGGCCGCTTTGGAGCAGATCCTTGGCACAGGCGACTGCCGAATCGATCGCGTGAACATCCTTGCATTCCTTGCATAAAGCTCCAAACCTCGACGGTTGGGAGCCGGGTCATCCTTGATCCTTGTACGATCCGCGGTCCGTTGGGTTCAGGACCGATCCTATTTCAATCCATGTTCTTGTCGCGCTTGCCGGTCGGCTTGGGCGACGGGTTTTTTGCGGGCGGCTCCGGCACCGACGCCGGTTCCTGCGCGGACGGCGCGTTGGCTGGGGCCCCGACCACCTTCTTCCAATCTCCGATCGGCGAGTCGGGCGTCGTGCCGGCGGCGTTCGTTTCGAAATGAACGTCTTCGACCTCGCCCGCCTTGAGCATCCGCATGGTCCAAGTCTGCTGCGCCGACGCGGTGGAATCGGCCGTGCCGGGCTTCTTTTTCGTCGAACTCAGAAAATCCACAAAATCCTTCGTCTTGTCCGACAGATTCGTTGCCGGCTCGACCAGCGATTCCTTGGAGCGATCGGCTTGGCCGTCCATGCCGAGCAGTTCGCTCGGACGCGCTTGCACGTTCGGCCCTTGCTGGTCGTCGTCGGGACTGCGCATCACCAGATTGACTGAGCCCATTTGGGCGGCCAGCATCACTTTGGCCGCTTGTTCGGGCGTGACCAACAGCGAAATGGTCTTTGCGGCGATCGACCGTCCGGCGCCGTCTTTTTCTTTCTCCAAATCCACTACGTCATTGACGGCAAACACCTTGATGTCCTGCAAGATGGTTCGCGTGACGGTTTCTCGGATGTCGCGGTTGGCGTCGCGGATCAGGTGGATCATCACGTCGACGCGGTCGCCCGGCAAAATCAGGCTGCTGCCGCCGCTGACCAGGTCCACCTTGACCGGCACGACGCGATAGCCTTTCGGAATCAACGACGTGGCGCCTTGTTCGCTGGCGCCTTTGCCCAACAGCCGGTTCTCCAACACGGGTTCGCCGGCGTAGATTTTCGTGCGGGTGCGGCGGCCTACGGTGTTTTCGATTTTCGAGATGGCGCCGTGCGGAACTTTATCCTTCGGCCATTGCTTCAACTCGAGCATCTGCGGGGTCAGCGATTCGCCCAGTCCGATGTCGGTCATGGCGACAAAGATCGGCACGTTTTGGCCCACCGGTCCGACCGGCTCTGCGTTGCGCCGGGCCAGCACTTCCATGATGCCGATCGACGCCACCAGGCCGAGGCCCAGCGACAACAACAATAAGGCTAAGGATTTGGGTCGCATAAATGTTGAGCCTTCGTGTCGTCCCGTCGCTTATTGAACCGTTTCACGCCGCATGACCACCGTGGCGCTCATCGTGGTGAGGTTTTTCAGGAACCAAGGAGCCGGCAGCCAAGCAACATTGTTGTAGGGAACCTGCGCGCTGACCACCACCGACTCGCCGTAGCCGATCGTGCTCGGCTCCACTTCGGCGCCGCTGCTGTTGCAGATCGTGGCCGAACCGCCCGCAATTCCGGCACTGGTCAAATAACTCACTACTTTCGACTTGGCCATCGTGCTGGTGGCGCCATCCAGCACCGCGTATCGGGCGCCTTCTCGGGCGGCGTTTGTCAACACTTGTTGCACCATGATGGCTCGGCCGAACTCGACCATTCCGAACATCAACAGAAAAAACAACGGCGCAACGATGGCGAACTCAACCGCCGCCGCGCCTCGTCGATTTCTTCGGCATGTTCGGCAAGCCTTCTCTAGATTAACTGATGGACAAGCGGCCTTTTGCGACGGATTTCCCCAATCCGTAGGTGGGACGCCACGAAAAGGCTCGTCCGTCGAGCGGCTTTCGTTCGGTAATGTGGGAAAGCGGGGTAGTCTCATATCAACATTCCTGCCCAGGCAAAATAGGCAATTGAACCAATCGCGATGGGAATCCCATACGGGAGCAGCAACATTTGGCTCTTACGTTCCGCGGCGATGGCCGACAGCGCGTTGGGGTCTCGGACCTCCAAAATTTCGTGCGCGATGGCCCAGAACTGGTAAGCATGATGACTCCACGCATGACGCCACAAAACCATGCACACGGCGATCGCTCCGCCAACCAGCGCGGAGACGCAGAAGGCATACAGCGTAATGGTCGCGCCGACCCAAGCGCCGACGCCGGCCAGCAGTTTGACGTCGCCGGCGCCCATGCCGCCGATCGCATAGGCCGGCAGCAACAGTCCCAAGCCGACGAACGTTCCCACCATGCTGTCGCCCAGGCCGGGCCAGCCGAACTGCATGGCGCTGTAAATCCATCCGGCCAGCAGCAGCGGGTAGGTGATCCAATTGGGCACTTTCAGCTTCAGGCCGTCGATGACGGCGGCGAAGATCAACACGGCGCTGAGCAGCCAGACGGGCCAGTTTTCCGTGAGGAACGCGGGAAGGTGCAGGGACGTCAACATGCCAGAAGGCTCCGTAAGTAAAGGTGGAAATTATCTCCTACACAATGTATAGGTCAAAAAACACCCCCTCGAAACCATTTCCTTTGGCTTCGAGGGGGTTCTTCCGGTTCTAGCGGTCACTACGCTTCGGCTCGAATCCCGAGCCGGGTTCCCACATGGCCAACCACCTTAGGTGCCGATTTTCGTCGCGATGGTGTTGAACGTCTTATTGGCGTTGGTGCCAATCGAGGTGATCGCCGTCAAGCAGACGATCACGATCAGGGCCAACATCACGGCGTACTCGACGGCGGTGGGGCCGTCCTCGGAAACGAGGAAACGTTGCACTTTCTGAGCGAGCGACTTCATGGGTATTCCTCCATTCCGGATCCAACTTCCCAACGGAAGCCGGCCGGAACCACAAAACCCTATTGGGACCCTTCGGACGAAACATCAACCCTTTCGGGCTGACGCCGGCCTGCGGTTCATCGTCGGGATCCCACCTTTAGTAAAAACAAAACCTCTTCGTCTCCCGCCCTGCCGAAACAACTCTCACAACACCCTTTCGGCAACCAGGCTTCCGACGGATACGATCCGGCGGCCCTTGGTTTTGCGTCCCAGCCTTACGACCGGTTTGCCTTTGTCGAGGATGAAGAGGTTGCAGGCCTTTCTCGCAGGACGTCCCACCGTTCGGAAAAGCGCACTCGCGATGCGGTGGAGAACCATCCCACGCCCGAGCCGTCACGTGGCTCGGAAAAAAGGCGAATGCTTTTGCATCCAACCTCTATAGACACCCTAGGTCGGTTTTTTGAGGTTGTCAAATTTTTCGTTTCAAAACGGCTGCGGCGTTTGCGAGCCATAGGCAAAGAAGTAATGTATGTTTACGGTAGAGGGGGGATCACCCCTTTTTGACAGAACCCGATCGTGGATCGAGATGTGGATTATGTCGACCGCTTGGTTGCGTTGCGGCATCTCCACATCTCCGGTTTCGCATTTTTTGAGGTGCATTTCATGCATGCTCATTGTCCGTACTGCCAAGGGCGTGTCGTGCAAGCACGAAACCACGACGGCCCTAATTTTTGCCCCGAGTGCCGAAAACTCTTCTACGTGCCCGAGGAACCCCGGGTGCCGTCTTGGATTCTCGGCGTTTTGGTGGTCCTTGTGGCCAATTGGCAGATTCTTTTGAACCATTAGCGTTTGGCATTGCTCTTCGCTCTTCCACGATTCCCGGCGGGCCGTGGCAGCGGTTTCTTCCGCTTTTTTTGGGGGGGGCGGTCGCGTTGCATTTTTTCCTTCCCGCGCGAGGGCATGTCCTGGCGGATAACCTATGCTTGGACGGAACCATCCTCGACCCTCAAAGCTCCTACGAGAATGACGACACCCAGGCAGAACATTACGCGGGCGAAAATTTCGACCGGCGACGACACGGTCGCTTGGGCAGTCCTGGCGGCGTTGGTCCTGCTGGGCGTGTTGGCCGCCCCGTTTTTCGCCGGACGCATTTACACGGCCGACGACCTTGGCGGGTTTCATCTCCCGCTCCGCGCCTTTTTCGCCGATCGCCTAGCCCACGGGCAGCCTTACGACTGGATGCCGCAATTGTTTTCCGGATTCTATTTGACCGGCGAGGGGCAAGTCGGGCTCTATCATCCGTGGCACCAACTGATCTATCGGGTGTTGCCGTTGCGGGCTGCGCTGGCGTGGGAGTACCTGTCGCCCTACCCGATCATGATGATCGGAATGTGGATGCTTTTGAAGCGACGTCTGCATCGCGGCGACGCCGCCATGTTGGGCGCGTTGGTTTTTACGTTTTCTAGTTTTAATCTGCTGCACTTCGTCCATCCGAACGCCATTGCGGTCGTGGCCCACGTGCCTTGGCTTTTGTGGGCGATCGACGTGGCGTTGAGCGACTCGCGGCGCGTGCGCATCGCGTGGGCCACGGCGTTGATCGCGCTGTTGACCGGGTCGCAATTGCTGTTGGGATATCCGCAGTTCGTCTGGTATTCGATGGTGGTCGAGACGGCCTACGTGGTTTTTCTGGAGGTCTCGCAAAAATACGCGGCCCGATCCGGATGCAGTTTGTGCTCCACATGCGATGATTGCGTCGGCTGCACCGTGCAGATGTGGCCTCGCGTGGTGATCGCCAAGGGGATCGGGCTGTTGATCGGCGGGATTCAAATCCTGCCGACCCTCGATGCGTGGCGCCACAGCGCTCGAATGGCGGTCGACGGCCAGTTCGCGTTTTGGGGTTCGCTGCATCCGTTGAACGTGCTGCAACTGGTCGGGCCGTATCTGTTCGCCGACCGTGTGTTCGGCGACAGCACCCACGAGTTTGGGGCCTATCTGGGCGCGGTCCCCTTGGTGCTGGTTGTCTGGGTTTGCGCCCATCGCCGCGAATTGGGCTCGTTGGCCCTGTTGGCCTGGGGCAGCTTGGGATTCGCGCTGCTGATGTTGCTGATGAGTTTTGGACAGTTCGGCTTTCTCTATCGGATCACGACCTGGCTGCCCGTGGTCGGCGGCTTTCGTTGTCCTTGCCGTTATCTGGTGTTGTTCCAATTGGCGGCTTCCGTGTTGGCGGCGATCGGATTCGTGTTGGTGGTTCGTGAAAGCGACGCGGCCAAACGCCAGCGGCACGACCCGGCGTGGCTCGAAACCCGTCGCTCTTGGCTGGCCCTGGGCCGCGATTTCGAACCGTTGTGGTTTCTGGTCGGTGCGTCGGCGGCGGTGGCGATCGCGGGCGTGAAGCTCCGTCATGAACCGTACATGGCGTCGACCGTTGCGATCTTGGCCGGTCCGGCGTTGTTGTTGACGGCCGTGATTCTGATCGTGTTGGCGGTTCGCGGCCGGTCGGCGGCCCTGATTGGACTCATCGTTTTAGCTGCCTGCGATCAAGGCTTTTATGGGTTGAGCTATTCGTCGGTGCGGCAGAGCGCTCCGATGGAGCAGTTCATTGCGTCGGCCCGCACACCGCCGGGTTCGCCCGATGGTCGCGTCGCGGCGTCGCTGTTGCGCGTCGATGAGCCCGGTCCTCGCACCGGCGACTTGATGACGCTTCGCGGTTGGAGTCGCGCGGACGGTTACGCGGGTCTTGAACCGGGCCGGCAGCTTGACTACCGCTTGTTGCCTTCGTTGCGTGTGGCGGGCGTTCGCTGGGTGCGCCGCAACGCGTCGACCGCGGCGGTGGCCGGCTTGAAACCTTATGGGGACGACTGGCTGGAGACGCCCGATCCGCTGCCGCGCGTGCGTTTGGTGACGCGGACGTTGGTGACGACGGATCCGGCGTCGGACATTTCTCGGATCTGCCCCGACACGACGGCGCTTTGCGAAGTTCCGTTGTCGTTTCCCGCTTCAAAACCCGGCGCGGCGGCGTTGACGTCCGATCGGCCGGGCTGTTTGGAGGTGGATGCCGAATGTCCGGCTGCGCAGTTGCTGGTCGTGGCCGAAAGCTATCACGAGGGGTGGCGGGCCCGCGTGGACGGACAACCGTGTCCGGTGTATCGCATCAACGGCGATTTCATGGGCTGCGTGATTTCGCCGGGTCGGCATCACGTCACGTTGGTTTTTCAACCGAGCAGTCTGCAACGCGGTTTCGTCGCATCGACGCTGGGACTCGGTCTGTTGGCCGTTTGTTTTTTTGGCTCGTTGACTGGACCGAAGCGTCTTGTTTCCGAGGAGGACTTGGGATGAGCGTCGCCGCCGACATGAATCGTCGGCCGTGACGGATCGGGAATCCGAAGCGACGTTCAGCGTTTGACGGCCGCTCGCCACAGGTCGGCCAGTGACGCCGGGCATCGGACGACGCCGAAGCAAAGCAGCGGCGCGATCAGCCAGCCCCAGTATTGATTGAAGCTTTGGCCCGCCACGGCGAACATCGTCAGAAACAAGCATACGGCGAAACCAACTCGCCGGCCCAGCGGCGTGTCCCAACCGGCCAAGCCCACAAGCGACGCGACCAGATAGATGGCCGTGACCCATTGCGGCAGCAGCACCAAGTAGGCGTTCATTTGCGCGGTCGAGATGACGAATCCCGCCGCGCCGAATTGAATCCAGCCGTGCGCATGTGCGCGGGCGTCGGGCGCGATCAATCCCCAAACATGCCATGCGTGCAGGCCATACCACGCGGCCCACACGGCAAGCCCCGCCAGCCACGCGACCAGCTCGCCGCGACGACGTTGCCGCCAAGCCATCGCCGCCGAGAGCAAAACGTAAGGCAACGCCAATTCACGAAAGCACAACGCGGCCAGACCGAACGCCACGCCAAGCCCGGGCCGTCGGACTCCGTACGCGCAAACCGACAGGCCGATCCACACGCCCGCCCAAAGCTCTGGCATCACGCACAAATCGCCCAGTATGGTCGGCAACAGCGGTCCGATCAGCAACAGCGCGCAGGCCGCCGGTTGTCCGAAGACTTGTCGTGCGCGGCGGGACGGAGAGGCGGGCTCGACGTTTTCGTCTCGCCACAGCGACTCGAAGGCCAACCACAGCAGCAGGAACGAGAGAACGCCCAAAATCACCGTGCCGCAAGCCAGATTGGGCAGTTGCCCCAAGAGCCACACGGGCAGCGGCGTCCGCCAATTGAACACGTTGCGGGTGGGAAAACCCTGGGCGGTCAATTCGGCGGCGGCGGCCTCATAATAGCCTTGGCCGCGGTGGATTCGTTCGACTTCAGCGCGGTAAAGGGCCGCGTCGCCCGGTTGGCCGCCGTGGGAACTCCAACGTGGGTTGGCCAATGGCGACAGCGTGACAGCCACAGCCGCCGCAACGGCCAGAACAACGGTCGCCAGCGTCGCCTGGGCTTGTCGCGGCGTCATTCGCGAGTAACCGGTCATGAGGATTTTTTGGGAGTCGATCCCAAAACCTGTTGACGCGTCGGTGTGGGGCGGCCGTGGCAGGTTTGACGGCGGGGGGGCGAGGTGTGGCGGGCCGCGGTCCACGGAAACGAACTGAGCGCAGACAAACCTTTGATATTGCAAGCGACATCCGACCGCGCGGAGGCCACTTCCCTTTTATCGGACGTTTAAGGGTTTACCTTGCGGCCACGGAGCGTTTTGAGCGATTCTTCGACGATGGGCGTTTCAGATGCAGGCTGTTCGGCCTGCGATTTCGCCTTCGATGCGTTTTCCTTGGCCAACCGGACCGCGGCCGAGCAAAGCTCCATGCCGCCGTGGATTTCATCGGCCGTGAAATAGGGTCGACTCGTGCCGTTGGCGAACCGAAGCTGCTTGGCGGCCAATTGTTGCCAACTCATGTCGTTGTTCATGTGCCAAGCGGCGGCCTGCGCGGCTCGCTGGCTGATTTTGCCGCTGCCCAGCAACTGGCACAATTCGCGGACGCCGGCCTTGGCCGTGGCGCTTTCCAGCGGTTTGATTTCATAGGCCATCCGTTCGTTCGGCTCGCGTTTTCCGTGTTCGAGGCAGATGGTGGTGACTTTCAGTTGGCCGACTTTTTCGGGAGCGACGTTGAACATGCCGGAGCCGCCGCCCATGCCGCCCATGCCGCCGCCGGTGGATTGATTGCCGCTGCTGTTGCTTCGGCTGCTTCCACTGCTGCCGTGACCCGAACGACCCGATTGCGCCAAAACGGGCACGCCGGCGAAGGCGTCAGGCAATTTGACGTTCAATGGTTTGTCGGTTTTGTTCTCGATCAGCACGCGGGCTTGCGTCGAATCCTTCGGAATGAGCTTCACCGCAATGTCGCCCCGTTGGATCGCCGAAAACATCTCGACGGTCAAATCCGACGGATTGTAGTCTCCGGCCAAAACGGTCGCGGCCATTCCGAAAAACACCGCCGCTGCAATCCCGCATCGCCGCTGCCAAGTCGCCGTCATCGTCGCTATCCTCCGCAATCGAGTCCGCGTTCTAAGGGTGCCGAGGACAATCACCAACACTCGCACCGCGATTGTCGCTCTCTTACAGCCTAATCCGCCGAATCAAAAAAGCCAAGTAGAAAACGCAAAATAGGGAAGATGCGTCAGTTGGAAACCACCAGAACGGGTGGTTGTTGTTGAGTTGTGTTTCTCTGCCAGGGGGGGCAGACGATGCCGCTGGTCAGTCTGCCGGGCGTTCGGTAAAATGAAAGCCTCGTTTTCTATGGGCCGCTTGGGTTGTCTGGAGGGTGAATGACGACGAGCAACGCGAAAACCTCGAGTTCTTCCGAAATGCCGCGAGGGTCCGACGCCGGACTTCAGCGAGCGATTCTGGCCGCGCAGGTTGCCGAAGACAATCGGGGTACGGACATTGTCGTGCTGGATCTGCGCGAGCTGACCGCCATGTTCGACTACTTCGTGGTGGTCAGCGGCACGAGCCGTCGCCAGTTGCACGCGATCAGCGAGGAAATCGACCACGCTTTGGAAGATCGCATGGGCGACCGGCGACTGGGCATCGAAGGCTACGAGGAAAGCCGTTGGATCTTGTTGGACTACGGCGACGTGGTGGTTCATCTGTTCGAGCCCGAGATGCGATCGTATTACGCGCTGGAAGATCTTTGGGGACACGCCAAACGGGTGTCGCGAAAACCGCGATGAGCATTCTACCCATCTTGAAGGAACGGTTCCGCGCGGCGCTGGCGGAACTTGCGGCCGATCCGGCCGAGTCGATCGAGTTGGTTCGACGCAGTCAGGAGCCGAAGTTCGGCGATTATCAGGCCAACATGGCGATGTCGCTGGGCAAGCAGTTGCATCGCCCGCCGCGCGACGTGGCTGCGCAGATTGTCGCTCGGCTCGACGTGGCCGATCTGTGCCAGCCGCCCGAAATCGCCGGGCCCGGGTTCATCAATCTGCGTGTCAAGGATTCCTGGTTGATCGAGCGACTGTCGGCGTCGGTCGGCGATCCCCGGCTCGGCGTTCCCGAGTCGGCGCCGCAACAGCGACGTCGCTACGTGGTCGACTTTTCCGCTCCGAACGTGGCCAAACCGATGCACGTCGGGCACATTCGCTCGACTGTGATCGGCGACGCGCTGTGTCGGGTGTTGCGATTCTTGGGCCACGAGGCGATCAGCGACAATCACATCGGCGACTGGGGCACGCAATTCGGCATGATCCTGTACGGGTGGCGCAACTTCCGCGATGAGGAAGCGTATCGCCGCAATCCGGTCGAGGAGCTCGCCCGATTGTACCGACTGGTTCGCCGGGTCATGGATTTTCAGGACGCCAAGGAGCTGCCGGCGGTGGTCGACGCCGAGTTGTCGCGGCTTTCCGCCGAACATCCGCATCTGCACGCGGCCGTGTTGGCCGAAACGGCCAAGCTGCACGCTGGCGATCCGGAGTGCCGCAGGCTTTGGGGCGAGTTTCTGCCGTTTTGCGAGGACGAGATCGGTCGGATGTACCGGCGTCTGGGTGTCACGTTCGACTATACGCTGGGCGAAAGTTTTTACGAGGACCGACTGGCCCCGTTGGTCGACGAGTTGCTTGAACGCGGATTGGCCCGCGAAAGCGACGGCGCGATCTGCATCTTTCTCGACGGCCAGAAGACTCCGATGCTGGTCCGCAAGAAGGACGGGGCGTTCTTGTACGGGACCACCGATCTGGCGACGATCCGCTACCGAATGGAGACTTGGAATCCCGACGCGATTCTCTACGTGGTCGATCATCGGCAATCGCTTCATTTTCAGCAATTGTTCGCCGCCGCGGCGTTGTTGGGCTACGATCGGGTCGAGCTGCGCCACGTCAGTTTCGGCACCGTGTTGGGCGATGATGGACGGCCGTTCAAAACCCGGTCGGGCGACACGGTCGGGCTTGAGGGATTGTTGGACGAGGCCGTGCGCCGGGCCATGGAGATCGTGTCGGCCAACGACGATGCCAAGCCCGACGGACCGGAGCTCTCGACCGAACAGCGTCAACAAGTCGCCGAGACGGTCGGCATCGCGGCGCTGAAGTACGCCGATCTGTCGCAAAACCGCACGAGCGATTACGTGTTCAGCTACGATAAGATGTTGGCGATGAACGGCAACACGGCCACCTATCTGCAATACGCCTACGCCCGGGTGCGGAGCATTTTTTCGCGGGGCGGCGTCGACGTCGAGGCGTTGCGCCGCAGCGGGGCGACGATCCGGCTCGACGCGCCGGCCGAGCGGGCGCTGGCGCTCGAACTGCTCCGATTCGCCGAGGCGCTCGAAATGACCGTGGCCGACTATCGGCCCAACCAATTGACGGCCTACTTGTTCGACTTGGCCAATCGCTACTCGACGTTTTTCGAGCAGTGCCACGTCTTGCGGGCCGAGACGGAGGAGCTTCGCCAAAGCCGGCTGTTGCTGTGCGATCTGACCGCTCGGACGATCCGGCAAGGCTTGGAGTTGTTGGGCATCCAGGTCGTCGAAAAGATGTAGCCCGCGATTTTTATTCGTTGCGGAGCTTGCCGACGATCAGCGAGCCGTTGTGGCCGCCGAACCCGAAACTGTTCGACATGGCGATCGACACCGGACGCGGTTTGGCCTGATTGGGCGTGTAATCCAAGTCGCAGACCGGGTCGGGATTTTCGAGATTGATCGTCGGCGGGATCACCCCGTCGCGGATCGCCAGCAGGCAGAAGATCAATTCGACGCCGCCGCTGGCGCCCAGCAGATGGCCGAGCTGGCTCTTGGTGCTCGAGACGCTCACCTTGTAGGCGTGCTCTTTCAGCACATTCTTGACGGCGATCGTTTCGGCGGCGTCGCCCAGCGGCGTGCTTGTGCCATGGGCGTTGATGTAGTCGAGATCGGTCGGGTTGATTCGGGCGTCGCGGATCGCCAGCATCATGGCCCGGGCCGCGCCGACGCCGTCTTTGTCGGGCGCCACGATGTCGCCACCGTCGCAACTGCATCCGTAGCCGTAGACCTCGCCGTAGATGTGGGCGCCGCGGGCTTTTGCGTGCTCCAGTTCCTCGAACACCAACAGACCCGCGCCCTCGCTCAGCACGAAGCCGTCACGGTCGCGGTCGAACGGGCGGCTGGCATGTTTTGGATCGTCATTTCGCTCGGACAGTGCCCGCATCGTGGCGAACGCGCTCAAACCGATGTGCGTCAGGGCGGCCTCGCTGCCGCCGGTGACCATGATATCCGCCTCATCGTCGCGGATCAGTTTGTAGGCGTCGCCCATCGCGTTGGTCGCGCTGGCGCAGGCCGTCACCACGACTTGGTTGGGACCGCGCAGGCCGTACTCGATGGCCAGATGCGCGCTGGCGGCGTTGCCGATCAGTTTTGGAATCGTGAACGGCGAGACTTTGTCCGGTCCCCTGTCGAGCAGGCGGCAATGTTGAATCTCGATCGATTCAAGGCCGCCGATGCCCGAGCCGAGAATCACGCCGCAACGCCACCGATCTTCCTTGGAGAAATCCAAGCCGGAATCGCGGACGGCGTCGATGCCGCTGACTTGTGAAAACTGCACGAAGCGATCGAACCGCTTGACGTCTTTGGCCGGAATATAGCCGTCGGGCGTCCAGCCGCGGAGCTCGCCGCCGATGCGGACCTTGTAGGCGGTTAGGTCGTCCAGCCGCTCGGACGAAAGCAAGGAAACTCCGCTCTCGCCTTGGCAAATGCGAGTCCAGAGTTCCTCCACCTTGCATCCCAGCGCAGTGACTGCGCCAAGACCTGTGACGGCAACGCGACGTTTCATGCGAATGGATTAAGCAGAGGCTTCCGTGCTTTCGACCGCCTTCGCGATGTGGTCGATGGCCTGTCCGACCGTCTGAATCTTTTCGGCCACGTCGTCAGGGATGTTGATGTCGAACTCTTCCTCGAGTTCCATCACCAACTCGACCGTGTCGAGCGAGTCCGCGCCAAGGTCGTTGACGAACGACGTTTCGCGCGTAATCTGGTCCTTGCTGACGCCAAGCTGCTCTGCGACGATATCGATCACTCGTTCTTGAACTGAGGCCACCGTGAGGGTCCTCCTGCTGCCATGTATCTGTTTGGGGGACGCGCTCCCGTGGCAATCCCCACCCAATCTGCCAGTAAACTCGCGCTAGAGGCCAAAGCCTCCGTGTCTTGCCCTGTTTCTCATTTGAACCCGCAAGATATAACGGTTTTCGGCCTCCGTGTCTATATCTATCGAGGGATTTTTTAGGGGATTGGAGATTACGGATCAAGGACCGGGGGATGGAAGTTACCCAGTTTCCCAAACCGCAATTTCACGCCCCCAATTTCTCAGGCCGTCAACCCACCATCGACCGTCAGCACGTGGCCCGTGATGAACGACGCGGCGTCGCTGGCCAGGAACAACACGGCGTCGGCCACGTCCTGCGGCTCGCCCATCCGGCCCAGGGGAATCTGCTTGCGGACCTCCTGGAGGATTTCCTCGCCCAACGCGGCGGTCATGTCGGTGGCGATGAACCCGGGCGCCACGGCGTTGACCCTCACATTGCGGCCGGCCAGTTCCCGGGCGATGGTGCGCGTCAGGCCGATCACGCCGGCTTTCGAGGCCGAGTAGTTCACCTGACCGGGGTTGCCCATCAGGCCCGACACGCTGGCGATGTTGACGATTCGTCCGCCGCGGGCTTTCATCATCGGCCGGGCGGCGGCGCGCGTGAACAAGAACGTGCCTCGCAGGTTGATGTTCAACACGGCGTCCCACTGCTCGTCTTTCATGCGCACGATGACATTGTCGCGGGTGATACCGGCGTTGTTGACCAAGATGTCGAGCTTGCCCCATAGTTGGACCACGGCGTCGACGGTTTCGTTGACCCGGTCGCTTTGGGTCACGTCGCAGGCGAACGGTTCTGCGGTTCCGCCGGCTTCGCGAATCGTGCCGATCGTTTCGGCCAACGTGTCCGTGTTGACGTCGATGCAGGCCACCTTGGCGCCGGCGGCTGCCAGCGACAACGAGATGCAACGGCCCAGGCCGCGAGCGGCGCCGGTCACCAGCGCGGTTTTTCCGGTTAAGTCCGTGGAAATTCGATTAGTCACGATGGGTGTTCCCGGGGTTTGGTTTTTTGTGTTGGTACGAAGAAGCGGAAACGAAACTAGCCCCTAGCCTCTAGCCCCTTTTTTCACACTTCCACGCACTGACATTCGACTTTGCGGTCGATCCGCCGCAACAAGCCGCGAAGCACCCGGCCGGGCCCAACTTCGTAGAATTGGTCGAATCCCTGACCGAGCAAGTAACGCATGGAATCTTCCCAGCGGACGGGCTGGAGAATCTGCCGCACCAGGATTTGGCGGATTTCCTCGGGGTCGTCGTGCGGCAGGGCGTCGACGTTGGAAATCACGGGAATGCGCGGCTTTTGCATGGACACGTCCGCCAGCGCCTCGGCGCAGCGACGGTCGGCCGGCCGCATGATTTCGGTGTGAAACGCGCCGGCGACCGCCAACGGCATGGCCTTCATCGCACCGAACGACTGGGCCATTTCGGCCGCTCGCTCGCAGGCCCCTTGGCTGCCGGAAACCACGATGTTGCCCGGACACAGCAGGTTGGCGATCTTGAGCGTTTCGCCTTGCCGGGCCTTTTCGCAAAGCGACTCCACCTCGACGGTTTCGAGGCCTAGAATGCTGACCATGCCGCTGGGTGTGGCGTCCGCGGCCTCTTGCATCGCCGCGCCGCGACGTTGGACCAACATCAGCCCGGCCTCAAAATCCATCACGCCGGCGAACACCATGGCCGTGTATTCGCCCAAGCTCAGACCGGCCGTGGCTTCGCAGCCCAACACCACCTCGGGCGACTCGGACCGCAACCACTCGAGCGCCGCCAAGCTCGTGACGAAGATCGCCGGCTGACTGTAGACCGTCGAATCGAGATGCTCGGCCGGACCCTCGAAGCACAGCTTCGCCAGGTCGTAGCCAAGCACATCCGCAGCGCGATCGTAGAGCGATCGGACGCTGGGCAGCGACTCAGCAAGCCGCCGGCCCATGCCGACCGTCTGGGCGCCTTGTCCGGGAAACAGAAAGGCAATTCTGCTCAAGACTCGGTCTCGACGACTTTACGGCCCATGTAATGACCACAATTCGGGCAGACCATGTGCGTCGGCAACGCGGTGCTGCATTGCTCGCAGGTGGAAAGCTGCTTGGGCTTCTTGAAATCGTGCGCCCGGCGACTACCGGTGCGGGCGTTGCTCTGTCGGCGTTTCGGAACGGCCATGATAGGGATACCTTCTCGGAAAACCGTTATCTCATTTGAAACCAAACATCTTAAAGCACAAGGGGCAGGCTGTCAACCGACGCGAGACATTGCCGCGTTCCCCCTGTAGAGGTGTCGCTTACCTGCTTTCTAGTGGTGTAGTGCCCCACGTGATGGTGTATTTTTGTGAGAAATAAAAAACGCCCGCTATTTGGAGAACTTCCCGCGATCGTCCACTTCGACCAGGATCGTGATCGGCTTGCGGTCGCGGAAGATCAACAGCGGCACGGTTTTGCCGACTGGCGTCAGGCTGACCAGATTGACCAGGTGGGCGTCGTCTTCGACCGGCGTGTGGTTGAACTCAAGAATGACGTCGCCCACTTGCAGCTTGGCGGCCTCGGCGGGCGTGCCCGGTCGAATGCCCGTCACGTGGGCGCCGATCGGACGAGGCAGTCCCAACTCGGCGGCCATCGACGGTCCGAACTTTGAGTTCAGATTGACGCCCAAAAACGCGCGGGTCACCGTGCCGGTCTCGATCAACTGTCGGCCCACGGCCATGAACATGTTGATCGGGATGGCGAACCCGATGCCTTCATTGCCGCCGGAATTGCTGGCGATCGCCGTGTTGATGCCGACCACTTCGCCGCGCAGGCCGATCAGCGGACCGCCGCTGTTGCCGGGGTTGATCGCGGCGTCGGTCTGCAAAAAGTCCTGAAAATCGACCGTGGCGACCTCGCCCAAATGCAGGGCGCGGCGACCCTTGGCGCTGATGATTCCGAACGTCACGGAATGGCTCAATCCGAAGGGGCTGCCCACGGCCAGGACGAAATCGCCGATCTCGAGCCGGTCGCTGTCGCCGATCGGCGCGGCCACTAGGTCGGGCGCGCTGACGGGCAGCACGGCCACGTCGGTTTTTTCATCCTCCAAAACCGTTTTGGGATTCAGACGTCGGCCGTCGGCCAGATGAATGCGAATGCCTTCGGGCGAGGCGCCGCGAACGACGTGGCGGTTGGTCAAGACGTAGAAATTCTCTTTCCACTGGATAATGACGCCGGAACCGGCCTCTTCGAGCCGGCGGCGATTGAACGCGGCCTCGGAGTCGGACGGGATGTCGGCCTCGATATGGACCACGGCCGGTCCGACCAGCTTGGCTACGGTTCGAACGACGGCCGACTGGGCCTCGAGCAGCTTGGCGTTTCGATCCAGCTCGCGTTGCAGTTCAGCCCGTTGTTCCGGCCGGCTCGATTCCGGTCGCAGCAAAGCGGCCGGCAAGGTGGGCGGCGCGCCCCATGCGGCGACGGCCCCCACAAAAAGCCAAAGGGCGGAAACGACGATGCGTGGGGCTGTAGTGTCTCTCATAGAAGAAAGTCTACCCGGCCCCGTGCGCTCAATCAAGCGAATCACGAAACGTCCAATTCGACGTCGTTGATCGATATGTCGGCGGCGTCGCCGGAGGAATCCAGCAGGCGGCCCCAATCGACGTCGGACGAGGAGGCGGCGCCTTGTCGCTCCGCTTCACGCTGGCAGTCGATGCAGTGCGTGGCGTAGGGCAGGGCGTTCAATCGGGCGACGGGGATGTTGGTCCCACAGCCCTCGCAAATGCCGAACTGGCCTTCCCGCATCCGCTCCAAGGCGTATTCGATGCGGGCCAATTCGCGGCTTTCCACTTCGGCCAATTGCGAACTGATCTCGTCCTGCACCGAATCGAGCGCTGCATCGACCATGTCGCCGGAGGTCTGCGCGCGAAGTTCTTTGAGCAAACTCAGGTCGCCGGCCAGCGCCTTTCGCAAGGCATCGCGTCGCTTGACGAGAATCTGGTGCATGTTCAGAATCGCTTCTTTGCGGCTCATAAGCTGTCACCTCGACGTTCGACGGCCGACTACGCCGGAGGTCATTCCCCCTTGCCGTGCAGTCTTTTTTCGAACTCTCCCTTGTTAGGATTTTGCTGTTTTGACCCAAGCGTCACGGGCGTCAACTCGACGCCTCCGCGACGACAGGCCGCCACTCGTCAGCAACCTAAATATACTACGCATGTGGACCCATGACGGGCCAAAATGCGCAAAATATCCGGGCCGCCGTAGGTCAGGACACTCTGCCAAAAAATAAGACGGACCCCCACCTCCGATTTGCCGGTCCCGGCCGATTTTTCGCAAGGCTCCACCGACCAGGTCGGATGGCCGTTCCTCGGGCCGTCCCAGCCTGCTTCGCGGAACCTCGACCGCGCCGCGACGCCATCCAATAATCGTCAAAACCGGCAAAGATATACAGCCGTTTTTTCTCAATCCGAAGTTTATCCGGCCCATCCGGTGCGACCGCGTTGACCTCCTCTTCAACGTAAGCTAAACGCAGTAGAGGCTTTAGCGAAAACTACCCCCAAACGACGGATAACCATGGTCGCCACAACGTGTGCGGACAAACCGTCCTCGCTTCCGGAGACTGCCGATGGGGACTTGGTGTTTCGGATCTGCAGCGCCCCGCGCGAAGGCCAGATCGTACGATTGAAGTCGACCAAATGCACGATCGGTTCGGGCCCGCGCTGCACCTTGCGGCTTCGGGCCTCCGGCGTGTCGCCGTTGCATTGTTTGATCGTGCGAGGGCCGGCCGTCACGGTGGTTCGACGCTGGTCGCCCGACACGCGGCTCAACGATCGAGCGTTCACCGACGCCGAACTTTTGCCGGGCGATCGGCTCGGCATCGGGTCCGTGGACCTCGAGGTGGTCGCCGTTCAGCCGTCTAGGAATATGCGCGGTTCGTCGCCAAAGGAGGCGGCCGTTTTGCCCTCGTCCGACGTGTCGCTCGAACGATTGAAGCAAGAACTCGAGCAGCAGCGACGCCAGTGGGAGCAGCAGCATCAGCAATGGCAGTCGCAACAGGGGGAGGCCATGGCGAAGCTCGCCGCCGAGCGGGAACAATTCGCCGAGGAGCGGCATCGCCTCGAAACGGAAAAGCAAAAGCTGGCCGAACAACGTCAGCAGTGGGAATCGGAACATCAAGAGTCTGCGGCCCAGTTGGCGTCGCAGGCCGAGCAGTTTTCCGTCCAACAAAAGAGTTTTGACGCCGAGACGCAAAAACTGGCCGAACAACGCCGGCAATGGGAATCGGAACACCAAGACGCTGTCGCCGGGCTTGCGAATCAGACCGAACAGATTTCCGCCGAACAGGAACACCTCGAAGCGGAAAGACAGGCGTTGGCCGAACAGCGTCGGCAATGGGAATTGGAACATCAAGAAACCATTTCGGGACTTGCAACCCAAAACGAACAGATTTCCGCGGCGTTGACGGATTTGCAAGCTCAGAAAGAGGCGTTGGACGAACAGCGGCGTCGTATGGACGCGCAGGCCCAACAATCGGCCGCGGAGGTTGTCGAGCAATCGAAACGACGTGCTGCCGAGTCGGCCGAAGCGGAGGCCGAACGTCAATCGTTGGATCGTCAACGACAACAATGGCAAGCGGAGCAATCCGACGCCCGGCAGCAATTGGAGCGGCAACGCGAGTCGCTGGACGCGCAAACAATCGAGTTGGACGCCAAGCAAAAGGCGTTGGACGCCCAAGAAATCGAATTGAACGCGAAGCAAAAGGCGTTGGACGAGCAAGAAACCGAGTTGGACGCCAAGAAAACGGCGTTGGACGAACAGCGTCAGGTGTTGGAGCCTCAACAGGCCGAGCCGACGCCTGAGCCTGCGGCGACGGAGTCTATGACATCGGAGCCTTCCGCCGAGGAGTCTGCGACGACCGAGCGAGAGCCGGAATTCGAATCGCCTGGTGCGGCGGCCCCGGTCGATTTGGCCGAGGTGTTTCGTCGCGTTGGCGCGACCGTGGATCTCGTTGACGAGGCGCAGGAGCGTGCGATCGAGCCTGCGCCGCCGGTGGACGTGGAACCGAAAAAGTCATTGGAGACATCAACGGTTGCGTCGGGCAAGGACGAAGAGTCGATTGACGACTATATGAACCGGTTGATGAAGCGGCTTCGGTCGACGTCAGGCGATGCGGATTCGCCGGCCTATGCGCCGCAGCAATCGCGGTCGGTCCGAATCGCTGAGGAAGCGGCAGGACTGCCCGCCGCGGTCAAAAAGCCCGTGGTTCCGGCGCCGGTGGCCGCGGACGACGCAAAGCTGACGGAGTTGTCGTCGCCTCGCACGGTGGCGCCGGAGCGGAACGTCGATTTGTCGGCATTGCGGGAGCTGGCCAATTTGTCGGCGCAAAGCGCGATCAGCCAACACGCTCGGCAAGTGCTCATGCAGGCCATGTACTCGAAGCTCATGGTGACGTTGGTGGCGTTGGCGGCCGGCGCAACGCTCTTGTGGATGTGGAAGACGCTGGGCGCGGCCCAAACGACGTTTTACGCCGGGTTGGTGGCCCTGTTGGTGGCCATCTACTGGGGTATGGAATACGCGCTGCTGAGCGGTCGGTTGACCATCAGCAAGACGGGCCACATCGAGATCGACTGGAACCGATCGCCGGCCCATAAGAGTGAGACGGCCGATCGAACTCCGAAAGCCGACGACACGCGTCCGCCGGTGTAAACTGCGATGGCCGTGGTTGGCGGTGTCTGAGGTCTATCCCGAAACTATCCGGTTTCGGAATCATCGCTAACTCTAAAATCCCCGGGCCGCTTGTACGTCGGCGAAGTCGCGGATGTGATAGTCGATGTCGACGAAATCCAGCACGCGGCAAAGCGATCGCAAGGCGACGCCCATCCCGTCAGGTCCGCTGAAGCCTCCGAATTGTCCGCCGCCCTTCAGGTGCGGTTCCAAATCGAGGAACACGCCGGGGATGCCGCGACGGCGCAGCTTGCGGTCGATGGCGGGCAGAATCTCGCGGAAATCGCGTAGGATCGTGGCGTGGGCGCTGTCGCCGACGTCGGCGGGCACGAAATGGGCCAAAGCGTCCTCGTTGACCGGGCCGCCTTTTTCGATCGAACCGGCCGGACAGCGATAATCCTTGATGTGCATCCAACCCAGGCCCGGCTTCATCGCCAGATACTGTTCGTAGAGTTCGGCGGACGAGTAGCCCTGCGCCAAGATGTTCGCCGCGTCGAAGATCAACACCATGCCCGGATGATTCACTTGGCGATAAATCTCGGCCATCAGTTGGCCGGTGCAGCCGACCAGATTCGCCTCGACCTCCAGGCCGTAGGTCAAATCGTCGCGGTGGCACGCTTCGGCCACCTGGCCCAGCCAATCGACCGCTTGCGAGACGTATTTCCACGGATCGTCGCCTCGCGGCTGGTAGAACGAGAAGCCGCGGATCAGCTTGGCCTCGAACGCGTGGGCCAGCGAGCACGCCTTTTTGACGTCGCCGGCCAGATATTTTTTGATCGGCACGTAGACGTTTTTCGATCCGTCGTCCACGTCGCACAGCTTCACCTTGCCGATGGGCGAGCCGATCGACGAAACGTTCAGCCCGTACTCGTCCTGAAGGTGGCGGATTTTTTGAATCTCGCCCATCGTCAGCTTCATGACGTTTTTGACGCCCTCGCCGACGTCGATGAATCGCAGACTGTAATATTGCAGTCCCAGCGCGGCGAACGCGGCGAACTGTTGGACGGCCGTCTTCTGATTGGCGGCCTCGTCGGCGAACCCGGACAGCAAAACGAGAGGTTGGTCTGGCATAGTGATGGGAGGTGGGTTGGAGGTCATGGGGCAGAGCGATGAAAATGGCTTGTGATTTCGCACGCTTGCGCGTTCACGTCACGACTCCGGATATCGCACGGTGACGGTCGTCGAAATGCCTCCTCGCGGCGTGAACGCGGCCGTGAGGGCCAGCCGTCGCGGATGCAACGCGGCGGTCAGGTCGTCGGCGATTCGGTTCGTCACGTTCTCGTAATAAATGCCTTCGTTGCGGAACTGCTGCAAATACAACTTCAGACTCTTCAACTCCACGCACACGGCGTCCGGCACGTACGTGATCGAAAGCGTGCCGAAATCGGGCTGGCCCGTCTTGGGACAAACCGACGTGAATTCGGGACAAACGATCTCAACGGTATAGTCCCGCTTGGGATAAGGATTGTCAAAGGTCTCCAGCAGGTCGCGAAAGCGGTCGGTCATCGGGCGATTGGCTCCTTTTCTTCCAGCCTTCATTGTGGCATGATAAAGGGTTTGCGAACAAGGGGGGGATGTCATGACAAAGCGTTCGGCCGTCGTCCTGCTTTCCGGGGGGCTCGATTCGGCCACCGCCGCGGCGATCGCCAAAGATCTGGGATTTTCGCTGAATGCCCTGTCGGTCGATTACGGCCAACGGCATCGGTTCGAGCTCCAAGCGGCCCGTCGCGTGGCCCAATCGTTGGGCGTCGCGCGGCATGTAATCTTGCCGGTCGACCTGACCCAGTTCGGCCGCAGCGCGCTGACCGACGCGATCGACGTGCCGAAGGACCGTTCGGTCGAGCAGATGGCCGGCGACATTCCCGTCACCTACGTTCCGGCCCGAAACACGGTGCTGCTGTCGTTGGCGTTGGCCTATGCCGAGTCGATCGACGCGGCCGACATTTTCATCGGGGTCAATGCGGTCGATTACAGCGGCTATCCCGACTGCCGGCCCGAATACGTCGCGGCGTTCAACGCGCTGGCCAATCTGGCGACGAAGGCGGGCGTCGAGGGTCGATGGAAGTTTACGGTTCACGCCCCGCTGATCGCTTGGACCAAGGCCGAAATCATTCGCCGCGGCGCGGCCTTGGGCCTCGACTACGGTTTGACCCATTCCTGCTACGATCCCGACGTCGAGGGCCGCAGTTGCGGACGATGCGATTCATGTCAGATCCGACGTCAAGGTTTTTTGGACGCCGGCGTGTCGGATCCCACGAGGTATTCGGAAGAGGGGCTAGAGGCTAGGGGCTAGGGGACTGCGATGCGCATCGCCGAGATCTTTCGATCGATTCAAGGGGAAGGCCGCTGGACGGGCGCGGAAAGCGTTTTCGTTCGCACGAGCGGCTGCAACCTGCGATGCCGTTGGTGCGATACGCCCTACGCCTCATGGACACCCGAAGGCGAGGATTTTTCCGTTGCCGAAATCCAAGAACAAATCGAGACCCTCCACTTTTCGTCCCCTTCCGATCCCCAATCCCTAATCCCTCATCCCTCTTCTCTTGACCTTGTCGTGACCGGCGGCGAGCCGATGCTGTTCGACGAATTGGTTCCCTTGACCGACGAGTTGCATGCGGCCGGGTGGCGGATCACGGTCGAAACGTCCGGCACGCTCTACTTGCCCGTGGCGTGCGACTTGATGTCGATCAGTCCGAAATTGTCGAACTCGACGCCGTCGACGACCAGCGATCCGCATTGGGCACAGCGTCACGAGGCCCGGCGCCACGCGCCCGAGACGATTCGCCGATTGGTGTCGGAGTACGATTATCAACTGAAGTTCGTCGTCGGCCGTCCACGCGATTGCCGCGAGGTGGAACGCTATCTGGCCGAGTTTCCCGGGATCGACCGCGGCCGGGTGTTTTTAATGCCCGAGGGCGTCGACCTCCGCACGTTGGAGTCGAAAACCGCGTGGCTCGAACCGTATTGCCTGCGGCGCGGCTTTCGATTTTGTCCACGACGGCAGGTGGAGTGGTTCGGCGCGGAACGCGGACGGTGAGTTTTTGTTTTGCGAGGGCCCGGTCAACCGACCAGCCCATCGACGGCGAGTTGCCCGCTGCGAACGGCGCCTTCCATCGTGCCGGGCCAGCCGGTCGAGGTCCAATCGCCGGCCAGCGCCAGGTTTTCGATTGGCGTGCGTTGCGGCGGTCGCAACGAGTCCGACTCGGGCGAGACCGAAAACACCGCCCTCGGCTGCACGATCACCCGATGATGCAGCACCGTGGCCTGTCCGACGGCCGGCCAGATCGCACGCAGTTCGTCGAGAATCGCCGCCCGCCATTCGTCCGGAGTTCGCGACGGCATTCGATGCGACGCGCTAACGATCACCTGACAATAGTTTTTCTTGTCGGACGGGTCGCCAACGCGTTTCGCCCGCCCCACGGGACTAAAAAAGACCCATTGGCCGAGTCGGCCGACCAGCACGGCGTGCGGCAATTGCGTGATCGGTCGATCGAACCAGAAATGCACGGCCGTGATGGCCGCCGGTTGAAGCCGCGCGGCGTCGGCCAGCCGTGGCATCGCCGCCCGAAGATTGTCGGCCAGCATCGCGCCGACGTTCCACCACGGAACCGCGACAACGACCGCGTCGAACGAGCGTCGCTCGCCGTCGTCCAAAATAAGTTTGGTCGCGCGGATTGCGTCGCCCTCGATCCGTCGGACCGTCGCGTTGCAATGGATTGTGACGCCTTGAGCCGAAAGCCAGCGGCCGACGCGGTCGCCGAAAATTTCGCCCAGCGGTTTTTTGGGCAACAGCACGTCGCTCGCGTCGCGTTGGGCCAAAAAGCCGTCGCAAAACACCTTGCACGCGGCCGACCAACAGGCCCGATCGACCGTCTCGCCGAGCGCGCTGGTCAAGACGACCGACCAAAACCCGTCGATCGCGAGGTCCGATTGCCCTTCGTTGCGAAGCCAATCGCCGAAGGTTTTTTCTTTCTCCACGGTCAACGAAGCGTTTTGCGACAGTTTTTGGAGTTTTTGCAACGTCTTGGCGATCTTCCATCGTTGGCCGAGGGAAAGATATTTTAGACGAAACAGGCCCGGCAGCAGATGCAGCGGGGCGGGCAGCCAACCGACCGGTGCGAAATCGAACTGCCGACCATCGGGGGCCACAAAATGCAGCCGCCGGCATCGCTCGAAACAATCGTCGACGCCCGCCTGACGGCAGAAATCCATGAGCGCCGTGCAGCAGCCCATCGCCACGTGTTGGCCTGGGTCGATGCGCTCGTCGACGGTTGCGTCCCAGATCGAGCCGGCCCGGCCGCCGAGCGTTTTGGATTGTTCGAACAGTTCGACCCGCCACCCGCGAGCCTGCGCCGCCGCAGCCGCCGCCATGCCGGCCAATCCGCCGCCGACGACGGCCAGCGACTTCGGTGTCTTTCGGTGGGTTGCCATCAAAAAAACCTCTGCGGCGGACACAACGCCCAGCGAATCCAAAGCCGGGCCTTTTGCAGTCGACTGACTCGGACGCGACGGCGAAACACCTCGGCCGGTCGGGCGGCGATCTTTCGCAACAATTCGTGGTAGGTGGCCGTCATCAGTCCGAAGATCCGGCGGCCCGGCGGTTCGAGCCAGTCGAACAGCTCCGCGCCGTCGCGGTAAAGTTGCTCCGCGCGAGACGTCTCCAACTCCATAAGACAAGAAAAACGCTCGTCGACCACGGAGTGGGTCAGATCGTCGACCGAGTAGCCGCACTGCCGCAGATCGTCCAACGGCAGATAAACTCGGCCCGCGGCGGCGTCCTCCTTCAAGTCGCGTAGGATGTTGGTCAACTGCAACGCGACGCCTATCTGGCGAGCCGGACGAAAGGCCTCCGGACCGCGAAATCCCCAGATGTGGATGCACGCCAGCCCGACCGCCGACGCCACGCGATCGCAGTAGGATTCCAACTGCTCGAACGTCTCATAACGGCGGCCGTTCAAGTCCATCTCGACCCCGTCGATCACCGCAAACAGATGTTCGTGGGGAATCTGAAAGCGTCGCGCCGTGTCGGCCAACGCGGGCAGGCAAAGCGGAAGTCCGGCATCGGTGGACAGTTCGGGCGATGGGAGGTCCAGTGCGCCACGAAGCGACGCGCGCCACGCGGTCAAGGCGTCGCGCGACGCGGGACCCGGCAAGCCGGCGTCGGCCAGGTCGTCGGTCTGTCGCAAAAAAGCGTACAGGGCCTCCATCGCACGGCGTCGCTCGGTGGGCAGCAACAAAAAGCCCGCGTAAAACGTCGAGCCCGACCGCCGACTTGCCCGATGGCACTCGGCGTAGCTCGCTTTCAGCAGGTCGCCAGCGGCATTCATCGTTTTGGACATTTCCACCAACAGCGGACGAGCAAGAAAAATTTTTCAAACCGAGAGACGGTCGGTCGCCGAGTCCAGACGTCGTAGTTTTGGCGTCGGATCGCCCCTAGCGTAGCCAATCCGCCCTCGGCGAACAACGCCACCGGCAGCCGGAAGCCCGGCGGCATGTGGGCCGCAAGCGGTTGCCCTTGCCGCAAGAAACTTTCGGCCCAATCGACTTGATCGGCCAAAAGCCGTCGAAAGGCGTCGTTGCACGCGCGTCGGGCGAACATCGTTTCGTCGTAGCCGAACCGCCGGCAGGCTGCTTGCGGCAAATAAACGCGCCCCCGGTCCCAATCGCGGGCGACGTCTTGGCAAAAATTGGCCAGTTGCAGGCCCGTGCAAATGGCGTCGGACCATTGCAGCCGCTCGGGCGTGCAACCGCGGGCAAGATGCAAAACCAGCCGCCCCACCGGATTGGCCGAACAGCGGCAATACTGCAACAACTGGTCGGCGGTTTCGTAGCGCGTCACCTGCTGATCCTGACGAAACGCGATCAACAGATCGGCGAATGTCTGTTGCGGGATGTCGAATTGCCGGATCGTCTCGGCCAGCGCGACGAAGATCGGATGGACGGCCTTGCCCTCGTAACACTGACGAAGTTGTTCTTGCCACTGGTCGAGCAGTTCCAAGCTGCGGGCGGGATCGCCTGTTTCGTCGGCCAGATCGTCGGCCCAGCGGCAATAGGCGTAGACGTTGCAGAAATGCTGCCGCAGCCCGCGAGGCAACAACCGGCTGGCCACGGTGAAGTTTTCATAATGGCACCGAGCCAACCGTCGGCAATCGCGTTGACTTTGGGCCAGCGACGGGGGGGGCGGGGGATTGGGGGCGGAGAGATTGCTCATGGCCGTGCCGTGCATTTGGATCATTTTTTCAAACCGCCGTCCGCCGCCTGCCGTTTCACAACCATTTTTGCCGGACAGCAACGATTTTTGAGGAAATTCGGCGAAATCGCAAGAGATGGGAGCGTCCTGTCGTTCCGAAATCCCGAATCCTCCGCCCCTGATTTTCTCGTTTTTTGCCCCCAATCCCCCGCCACGGATCTTTCCGCTATGATATCGCTTAGTCGTCGAGGACACTATGCGAGTGATACTGGCCTCGCCGCGCGGTTTTTGCGCCGGCGTCAATATGGCGATCGATGCCTTGGAAGCGGCCGTGGAGACCTACGGCACGCCGCTGTACGTGTATCATGAGATCGTTCACAACAAATGGGTGGTCGATTGGTTTCAGAGTCGAGGGGTGATCTTTGTCGACGATTTGGCGGCCGTGCCCGAAGGCTCGACGCTGTTGTATTCGGCCCACGGCGTGTCGCCGGCCATTCGTCGCCAAGCGGCCCAACGACGGTTGACGGCGATCGACGCCACCTGCCCGCTGGTCACAAAGGTCCACTGCGAGGCCGTGCGATTCGCTCGGCAAGGGTACACGATCTTTTTGATCGGCCACGCCGGACACGACGAAGTGGTGGGCACGATGGGCGAGGCGTCCGACGTGATTCATTTGGTCCAGAACGTCGACGACGTGGACCGGATCGAGGCGGTCGATTCGTCCCGCGTAGCCTATCTGACGCAAACCACCTTGTCGGTCGACGACGCGGCTCGGATTATCGAACGGTTGCGACGGCGATTTCCCAACATCGTCGGACCAACGCGGGACGACATTTGTTACGCCACGCAAAACCGGCAAGAGGGGGTCCGCCGACTGGCCGCTCAGGCGCAGATCGTGTTGGTCGTCGGCAGCCAAAACAGTTCGAATAGCCGGCGGCTGGCCGAATTGGCTCGTTCGTGCGGCGTCGAGGCCCATCTGATCGACGATCCGTCCGACATCCGGCTCGATTGGTTTTCGGGCGATGAGACAGTGGCGGTGACCGCCGGCGCCAGCGCGCCGGAAGCGTTGGTCCAACAATGCGTCGATCTGTTGCGGAAACAATTTGGAGCGTCGGTCGAGACGTGCGTGATTTGCCGGGAACAATTGAAATTCCCGCTGCCTGATCCGTTGCGGAAGAAACCATGAAAATCCACGACCTCGAATTTCATCTGGTGTCGATCGGACAAACCGATTCAACCTCGCCGGTTCGATCGTTGCTGGTGCGGGTCACCACGACCCAGGGCATCGAAGGATGGGGGGAGTCCGGGCTCGAATGGCGGCCTTCCGAGTTGGCTGCCCGGCGCGAGTCGCTGTTGGCCGTGTTGGAGGGCCGCAGCGTCTACGACCTTGAAGAACTGCACACGCTCGACGCCTTGAATCCGCCGCCGCTTCGGGCCGCCGTCGAAATGGCCGTCTGGGACGTGCTGGCCCGGTCGCTGCGATTGCCGTTGTACAATCTGCTCGGCGGATACTATCGGCGGCGGATTCCGCTGTCGATGCGGATCGCCGGCCATCGGTCGGTCGTTACCGCGTCGATCGCCCGCGAACGGGCCGATCAGGGCTTCCACACGCAAACCATCGCCGCCAGCGGTCGGATCGAAGAAGACCTGCGGGGCCTTGCGGCGGTGCGGCAATTGGTCGGCGATCGGATCGAGCTGCGTTTGGACGGTCTGGCCCGATACGATTTAGACGCCGCTCGCCGATTAGCCGACGGCGCGGAGTCGTTCGGTCTGCAATTTCTGCTGGATCCGTTGCATACGGAAGACCTTCGGCTGGTGGCCTCGTTGGGTCGGCAAACCAGCGTGCCGTTGGCCGTATGGCGCACGATCGGCGGTCCGGTCGATGCAACGGCGGCCGTGCGGTGCAACGCGGCGCCGTTTCTGGTGGTCGACTTGGATCAAGTCGGCGGGATCGTGCCGGCCCGGGCGTGCGCGGCGGTGGCGGCTGCGGCCGGCGTGGTGCCGGTGTTGGGCGGACGTCCCTCGGTCGGCGTCGCCACGGCGGCCCTGTTGCACGTGGCGGCGGCCACCGCGGCGTTTTCGGCCGCCAACGAGTTCGCCTCCGGCCAGCCGCGCGACACGGTGTTGCAAGAACCGCTGGAGATCGTCGACGGCATGGCGTCGCTGCCACCGCTGTCCGGATTGGGCGTCACGGTGGATCGGGCCAAAGTGGAACGCTATCAGGCGACGTAGACGACCATGAAAACCAACGCCATGCGGAAGCTCGACGCGTTGGGCATCTCGTATGATATCCGAGAGTATGAGGTGGACCCGGATCAGTTGGACGCCGAACGGGTCGCCGACGGCATCGGGCTTCCGCCGGAGCAGGTGTTCAAAACCTTGGTGGCCCGGGGCGATCGGCACGGCGTGTTGATGGCCGTCGTGGCGGCCGACGCGGAGATCGACTTGAAGGCGCTGGCTCGGTTGTCCGACAATCGATCGGTCGAGTTGGTCGCGCTCAAACAGGTGCAGCCACTGACCGGTTATCTGCGCGGCGGCGTGACGGCCTTGGCCGCCAAACGGGACTATCCGGTCTACGTGGACGAGCACATGCGAAAGTTCGACGTGATCGCGGTGTCGGCGGGCGTTCGCGGCCGGCAAATGCTTTTGGCGCCCGACGATTATCTGCGAGCCGCACAAGCCGTCGTCGGCGTGATTGCCCGAGCGGACCAGTGACGCGCGCCGTCTCGAACGGTCTCGGGCCGTGGAATGTTACGAGGCCAACAGGCGTCGGATTTCGACCCCAAAGGCGTCGGCCAGCAGGTCCAACGGGACTTCGCGGTCGACCCAGCCGGCTTGACAGGCGGCCTTGTTCATGCCGTAGACGTCCGACGTGGCCTCGTCCTGGCCGAGCACGCGTCCGCCCGCTCGATGGATGGCGGCGCAACCGGCGACTCCGTCGCGGCCCATGCCGGTCATGAGAACGCCGAGGCAGTGTTGCGGGAACGTTTTGGCGGCCGATTCCATCATCACGTCGATCGACGGCCGGTGTCCGCTTTGGGGCGGGGCGTCGCTGAGCACGACGCGAACCTGCTGGCCCACGCGACGTAAGATCAGATGGCGTCCGGCCGGCGCAATCCACGCGCCGTCGGGCTGAATCGCGTCGCCCGCGGCGGCCTCGCGGACCAAAAGCGAGGTCAGACCGTCGAGCCTCGCGGCCAGCGGCGCGGTGAACCCCCGCGGCATGTGCTGCACCACGACAATCGGCGGCATCGGCGGCTCGAGCGACCGGAACAGCGCGGACAGCGCCGAGGGACCGCCCGTCGAGATGCCGATCGTGACGACGACGGTCGCCAAGCGATCGACGGCGTCGGCGTTGAGCGTCGATGCCATCGGTTCGGCGAGCGTCGATTCCGCATTTTCGGTCTTGCGCTGTCGTCGAATCGCCAGCAGGCGTTGCATGTCGACCCGGGCCGCGGCGCGGATTTTTTGGAGCAACTCGGCGCGGAACACGGCGTGGGTCGACGCCGAAGGGTCGGGCTTCCGCACGCAGTCGATCGCGCCGCGATCCAACGCGTCGAACGTGGCTTGGGCGCCCGAGCCCGTCAAACTGCTGACCATGACGACCGGGGTCGGCTGCTTGGCGAAGATCGCGTCCAGCGCGGCCAGTCCGTCCATGGTCGGCATTTGCACGTCGAGCGTGACCACGTCGGGACGATGGGTTGCGAGCTGTTCAAGGGCTTCGCGACCGTCGCCGGCCGTGGCGACGACCGTCATGCCGGGATCGCTTTCGATCCACTCGCGCAGCCGTTGACGCATCACCGCCGAGTCGTCGACCACCAGAACGCGGATCGTGGCGAAAGTCATCGTGTCATTCGGGCGCGACCGTGACGAGTTCGTTGCAGACAGCTTCAAAATGGTCGGCGCCGAGGCTCGGCTGCTCCTCGGCGAAACCGATCAGCAGCGCGAGATCGCAGAGCCGATTGATTCGCCGGGCGACGCCGTGGGTCAGCGCGTACAGCGCGGCGAGGCCTTCCGGTTCGATGATCGATCGGGTCGCGCCGGCCGCCCGCAAACGATGCTCGACGTAGGCGGCCGTTTCCGATTCGCCGAACGGGCGCAGCAGGCATTTCACCGCGAGGCGTTCTTCCCACTGCGGCATGCGGTCGAGCATGGGCAGCAGCGACGGTTCGCCCACCAGAAGCACCGTGCAGCCGGGGCCGCCGTCCGGCTCGAAATTCAAAAGCAGCCGCAGCGTCTCGAACATCGAAACGCCGTCGAGCAGTTGAGCCTCGTCGACCACCAGTACGGCGTGGCGACCCTCGCGATGATTCGCGGCGAGGCATCGCTCGATGCGTCGGACGCTCGATTCGACGCCGGGCGTTTTCGGGCCCGAATCGACCCCGTCGAGCCGATCGGCCAGATAGGCCAGCAACTCCGGCGAGGACATCTGCGGATACACCAATCGCACCAACGGCGCGAACGATTCGCCCAAGACGCCTGGCAGCATGGTCGAAAGCAGCGTCTTGCCGACGCCGGAGGGACCGGCCAACAGCGCGCCGCCGCGGCGGTTCTCGATGGCGTAGCGCAGTTTCAAGAGCGCCGCTTGATGCGACTCGCCGGGGTAATAAAACCGCGGGTCGGCCGTGTCCTCAAAAGGCTTCTGCTTCAAATGCCAATAGGTTTCGTACATTCGTCCGTCCTGCCTTTTGACGCCAAGGATCGTTCACGTCCACTGCATTTTCAAGTTTTACGCGGCCGTCGGTGGACCCCTTGGAAAAGACAGGCTGATTCTCACGCAAGGGATCCGCAACCGCGAAGGGAAATCCGACTACTCCGCCGCGACCTGCTGCGGCACGAAGTTTTCCAAAATGCCCATCACCGGAACGCCGAAGGCGGCCAAACGTTCTTGACACCGTTCCAAACATTCGTCCGATGTCGTTTGAGGATTATGAACCAACAGCGCGCCGTCGATCGCACCGGGCGCCAAGCGGGCCGCGCCGCCCGTGGCCATCGCCTCCAACGGACCAAGGTCCACCAGCACAATGTCATAATGAGGACGCAAGGTTCGCAGCGCGCGGGACAATTGCGACGGATCGTTCGTCCATCGCGTGCGAGGCTCCGAACCTCCGCGAAGCGGCAGCAGCGCCAGGTGGTTGGCCGTCGCTTCGACCATCGCCCGGTCCAACGAAGACGTCGGATCGTCGGACGCCTCGTCCCAGCCGAACTGCGGTTCGACGCCGAGTCGTCGGGCCAGCCGCGGCCGGTCGCAATCGGCGTCGACCAACGCCGGCTTGACGCCGCGCTCGGCCAATCGCCGCGCGAGGCACAACAGCAACGTCGTCGCGCCCTCGCCTCGACAGCAACCGCAAATGGCCAACACTTTTCGGCTTTCCGTCCGCGTGTCCAACAAAAAGTCGGCCAGCCGATCCAGTTCGTCGCCGGCTTCGGCGATCAGGCGGCGACACACCGTCGGCCAAGTGAAACGGTCAACTTGCCAGGCCGGTTTGAATTCGGGCTCGTTGGACGCGGGCGGCAACAAATCCTCGGCAACCGGCGCGATCGACCGTTCCGGCGGCGACAGATCCAGCCCGACGTTTTCGGGCCGTGCGGCCAATTCCGCCGATCGGTTTTCATGGACCGCGTGGGTTTCCACCGGCGGGTTTTCTTGCGACGGCGGCAGGACGGGATTCAACGCCTCCACCACCAACGTCGGCGGCGTTTTTTTCTTTTCGTGGGCTTTTGGGGCGACCGGCTTCGCTTTCGTGGAAGCGGCTCTGGGCGATTCTTCCAACACGGCCCACAAACCGTCGGCATGAACCGGCGATGGCTTTGCCGGCGTCTTGGGCTTGCGGTGGACCATCACCGATGCCTTGGCCGTGTGCGTCCGATGCGGTCGGAGCTTTTCCGGCTTGACGCGGGCGGATCGTTTGACGGCCGTGGGCGCCGGTTTCGTCTTGGGCTTTCGCGGCTTGTCTTTTTCTCTTGACGACTTCAGACCGGGCGTGGTCGGACGCGACACGGCGGCCGGCTTCCCGGCGGTCGGTTTCGCGGCGCCCTGCTGGGTGAACGCCTTAATCAACGCTTGGTCCAATGCGGTCATGGCCTGCTCCTGAGATATTCGGGACGAATCGCCATGGATTGATTGGTCTTGACCTCCGCGTCACCCTGGGTCGGATGGTTCGGGTTGGGCCATGCCGACATCAACGAAGCCCCGGTGGTCGCCGTGGCCGCCGAGGAAACCGTGGCGATTGGTGGTTTCGAGGCAACCCTGAGCGCCGGCGACGGCGATTGCTGGGCCGCCGCGGACATGGGCGCCGCCGTGACGCAGACCGGGGCCGCCTCAACCGCGGCCTTCGGCGGTCGATTCTGCCAGGTTATCGCGGGTTCCGAGGTTGAGGACTCCGACGAGTTGCTTTGTTTCCACGCCCAAGGCGCAACCGATCCAACGACCAACACCAACACCGACGCGGCCAGCAGCTTGAAGGACATCGCCTGGCCGAGGATTCGCCCCTTCGAGTCGGGCGTGGCGCCGCGAGCCTCCTCCTTGTCGGCGAGATCAATAATCGGAAAACGAGCCAACACCATTGGTTTCATCCCTGTTTGAGTCATGGCATCGATCCTTTTCTGTCGCGCCGCCGCCCTGCCGATGCGGCGCGCAGCAGTTGACCGTGAATCATCGCTGAAAAGAAGGTATCGGTTCGGATTGTGCCGATCTTGAGCGTTAGCTAAACTTTGTCGTTTAGATAAAATAGGCAACATAAGGTGTGGCCCATTTGGATTGGCCGCTGCCGATCGTCCGAAATCGTTTTTTTGGGGGGATCAACAGGTCCAAAGCGGTTATTTGCAAGCACCAGACCGATTATTCCTCGAAAAACCGAAAATTTTCGACCGAAAACTCGAAAAACCAAGGTTCGGAACCCTTTGGTTTCGACCCGGGGCACGCTACGATGGAAGATTCGGCGGATATGGCTTTCGGGGAGTGTTCGCAAGGCATGGCGTCTAAGCAAGAAATATTGGTGACGGGCCTAGGCGTCGTCAGTCCGATCGGCATTGGCACGACGACGTTTTGGACGTCGCTCTGTGAGGCTCGAAGCGGCATTCGCCTGTTGCCGTGGGCGGACGAGCCGTTGCGGCCGCGACTGTTCGGCGCCGCAGTGGCCGATTTTGACCCGAAACAGTACGTTCGGCCGCGCAAAAGTCTGAAGGTGATGAGCCGCGAGATTCAGTTGGGCTTTGCCGCGGCGGACATGGCTTGTTCGAACGCCGGCGTCGGACCCAACGCGGTGGATCCCGAGCGGTTGGGCGTTGTGTTGGGCGCCGACATCATCCCCTGTGAGGTGAACGAATTGATCGGCGCCTACCGCGATTGCATCGTGGACGGCCGGTTCGATTTCAGTCGATGGGGGGCGGCGTTCGCCAGCGAGTTGTTTCCGTTGTGGATGCTCAAGTATCTGCCGAACATGCCGGCCTGCCACATCGGCATCGCGCAGGACGCCCGCGGACCCAACAATACCCTGACGCTTGGCGACGTTTCGACGCTTGGGGCCATCAGCGAGGCCGCTCGGACGATCGATCGGGGGCAGGCCGACGTGATGATCGCCGGCGGTGCGGGCTCGCGGATCCATGCGGCGCTTTACGCCCGAAATCAAATTTTCGGCCAATCGCAGCGGGACGCCGATCCGGCCGCCGCCTCGCGTCCGTTCGACGCCGATCGCGACGGCGTGGTGCAAGGCGAAGGCGCGGGCTCGTTGATTCTCGAATCGCGGCGTCACGCCGACGCCCGCGGCGCGGCCCCGTTGGCTCGGCTGTTGGGTTTCGCCGGCGCGTTCGAGCCGTGCGTGAACGGGCGGCCGATCCGTGGCGATGCGATTCGCCGTGTCCTGGTCGCCACGCTGGAAAACGCCGGTTTGACGCCCGGTCAAGTCGGTTGCGTGGTGGCGCACGGCGCCAGCGCCGTTCATGGCGACCGGATCGAGGCGCAGGCCATCCGCGAGGTGTTGGGCGATGTGCCGGTCACGGCGCCGAAGAGCTTTTTTGGATACTTGAGCGCAGCCTCCGGCGCGTTGGAGTCGGTGTTGGGCGTGTTGGCGTTGCAGCATGGGCAGATTCCGCCGACGCTCAACTACACGACCCCCGATCTACAGTGTCCGGTTCGCGTCGTTCACGGCGGACCGGCGCCGCTGGAACGTCCGGTCGTTCTGATCCTCAGCTACTCGCTGCATGGCCAGGCGGTCGCCCTGGCGTTCGGCCGAGCCGATTGACGCGGTTCGGTGGGGAATCGATGCAATCGTTACGATCGTTTCTTGCGGAACTTTCGGGCGATTTTACGCCGTGCGCCGATTTTCAGGCTAAGATTCATTAGTGGAAACGTACGGTTTCGGTTCACCAGCGGTTCTCGGTGAGTTTTCGAAGGAGTGACACGCATGTCCCAGGTTGCGGAAACGTCCATGCCGGTGTCGCCGGTCGGGTTTGTCGAGCGTCGAAATCCCGAGGCGGTGGAGCGGATGCCGATTTGCGAACGACGACAATTCGGCAATTCGCATGAAGAACTTTCTCCCGATGCGGCCGAGTTGGCGCAGGCCATCGATCAATACAAGCTGCTGCATCGCCGTCGGTTCATCACCTTCGAGGAGATGCTGGCAATCGTCAAATCGCTGGGCTATCGCCGATAGCGCGGCTCATTCGTCGGTGGTCGTGCGTCCGGTGGCGACGTCGAATTCGCAGAGGGCCGGCACGAGCATCGCCGCCGTGGTGAATCCATAGGCGGCCACCGTGACCAGGAAGACGGCCAGCATCGAATCCAGCAGATAGCTCGTGATGGCGTAGAACGTGGCGAAGGGGCAAAGGAACGACGCCAGTCCGATCGCCGGCGAAGGATTACGCGCGCCCAGCACGGCGTACAGGCCTGCGCCGCCGAACACCATGAACGCGAAGAACGGCAGAAACTGCGCCTGAAACGAGCCGCTGAAGGCCAGCATGATGCGCATGCACACGGCCACGCCGACCGACAGGAAGAAGACCGTTCCGAGGCTGGTCGCCACCGCCGCGCCCGAGTTGGCGTAGGTCATGCCCGCGTGCAGGCCCACCATGGCCACGAACGCGTAAAGCACGGCGAGGCCGCCGAGCAGATACAGCAGGCACTCGAGCGTCAGCCAGCCGGCCGCCCACGCCCCGACGCACAGCAGCATCGGCAGCAGCACCATCTCTTTCGTGTTGTAGAACACGCCGCCCAATTTGCCGAACACGATTTCCTTCGGCGTCAGGTCGGTCACCAGCAGCAGATCGAGCGCGCCGGTGTCGCGTTCGCTGGTCAGCGACGTCACGGCCTGGGCGTTGACCAGCACCAAGCTCAGAAGTCCCAGCAACCCCACCGCCGCGAGTCCCTGGCTCGCTGAGCCGATGCCCGAGGTCCAAGCGGACACGGCGGCCAGGCCGAACAACAGCCCATAGGCCAATCGCACGACGAGAATGCGGCGACCGTAGGCCCAAGTGCGAATCTCGCGCCAAATCACCGGGTTGTCCCAGACGCGACGAGACTCCGAGGCGCGAAGAGCGGGACGTGGAGACGAGGCGGATTCCACGCGGTCTTTTTCTTCCGGTGGCTCTCGCCGTTGTTCTCGTTCGCCCGTGCGATTCCAAGTCCGCACTTTCGCCACGGCCGTGAGGTTCAGCAGCAGGGTCAGCCCGATCGATACGACGAGGAACAGCTCGACGGGCGAATGGAACGGACCGCAGGTCGGCTGATCGTGCAGGTAGGGACGCGTGGCCTCTTGAATCGCTTGCCAGGGGCTCAGACCGGCGGCCATCATCTGGCACGACCAACCGCCGAAAGTTTGGCCGAACGTCCCGGCCGCGACGATCTCGCCGACGGCCAGCCACAAGACGAGCGACAACACGGTCATGGCCAGCGCTTGAAACGTCTTTTCGCGCCACAAGGCGAGCGTCGAGCCCAAGCTGCCCGCACAAAGCACGGCGGCCAGCGTGACGGCCAGCGTCCGTGCGATCTGACCGTAGGAAAGACCGCCCAACAGAGCGGACAACAAAAACACCGGCACGGCGGCCGCCAGCGGCATCAGCACCTTCCACAGGCTGGCCAGCAGTTTGCCCAACACCAGTTCGGCGTTGGAGAGATTGGTCAGCAACAGCAGCACCAGCGTGTGGCGGTCTTTTTCGTGGGCGACGTCGCTGGCCGCCAGCAACGCGGAAAAAAACAGCGACAGGGCCAATTGCAGCGAGGCCAAGATGGGAAACACCGCGGCGCCGAAGCGGGCCAGATCGCCCACGTCGCGGACCAGTTGTGTGCCGGTCAGCACCAACCAGGCTGTGGCCATCAACACCAACAGCGCCAAAGGATAGGCCGCCCGCGCGACGTAACACCGGACGCGCCGCGGAGCAACCGCCAGCTCGCGAGTAAACACCGGTCCGATCAGCAACGCGATTCTCCCTGCAAAAGACCGCAACGCCTCCCATCATACCACACGGCGGCGACGGGAAGAATGGGCCGCGGGTCGCGTTGTCGGTCCATCACATGCCCGAGCCGACGCCGGTCGAACTGTACGGCGACGGTGCGTAGCCGGTCGGCGAACTCGTGGCCGAGGGCGTCGTGGCCGTACTGCTGCGAGGCGTGTATTCGCTGGTGCTGCCCGGTCGGTAGGACGGCGTCTCGACCGCGCCGGTCAGACTGGCCGTCGGGGCCGAGCCGGCGGCGTCCGGGCTGGATGTCGTCGTGGAGCGATCGTTGGCCGCCGCGTTGTTGTAGGCGCCGCTGCCGGCGGTCGGCGCGGTCGTGCCAGGCGTGGCGTAACGACTTCCGACCAACGGCGAGGCAGGACCGCCGGCCGTGTTGTTGGCGACGCCGGAGGTATTGCCGGCTGCGGCGTCCGGCGTGGCGTAACGATTGTCGGACGGTGCGGCCGGAGCGGTCCACGACGCGTTGCCGCCGGTCGAGGCGTTTCCATAACGCGAACCGGCGTCGACGCTCGATCCGGCGCCATACGACGGCGTCGCGCTCGAGGGGGCGACGTAGCGATCGGCCCCGGCGTTGGTCGAACCATAACGATCCGCGCCGGCAGCGCGATTGGCGTCCGCATTCGGATACGGAATGGCGTCACGCACCGGATTGTTCGAGCCGGCCGTCGCTGCATTGTTCGACGCACCGTAGGGCGATGCGCCATAGGGCGAAGGCGTGGAAGCCGTTGGGTACGAGGCGTTCGGTGCGGTCGGATTCGGATAGGGTGACGCGGCAGCCGCCGGAGAGGTCGAAGGATTCACGCCGTATGGCGATGCGCTGCGGTTGCCTTGGGTTCCATAGGGATTGCTTGGAGCCGCCGAAGCGCCATAGGCGCCGACGCCCGGCACTCCCGCCGTGCTCGCCGTGTAGGCCGAGGCGGGTGGATAGCCGGTCGGCGCGCCGGTGGTTGCCGGGTTGGTGGTCGGATAGGGATTTTGAGCGGTCGGATAGCCGGCGCTTGGCGTCGCCGCTCCCATGACCGTGCCTTGCGAGGTGACCGGCGGAGCCATCGCGCCGGTCGACGCGTAGCTCGGAGTGGTCGAGTTGCCCTTCTTGTTGTTGGACGCACTTTCCGCCGGTTTGACTGGCGATCCGACTCCGCTCGGCGAGGCTACCGACGACGAGGGGAATGGACTGGCGCTGGACCGCGAGCCGAACAGGTTCCATCCGCCGCCGCTGGAACAACCTGATAAAACCAGAACCGAAAGGACGGCCATTCCACACCGTGCCACGGAAATTCGCATAGTTCGGTGTCCTTCGCAAAAGACGAGAATAGGTGGTCTCGAATCTGCCCCAAGAACGATTCGACCGAGGCGGAAAAACTCGGGCGGATTATAGACGGGTCGCCAGATGGGTCAATGTCAGATATGTGTAATTTCTAAAAATACGGAGTGTCTAGGGGGAGTGGGTAATTCGAAGGAGCAGAACGCGGTTGTCTCCTACGGGAAACCACGACTGTCCCCGGAAGCCACCCGAATTAGCAATTCTCCAACTTGACCAGGTCCCTTAGAATCCATGGGGCGAACACAATCGTGAATGAGATTGGTGGATGTGGACCACCGGCAATGCGAGTTTTTCTTTTGATGACACGGATCTAGCTTTTCCGTGGTTTAATAGGATGGGCTGATCGTTTTGTGGGTCCACTTCTTTTGGGGGTACTTAAGTCCGACGAATCTTGGCGCCAGGAACTTCTACGATGAAAGCTGCTTACATTGAAAAACTGGGTCCGCCGGAAAACATCCGTTTCGGTTCCCTGCCAAAACCGAAACCAACAGGCAGTCAGGTGTTGGTCGACGTCAAGGCGGTGGCCGTCAATCCGGTGGACACGTACGTTCGAGCCGGCGCGTTGGCCACGGAGATTCCGATGCCGTTTATTGTCGGATGCGATTTGGCCGGCGTGGTTGAAGCGGTCGGGCCCGAGGCGACGCGATTCGCCAAGGGTGACCGGGTTTGGGGCAGCAATCAAGGGTTTGCCGGGCGTCAGGGCACATTCGCCGAGTACGCCGCGGTCGATCAGCAGTGGCTCTACCCGACCCCGGAAAACGTGTCCGATCAAGACGCCGCGGCGATGGCGATGGTCGGATTGACGTCGCATTTGGGGTTGTTTCGAGAGGCGCAGTTGAAGGCCGGCGAAAACGTCTTCGTCAACGGCGGCACAGGCGGAATCGGTTCGTGCGTGGTTCAGATGGCCAAGGCCGTCGGCGCCAGGGTGTTCACCACGGCCGGCAGCGATGAAAAAGTCAAAATGTGCCGGCAACTCGGCGCGGCCATGGCCGTCAATTACAAGACGCAGGACGTCGATGCGGCGGTCGAAAAGTTTGGCCCAATCGACGTTTGGTTCGAGAATCTGCGGGAACACGATTTTGAGCGCGTTATTCGTCATCTGGCGATTCGGGGTCGCATCGTGGTCATCGCGGGCCGAGAGTCGCGGCCGGTGTTTCCGATGGGCCTGTTCTATTGGAAGGACGCCCGATTGTTCGGATATGCCTTGCCGAACGCTTCTGCCGACGAGCAGCGCAAGTCTGCGGCGGAAATCAATCGCTGGATGAGCAAGGGCAAACTTCGGGCTCGCATCGACCGCGTGTTGCCGTTGTCCGAGGCCGCCGCCGCGCATCGATTGCAGGAAGAAAACACGCTGGGTCACGCCGGCACGCTGGCCGGCAAGATCGTCCTGACCCCGTGACCGGCGAACCGTTTTCCAACCATTCCATCTGACGCCTGCGCGTCGTTTTGCTGAATTTCTTGTGAAATCGCAAGCGGTTGGAACGCTCCAAGAGAAACGACCCACCGTTTTCGTGGAAGAGCATCCGCGCATTTTCAAGTGGGATCGCTCGCTGCGATGTGCATCCGTGGTCGCGCTTTGCGACCGTCGCGGAGTCGCGCTTTGCAACCATCGGACGGGCGTCGCGGTGCAACACGCGGGCGAGCCAAAATGGCTTAAGTCCAACGGGCACAAAGCGGTTGCGCCGCAATTTCAGTCGACCTGACGCATCCGGCACGTTCCTTGCATAGTCGTGCATCGCACCAAAGAGTTGGCGCCCGTTTCGGCAAACCGCGAAAACTGAATGAGGCATTCAGGCAAAGGCGACGCAACGGTTGGCGGTTCACGTCCGCCGTTGTGTGGAGCGGTTCCGGCGACGGAGTGCCGTGCGGGGGCATCACGGAAACAGAACAGAGACGAGACAAGGAGCAGCCAAGTGAGTGTAGTGCAAGTGCAAACCACTGCCGACATCCTCTTGTTGTATCCGGGCGGGTCGCTTCGGGATCAGATCGAGTCGTGGTCTCGACATCATCCCGACCGACACGTGAGGATTTCGTTCGAACGCTCGCTGCCGGGCATCCGAACGTTGTTGCGACACGTGGACCTGACGGTCATTGACGCGACCAGCGATCCCGCCTGGGCGGCGGATGCGTTTCTCCAGGCGTCGGCTCGCCGAGGGGCGGGTCGAGTGATCGTCTACACCGAGACGACCCATGAAGACCTGGAATTGTTCATCCGCATGCACGGGGCGTTGTTCGTGCTCGGGCCCATGTTGGAGGAGCAGTGGAAGGAGTTTTTCGATGTCCGATTGCGGGTTCGGCCGCCGTTGCGGGTCGTGTATCCGCCCGAAACCGAATCGTCCGAATCGTCACCGAAGATTTACCGCTTTCGAAACCGTTTTGATTCTCGCCGGCCTGATTTTGGGCTGGGCGCCAGTTGAGTGTTTTTCGCAATCCCGCGTTTTACTATTTTGAGGATTCGTGTGAAGGAAATCGCCATGAACAACCAAACGACACCGCCCGCAGGAACGACAGCGCCCCATTTGCGGGTGTTTTGGGGAGCGAGGTCTCAAGAGTCGGACGATCGTCCACCGCCGGGCGTGGCGTTGGCGATCCAGCCGGATTTGGTGCGAAAAGAGGCATTGTGGGCGGGCCGCAACTCGGCACAACGGCGTTCCTCGCGATTTGCCGCATAAGTATGAGAACGGAGAAAACTGTCATGTCACGTATTTTGTTTTTTTCGCGAGGGATCTTGAGTTCTTTTGTCGTCCTCGCCTTGGCGTCGACGGCCCTTGCGGCGGAGCGGGAGTCGGATGAGCAACTTTTCATCCCCTCGGTCGAAGAGCCGGCCGGTCAGTCCCAAGAACCGTTGTTCAAGGAGGAAGTCAAAAACGATTCGTCCGCGAAGACCGACCGTGTGGATCGCGTCGCTGAATCGTCGCGGAGACTGAGCAAGACCGCGTCGAGTCCAAGGATGGCCGCATCGGCCGCCGGGATGTCCGGCTGGACGTGGGGGCTGATCGCGCTGGGCGCGACGGCCGCGGTGGTCGTCCCGGCGTGTTTGATGTTCCGTCGAAGACGGCAAACGCCGCACATCGGGTTGGCGCTGGTGTTCGATGAGACGCCGCGGCGTGCGAGAGCGGCGTCGCAGACGTTTCTGGCCGCCAGTTTGATTCAGACGCAACAAAAGAGCGACGAGTTTGCGGAGGTGTTGTACACGGAAAGGCAAAAGTCGCGCCGCGCGGCGTGATGGAAAACAACGCAAGGGTCGGCCTTCCGCGGCCAACCTCGGGAAGCGACGGCGCGCCGGCCGCGTCGAATCCCGTCTCGCAAAACGCCGGATCGAAAAACTTTTCTAGACCTTGGAGGTAGCTTCAGTATGAACGCCATTTTGAAACGTCTCCAGCAGTTGGGCGAGGATGACCTGTTGAGCCTCAGCGAGGCGATCGATGTCGAATTGGAGCGACGTCAAAGTCGGTTTGACGAAGTTCCTGAATCGGCGAGACGTCGCGCGCTGGCTCGCGAGCACAGCTATCGTCACTGCAATGGCGCGTCGGCGCCGCCGATTCGTGCGGTCGGGCTGCGCGACATTCGCCGCAACCGGGCGGCTTAGGCTCGCGGAACATTATTGATGGGGCGTTGGAATGGCGGTTCGGCGCGTGTGCCCGCCGATGGTGGCGGCGCCGGGCGCGCGAACTGTCGTTGTTGGAATCGCTGTGAAACTCCGTTGGGGCGGAGTTGTCGATGCGTTGGGGCATGAGCGTGGAAAATGCGGTCGCCTGCGTGCGGCCGTGGATTGTGGCATGTCGAATCCAAGGAACCGTTCTCCACGACCGAAAAGGCTCGGCCGACGTTGCGCATCGCCTGCCAACGCGGGAACGAATGCTTTGGAACGACGAGGAAATGCGGTTTTCCGAGAGGACCGTGTTGATGGAAATGGCAGGGGCACATTGGGAGTGAAATTGCGAAGGTTCGCCGTTGCGGCGCGCAATTAGGTCGAAGTGACCGTTGTCGGGCCGTGCGCGTGTCGCCGCGGGAACTGAAAAGCCTGCTATTGAAAAGGATCGTATGATGCGTGTGCAACGAATTATGGCGGCGGTCGCCGTTTTGTTGGTGAGTTATGGCGTTTGTGGCGTCTGCTGTCACAACGGCCGCCTCGCAATGGCCGAGGACGACCAAGGAGAATTGTTCATTCCCCAAGCAGATTCCCAGAGTTCCGACAGTTCCGATTATTGGGCCGGTCGGCGATCGACGTCGCCGGACGCCGCCGAAAGGTCCGTGGCGAGAGCTTATGCCGTGCAGCGACGGCCCGTGGCGGCCAGGAACCTCGACCAGCGGTCGCCGGAAGAGAAGTCGACCGCCGTGGCGAAGCTCATTCGAAAGACGCTGCCCTGGGTCGCAGGTCTGTTGGCAATGGGCGGTTTAACGATGGCGGTTTTCGGCTTCGTGACTCAGCGCCGTCCCAAAGCCGGTTTTTTGGTGCGGGCCACGCCGAGCGTCTGCAATATGGAGGCCGGCTGGGTCGGCCGAACGCCGTCGCAGTCCGTGTTGGCCTTGCGAATGGCTCAAACCGATCCGCCGGAGCCGCACCATCCTTTTGTCGACGCGAATTTCGAGGAGAGAGAGGAAGAGGCTCGTTTGTTGCCGTTGCGTCGGGCGGCCTAAAAAACCTTAGGGGGGGCGGTGGAAGATTGTACGGTTGGTCGGTGAAACGTCGGAACAACGAAGCGGTCGCTAGAGTTGCGTAACGATCGAACGGCGCGGCATTTCGCGGCCATGTCCGCGATGCGCCGGCCGTCGGAAAGAACAGTAAGGATTGGGTCGTTGAAAAAGAGCGTTTCTTGTTGTACGGAGATGTCGGTCATGACACGCGCGATCCGCCTATTTCTTGTTATCTTGGGCGCGACCACGTTGTTGGACGGCGGTTTGGCGAGCGATGATTTTGTGAGGGGGGTTCGCTTCGCCGACGACGGCCGACCGCCGTCGACGAGCCTTCTCACGTCAAAGACGGCGGGGTGTGTCGACGCGTGGCTCGATGGAAATTGGAGAAGCGACGATTGGATGCGTTCCGAGGAATCGTCGGATTCGTTCGGCCGAATACTGCGGAACGACGACTCTTCAGCGGCGTCTTCGTCGCTTTTGTTGTCGTCTTGGAACGAGGGCGGCGCGGCGTTCGAGGCGTGTTCCCATCCGAGCATTACGGTTTTGCCAACGAACGATGCGGAGGAGGTTGTTTCAGCAAGCAGGTGGTCGTCCTTGGCTGTTGCGACGGGCGACCGTCGACGGACGTCTTTGCCGCCGCCGGTTATGTGTTGTGACGCGGCCGGCTGCCCGCCGGACGGCTCGTTGCTGGAACGAGAGAATATGGCGCGGACGATCGTCGTCGGTTTGCCGGCGGCGCTCGGGTTGTTGCTGTTCGTCGGCCATGCGGCGCGTCAATGGGTGCGGTGGCGTCGTGCGGTCCAACGCGCCCAAAACGCGTCTTACGATTGTGAGGAAGCTGCGATGCCGGAGGATCGAGCGGCCCAGTCGCCGCTGGTGTTTAGCTTGGTGGAACGCGAGGTTCGCCGCGCCGCGCAAAGGGCCAAGCTGTCCCAGAGTCGCCGGCCCGGCCTCCTGCCGCGGGGAGATTTCCGAGCATCCGACGATTCCGAGTTGGACTCAAAAAGCGTTCGACCGTTGCCGGCGTTGTTCGTCGTCGGCGACCACGGGAGAGAAAGACTTCGAAGAGCTGCATAACCGGTTGGTATTTCAAACGGGAGGCGCCCTATGGACGACTCGTTGCGTCGAATGTCCGAATATTTCGGGCCGGGATACCGCGTTCTCAACGTCCGTTTCGCGCGACTGGACACCGAACAAGACGTCGACGAGGCGATCGGAGAGCCTTCGAGGTCGGCGGGTGCGTCGGCGACGATTTCAACGTCGTGGGAGTTGACGACAACGCACCGTTCGGCGACAAGACGCTGGAAACATCCCGTTCCCGGTCAACCGGGTCTTTCGGGGTTGGGCGTCTTTCCGACCCGGCGGCGTCGACGTCGGTCCGCGTCGGCCCGAAAAGCGTCGTTTCATCTTCAGCAGACGCCGTTGTTTTTAGCGGCGGCGGGCATCGCCCTGTCGCTGGTGCTGGCCATGACGCTGCCTGCTCAACGAACGCGGCGCGAGACCGCTTTGGGATCCACGAGTCCGCCCGCTTGGATTGGCGGCGACCATCCATCGGGCAAAGCCGATCCCGTGCTGTTTTCGGCGGTCTGCGATCGGTGGGAATACGCGCCGTTGTCCAATCCTTCTTGGTGATCGCTGCAAATCCTTGAGGCAGGGACGGATCGGCTGCGCGAAAAGATCGCCGTCGCACAAAACGTCAGGGGCTTCGGCCGCAAACAATCACCGGCGGCCCAGCCATCGCCAGGCCAGCAGCTTGGCGGCCAGTCGGGCGGCGGTCGGATCGCAGCCGGGCCCGACCGGAGACGGCACGAATTCGACCACGTCGGCCCCAAGGACCCGGGCGCGCGACTCGGTCAGCAGCACCCGCAGAATGTCCATCATCTGCCGCCACGAAAGACCGTTCGGTTGCGGCGTGCCCGTGCTCGGAATGACGGCGGGGTCCAATCCGTCGACGTCGATCGTCAGGTAGACGTTGCCTTCCAGTTGGAGCAGCGCGTCGAGCAGGTCGGCCCACTGGTCTTTCAGCGAATGGGCGTAAAACGTGGTGATGCGCGGGCCGGCCGTCGCCACGTCGTGTTCGTCGCGGGTGAGGCTTCGGATGCCGATCTGCAACAGGCTGCATCCGCGCTGCCAAAGCCGCCGCATGACGGTGCCGTGCGACCAGTGTTGGCCGTGAAGTTTGTCGGCCAGATCGGCGTGCGCGTCGATCTGCACGATGGTGACGTTCGACAGGTCCTCGACCAACCCTTCGACCAGTCCGTAGGTGATCGTGTGCTCGCCGCCGAGAGTGAGCACAAACCGATCGCGCAGGGGACGAACGTGATCGCGCAATCGGGCCAGGCAGGTTTCGATGTCGCCGTGGTCGCTCAACGGGGCCAGCGTGTGGACGCGCGGCGCTTCGGTGAAATCCACGAGCGTTTCCTCGTCGAACGGCTCCAGTTGGAAGCTGGCTTCCAGGATGGCTCGCGGTCCGCCGGCCGTGCCCGTCCCGTAGGAAACGGTTTTTTCGATCGGCGCCGGCAGCACCAGTGCGTCGGCCTGTTGCGGATCGGGTGCGGGCAATCCCAGGAATTGGGTCGAATCGGCGGGTATCATGCTCCTCATTTCAGGATATTCGCGGTTGGCTGTCAAGTGTCGTCGGCCTCTGATCGAAGAAACCCTTGCGAAACTGGTGAAAATCGGGTAGTTTGATCGACTTGGTTCTGTCGTGGAGCCGCCAAGGGCGTTCTTCCGATTTTGTGTCGTTTCCGCGCCGTTTTTTGGCTAGGGAGGATCTCGACGTGGGTGAAGCATTCGTGCCTCGGAAGGTGTTTTTCACCAAGGGCGTCGGCAAGCATCGCACGCGTTTGCAGAGTTTCGAGTTGGCGTTGCGCGACGCCGGCATCGAGGTGTTCAATTTGGTGCGCGTGTCGAGCATTTTTCCGCCGCACTGCAAGGTGATCCCCAAAACCCGAGGGCTGGCCCGTTTGCAGCCGGGTCAGATCGTCCACGTCGTGTTGGCCGAGGCGTCCACAAACGAGCCGTCGCGCATGGTCGGCGCGGGCGTCGGACTGGCCGTGCCCGCCCAAGGCGAACAGTATGGATACATTTCCGAGCATCACGATTTCGGCATCACCGAGCCGCGGCTGCGCGATCTGGTCGAGGACATGGCCGCCACGATGTTGGCCACCACGTTGGGCATCGAGTTCGATCCCGAAACGGCCTACGACCAGCGGAAAGAGATTTATCACATGTCGGGCAAGATCATTAACACGCGGGCCTGCGTGCAGACGGCCGAAGGCGACAAGGACGGTCTTTGGACCACCGTGACCGCCGCCGCCGTGTTTGTATTTTAGCCGCGGCGAGGTAGAATGACGGGTAGGCGATCGATCCCGTTCGGAACTCCCTTGGCTGACGAAGTCTGCTGCCGTGCCTCCCGCTTTGCCCGACCGAAAACCCGACTCCTCGCGATGGCAACTGCCGGCCTGGTTGACCGGCTGGTTCTTGCACGAATCCCATGCGTGGTTGATCTCGTTGGTTGCGCATCTGGCGACGCTGCTGCTGTTCGCCCTGGTGGTCACCACCGGCAAGTCGGCCGGCGATGGTCCGACGTTTTCGGTCGAGGTCGCCGATTCGGGCGATTCGCTGGACCCCGGCGGCTCGTCCTCTTCGGTCGAGTTTCATGCGGCCGCGGGTCGCGAAACCGCCACAACGACGGACTTGGCTCCCGTGGCGCCGACGACCGATGCGGTGGCGGTGGCCGAAAAGTCGCTCGACCCTCGCCAAGTGGCGGCTCAAGAGTCCTCGCCCGGCGAATCCGGCGGTGACGACGCCGGCAAAGCCGCCGTGCCCGGCTCGGGAAACTCGGGGCTCGGCACCGGCACGGGTTCGGGCATCGGACCCGGCAAAGGCCGTGGGCAGGCGACGTTGTTCAGCGCGAAAAGCGAGGGCACCAAGTTCGTTTACGTGTTGGACCGCTCGGCCAGCATGAGCGCGCACAACTTGCTCCAATTGGCCAAGATCGAGCTGATGGCCAGCATCAACAAGCTCAAGCCGAATTGCGAATTCCAGGTCATTTTCTACAACGAAGAACCGTTCATCTTCAATCCGCACCGCGGCGCCGACAAGTTCATCCAGGCGACCACCTACAACAAAAAACGATTGCAGCGGTTCGTCGACAGCGTCTATCCGTTCGACGGGACCGATCACATGCGGGCGTTGTTCCGCGCCATTCGGATGCGGCCCGACGCCATCTTTCTGTGGACCGACGCCAACGAGCCCAAGCTGGGGCCCATCGAATTGGAGAACATCGCCAACGAGGCCAACGGCGTGGTGATCAACACGATCGAAGTGGGCTACGGACCCGAGCCGCCCGACAACAACAATTTTTTGGTGCTCCTGGCCCGGCAGAATCACGGACAGCACGTGTATCTCGACATCAACAAGATCGCGCCGTCCGATTTTTGAGAATGGCGGCTAACCGATTTTTTCGGCCCGTTCCTCTTCCCTCTTTCCTGTCTCCTCTCCCCACGTTTCCGCCATGGCCAACCGTTCGGCGACCGGCGGATGGCTGTGGAACAAAAAGACTTCGAGCCGTGGCGGATTGGGGTCGTCCTTGTTGAGCCGGGCCAGCTTGCAGAACGCCGAGCGATAGGCGTCTTTTCGCCCGGTGCGTTGCAATGCGTAACGATCGGCCTGTCGCTCGAAACGGCGGCTGACTGCGTTTTGCAGCGGCTGCATCGCTAGGCCGAAAACCGTCAAAATCAGCAACAGCATCGGCAGCGCGTCGATCGGCAATCGGGCGTAGTCGAGCGTCGCGCCGCCGTGGACGGTCCATGCGGCCAGCAGCCGATCGCACAGCCAAAACCCTGCGGCGCTGAACGCCAGTCCGGACAAGATCATCCAACGCATGTGGCGAAACACGTGGTGGCCGATTTCATGGGCGAAGATCACTTCGACCTCGTCGGGCGTAAAGCCGTCCAGCAGCGTATCGCCCAACAGCACGCGGCGCGTGCGGCCCAGGCCCGCCAGCATCGCGTTCGCCTTGACCGTTTCGGCGCTCAGATCGAGACGATACACGCCCTCGATCGACAGGCCCGTGCCCTCGGCCAGCCGAGCCAGCCGTTCGGAAAGTTCCGGTCGATCCAGCGGTTCAACGCGATAGAACAACGGCACGATCAGCACGGGCGCGAGTTGGCCCAGCACGACGCTGACCAGGAAAAACGCCAGAGTCGCAACGAGCCACCACGTCGATCCGGTCGTCCAGATGAGCCAATACAGCCCGACGATCAGGACCAAGGACAGCGCCGCCGCCAGCAGATTCCGTTTGACGTAACGCCAAAACCATCGGCCGAAACTTTGGGTGCTCAGCCGAAACCGATGCTCCAACACGTGGCCGGAATAGAACGACAGCGGAAACGATACGGCCAGATGAACCGCCAAAAGAATCAGGAAAAACGCCGCCAACCGCAGCGTCCAGCAATCGGACAGGCGAGAAAACCGCTGCAGCCAGACGTCCAAGGGTCCGGCGAAAAACCAAGCCATCGCGCCCAGATACGTCAGATCGACGGCCTTGTCGGCCAGCGAACAGGCCAGATCGAGCCGGCCGTAATGTTTCGCCTCGGCCAGTTCGGCGTCGTTCATCACGGCGGCGGATTCGATTTTTTCGGACGACACGACGGACTTACTCCCTCGGAAGCCGGGCGCGGCCAAAACCTCCGACAAGAAAATCGTTCGACGTTTTTACGGACGGGGAATCTCTTCGCCGCGGATCAGGTCGTCGAACGTTTGGCGGCGACGGACCAATCGGGCTTGACCGCCGTCGATCAGCACTTCGGCCGCCAACGGTTTGCTGTTGTAGTTCGAGCCCATCATAAATCCATACGCGCCGGTGCATCCGATCACCAGCAAGTCGCCGACCGCGGCCTTGGGCAACCGTCGCGTGACGACGAATCCGCCCTCTTCCTGCGTGAAAATGTCGCCCGACTCGCACAGCGGGCCGCCGACGATCACGTCTTGCTCGGGCCGGGCGTCGTCGCCGTCGGCCGGCGCGACCGACATCGGATGATAGGAACCGTAGAGAATCGGCCGGGCGAGATTGTTGAAGCCGGCGTCGAGCAGATAAAAGGTATTGTCATCCTGTCGCTTGACGGCGCGGATCTCCGCCACAAGGAATCCGCTTTCGGCCACCAGGTAACGGCCTGGCTCAATTTCCAATCGGACGGGATGCCCAAAACGTTGTTCGAGTCGTTTGCGCGTCGCGTCCCACAGAGCGAAATACGCCGCCAAATCGACGTAGGAGTCGGTCGAACGATACACGGTCGGCAATCCGCCGCCGGCGCTGACCGAACGGACCGACGGCCCGACCGCGACGGCCGCCTGTTCCATCGCGCCGCACACTTGCGACAGGTGCTCCAAGTCGGTGCCGGACCCGATGTGCATGTGCAGCCCGACCACGTCAAGCGCGTATTGCTTCGCCTGTCGGAGGCAGTCGGACAACTGGGCGTGCCAGATGCCGTGCTTGGCCTGCTTGCCGCCCGTGTTGGTCTTTTGGCTATGGCCGTGTCCGAAGCCGGGATTGATCCGCAGCGTGATTCCTTGGCCGGGCTTGCGTTGGCCCAACTGGTCGATCATGTCCGGCGAACCGCAGTTGACGGCGATGCCGCGTTCGACGCACAGGTCGAGCGATTCGCGGTCGAAAATGTCGGCCGTGTAGACGATCGGCGGCGGGTCGCCCCCGGGCGAGAATCCGGCGGCCAGGGCGCGGCGGATTTCTCCGGCGCTGACGGCGTCGACCAACGCGCCCCGGCGGCGCACCAGATCCAACACCGCCAGATTCGAGCACGCTTTTTGGGCGTAACGAACCGTATCGAATTGGGACAGGTCGGCGATGCGGCGACGAATCATCGCCGCGTCGTAAACGAACGTTGGCGTGCCGAATCGTCGAGCTAATTCGACGACAGGCACGCCGGCGATTTCCTTGCAAATCGTGGATATCGACATAGGTCTTCGCGTCGTTTTGAAAAACCGCGGGTGCGTTAGTGCTTTGCGTCGTGGCCCGCGCCGCTGGGCGGAGAATTCAGCATCTGGAAGGTCGAACCGAGGGCCTTCAACAGGCCTTGTTCCGCCTCCAGACGCACATGAACGCTGTTGGACGCCGGCAGCGTGGTAAGCGTGAGATGATCTTGCGGACCGGCCGAGGCCAGGAATGTGGCGATCATTCCGGCGTACGCCTTCGTCTCCGGAGTCTCGCCGATCTCGCTGAGGAGTTTGGCCACCGACAGAACGCTGACGGTCAAACGCATCGGCGGCACTTCCTTGGTCTCCGACGCGGCCTTGCATCGGTCGATCGCCTTCTTGAGCTGTTGGACGGCGTTGTGGCCGGCGGCCATCATGGCCCGATCGTCGGCGATTCCGACGACCACTTCGAGATTGTCGCCAACCAATGTGGCCAATTCTTGGTGCGGCGCCGGCAGCGAAATCAAGTGCAGTTGGAAGTTTTGATACGTTTCATGGCTCAGCTTGAGCGCTTCGGACGGACTGGTCTTCTTCGCTTCTGCGACAAACTGTTTTAAGCTCTTCTCGAGTTGTGAGCCGTCGGCGATCACGGCGGCGGCCAGCATCGAGGACGTGCCCGGCTCCAGCGTGACGGCTACGGCCGTGTCGGTCTTTTTCGTATCCACGGTCTTTTCCAGAACCGTGAGCACGTCGCCGAACAATTGCGAAACCAACTTGACCTCGTTCGGGGCCAATCCCTGTTTGCCGAGTTCCAGGACGACCGATTTTCGCAAATCGGCCAACGAATTCTTAGCCTGCGCGGCCTGGGCGTCGCTCATCGCGCCGACCGAGTTGAACGAAACGGTGGCGTCCGACGGCGCCAGCCCGGCCAGTTGGGTCTTGCCCAGCTTGATCTCGGAGAATTGTTCGGCCAGTTTCGTGCCGGGGCGCGCCGCCAGGTGAAGATCGAGATACGTGGTCTTCGTCTTGGGGTCGACGTTCCAACCCAGCACCAGGTCGTCCATGTCGCTGACGAACATGGTCAGTTGCTCGGCGGACCGCCGGGCCATGCCCAACCGGAGCGCGTATTCCTCGTCGTTCGCGCCGGGTTTCTGTTGCAAACTGCTTTCCGTGCCCGCGCGAAGGATCGCCAGAATTTGATCGCGATATTCCTTGGGCAGGTTGGGGAAGAAGACGCGGGCGGCCAGATTGTAGCGTGAAGGCAGATCGCCCAGCAACGGCGCCGGATCGGCGACCACGTGGTCCAGCTGTTTTTCCGAATCGGCGATGTAGGCCCAATCGCCCTTCTGCGCCGCATACAAGAGTCGCCCCTCGGTCGGAATTTGATAGACGCCTTTTTCCTTCTTGATTTCACGGCCCGACTGCGCCTCGAACAACCGGATCAACGGTTTCAGATCGGCGACGGGCAGAAAGGCATACGCGGTGGGAATCGGATCGCCGGCCAGAACCACCAGGCCCCAAGGCCGCTTCGGATCCATGGCCAAAGGTCCCTGAGAGCCTTCGCCTTGCGGCAGCATCAGGGCCATCATTTCCAGTTGCTTGCCGAGATTCGGACTGCCGACCAGCCGCCCGACGGTCGCAACGTCGTTGATCAGCTTTTGATAACCGCCGAACGACACGACCGCCAGCGTTTTCGGCTCCGTGTCCGCCGCCGAGCAAACGCCCGACGCGGTCAACGACCAAACGACCAACGCCAAGGAGCACAAAAGTCTTCTCATCCGTAGGTTCCTTCAGATAAAAAAGGGGAGGGCCCGAGTCCGGGGTGTTCGCGTTGCGTCACTTCGCGCCGGCGGTTTTTTTGTCGACCGTTTTGTCGTTGTCGGTGTCCTTGGCGGCCGGCGTCCGCAGACGTCCGAACAGTTCGACGACGCTGCGCTCGGCTTCCAAGCGACAGGCCACGCCGTGCGGGATGGGCTTGGCCGACAGCTTGACATGATCGCGGCCGGTCTCGGGCGCCAAGGCCACGGCGACCGCGGCGGCGGCGGACCGAACGGTTTTCGTCGGCGCCTTGGCCGCGACGGACTGGGCCGCCGACCCGACCGACACCGACCACTCGGCCGGCAGTGATGTTTTTTGCGATGGTTTCTTATCGTCCGGCGCGACGGCCAACGACTTCGCCGTCGGGCTGTCCTCGACCACGGTCACGCTCAGATCGACGTAGGCGTTGCGGGCCTTGGTGTCGAGGGCCCAGCCGGCCGTGATCGTTTCGACGTCGTGGAATCCGTTCAGCACGGGCTCGAGCACCGAGGCGGTCACTTGTTTGCGAATCGAATAAACGGAGTTTGGCTCATAGGCCATCGGTTGCGCCAGCGACGCCAGATGATCTTTCATCCAGGCGACGGCGGTCTCGCGTTGTTTGGGCAGCAGATTGCCGGTGTAAAGCCGAACGGCTCCGTCGTATTGTGAGTTCAAACCCTGGAGCTGATCGATGGGATTTTCAGGCAGCGATTGGAGGGCGTCGCGGCGGTAGGCCAAAAATACCCAGCCGTCGCGCGGCGCGGCATAGATCGTGGCCATGCCCCCCTTGACTTTGTAGATGCCGTCGCCGAGGTTTTCCGGCTCGCCGAATCGGGAAGTGGCCGCCGCGGCCAGACCTTCGGCGTCGCCGACCGGCAAAAACGCGTAACCGGTCAGCCGATCGCCGTCGGCTTGGATGACCACACCGCACGGACGCTCGCGGCTGACGCCTTCAAGCCCTTGTTGGATGGCCATGACCTTCAAGCCCATGATCAACTGGCTCGACAGGGCGTTGCTGCCGGTGGCCTGTCCGACCATGGCGAGGTTATCCAGCAGTTTGTCGTAGCTCGACACCGAGACGATGGCGACGGGCTTCAGGCTCACGGTTTTTGGTTTCTTGTCCGTCGCCCCGGCGGCGAATGCCCAAAATCCCCAACCGCCCAGCAGAATTCCAACGGCCAACAGCGACAGACCAAGAGCCTTCTTCACGATGACGTCTCCCCAGTAGTGTGTTCGAGGGTCCCCAAGAAACCAGTCGGCCCACGGGGTTATTCGTTGCCAAAGGCTCAATATTGCCCCAAAACGCGCCGAAAAAGCGAAACGCCGGCAAAAAGACCATCCAACGACGTCGCAACGTGTTTGCTGGCAAGGATTAACGTTCTCGGAAGGTGATTCGGCCCTTGGTCAAATCGTAGGGCGACAGCTCTACGCGGACCCGATCGCCCGGCACAATTCGAATAAAATGCTTCCGCATTTTGCCGGCCACGTGGGCGATCACGGTGTGACCGCTTTCCAACTGCACGCGAAACCGAGTGTTCGCCAACGCCTCGGTTACCGTGCCTTCAACCTCGATAGCTTCTTCCTTTTTTGTCATAACCGCTCAATGGGGGGAGATTCGGATTCAACGACCGCACTGCACAATCTTCTTATCCTATCATTTTCCAGAGAGGCGTCCATATAGAGTTGTAGAATCGCGGGAATTTTGCACCACCCGACGGCACTCCTCTGGTGGGTGGTGTGTTTTGAAATCCTGCAAGATTACGCGGAACCGATCCCGAAACCGACGGAATGAAACGACGAACGGATGAACGATTACTCAAGAAAAAACATGGGTGGGAAGCCCGCCGTTCGCGATTCCTCCGCCGCGCCGCGTCGAGAATTGAGTCTGTTCGATTCGACGTGCATCATCGTGGGGATCATCGTGGGGGCGGGCATCTATTGCACCAGCTCCAACGTCGCGCAAAACGTTCCGAACGCTTGGACGTTGATGGCGTTGTGGGCGCTGGGCGGCGCGCTGTCGTTGGTCGGGGCGCTCTGCTACACCGAACTGGCCGCGATGCACCCGCGCGAGGGCGGCGACTACGTCTATCTGACGCGAGCCTTCGGACGGAAGGTCGGGTTTTTGTTCGCTTGGAGTCAGCTTTGGGTGGTTCGGCCCGGCTCGATCGGCGCGATGGCTTACGCGTTCGCCGAGTACGCCAACCGGATTTGGCCGCGCGCCGAGGGCGATCGGTCCGTTTACGTGCTGGCGGCCTACGCCTCCGGATCGATTTTGTTTTTCACGGGCATCAACATGCTCGGCGTGCGCGAAGGGAAATGGACGCAAAACATCCTGACCGTCGTCAAACTATTCGGATTGGCGGCAATCATCGTCGTGGGGCTTTTGTGCGCCTGGCCGGCGGCGTCCGCGACGGAACCGCGTCCGAGCTACCCAACCGAATGGGGCGGGCTCGGCACGGCGATGATTTTCATTTTGTTCACGTTTGGCGGCTGGAACGAAATGGCGTACGTCGGGGCGGAGGTGAAGAATCCCCGCAAAAACATCTTTCGCGCGCTGTTGATCGGCACGCTGACGGTCACCGCGATTTACGTGTTGATCAACGCGGCGTTTTTGCACGCCCTGGGTTTTGAGGGCTTGCGTCACGGCGAGGCGCCCGCGGCGGACGTGCTGGAACTGAGCGTCGGTCGCTGGGCGGGACGAATCGTGAGCCTGTTGATCGCCGTTTCGGCCTTGGGAGCGATCAACGGTCAGATCTTCACCGGGTCGCGGATTTATTACGCCATGGGGACCGAGCATCGGACGTACGCCTGGCTGGGACGATGGAACGCCCGGCGCGGCACGCCGATTTGCTCGCTGGCGATTCAAGGGGGCATCACGCTGACGCTGGCGATTTGGTTCGGGTTGAGTCGAAACGGGTTTTCACGGATGGTGATCTTCACGACGCCGGTGTTTTGGTTCTTTTTGGCGATGGTCGGGGCGTCGGTGTATGTGTTGCGTTGGCGCGAGCCAAACCAAGAGCGGCCGTTCCGCACGCCCGGCTATCCGATCACGCCGGCCGTGTTTTGCCTGTCCAGCGCTTCGCTGGTGTGCGCGAGCCTGAACTACGCCGTGCGCAACGGCAGTTGGGAGGCGTTTTGGGCCATCGCGATTTTGCTGGCCGGAGTTGTTGTGGCGATCTTTCAACGAGACGACGCGAAAACGACGGGCGGCTCGTCCTAACGAAAACCACGGAGAACTGAAACCGCCGCCGCCGGCAATGCTGCACGTTCGTGCGACACGCACTAGGGCTGCTGCGTCTTGACGGGCTTCGTCGAAGGATGGTCTTTCTTTTGCGAGGCGAGCTTGTCCTGGAACTTCGCGGCTTCCTGGTTGGCCTCTTGTTCGTTCTTGATTCCTTCTTTGAGCTTCTTGACGACCGGTTTGACCGGTTTGGGCTGATCGAACTTTTCCTTGTTCTTGGTAGCCTCTTTTTTCGCCTCTTGGTAAGTCTTCGTATCCTGCTTGAACGTGTCGTTGATGGTTCGTTGCAACTCGATCAGTCCGGACTTCGGAACCACTTTGACCTCGTCGCCGACTTGAACGATCACGAACGTTTCGACCTTGGTCGCCGCACCGACGGCTTTGTGCGGCGCGTGCCGCGCGCCGGCCGCGAACGTCGGGCCCGCAAGGACGCCCATCAGGACAACCGCAGCCAGGATCAGGACCATGCGATATTTCATAAAGGGGGGACTCCTTAAGAACAAAAGCGGATATTTTACCAGCAGTCATCGTACCACGGGCTGGAGGGACAAACAAGTTTCCGCTCCTGGGAATCGACTCGTCGCGTCGCGGGGGGATTCCGCCAGATTGGGTTGTGCGGCGGTCGACCATTTTTGGAGGTTTCAAAATCGACGGCGTCAGGCGTCGAGGTCGGATTGGGAGATTGCCGGCAAATCAACGGTCACCGAAACGCCCTGGCCGGGCGAAGATTCGATCGCGGCGGAACCGCCCAACAGCCGGGCTCGCTCTTGAATCCCCTGCACCCCAAAATGTCCGGTTGGCACGCTGTCGGGGTTGAAACCCACGCCCCAATCGCGCACGCCGACGTGGATGCGTCCTTCGCGCTGTGTGATGTCGATTCGTACGCGCGGGCTATGACTGTGGCGTTGCGCATTGGTCACGGCCTCTTGCACGATGCGAAAGATCGCGCCCTCCAAAGGCGTCGCCAAGCGTCCGATGTCGTCGTGGACGAACTCGATCTCCGGACCTTCCTGCGGCCGTCGTTCGGCGATCAGACACTCGACGGCGGCCACCACGCCCGACTCGTCCAACACCGGCGGGCGCAATCCGCTGATCAACCGGCGGGCCTCCGCCATCGCGTCGCGGAGCAGTTGCAGCGATTCGTTGAAGACTTCCTTGGCTGCCTTCGGATTGTGCTGCTCGAGAGCTGGAACCGACTGAAATCGATACACTGCCGCGGCCAACTGCTGCGCCAGACCATCGTGGATTTCATAGGCCACCAGCTTGCGGTCCTGTTCGTGCAGATCCAGCAGCCTGCGAAGCAAACGCTGCTCTTGTCGGATCGCCTGCTCGGCCTGCTTGCGGTCGCTGATGTCGTGCGCCAACGCCAGCATCAATTGTTGGCCGTTCGTTTCCAATTGGGCCAAACGAATCTCGACCGGAAACTGCGTTCCGTCCTTGCGGCGATGCACCCCTTCGAAACTGACCGGGTATTTCGAGGACGCATAGTTCCAATGCGACGCACTCTCCGCAACGTTCATCTCGATGTCGGCCACGACCAACGACAGCAACTCGTCGCGCGTGTAGCCCAAGC
>JBDKTJ010000069.1:0-2887 GCA_039698075.1 Thermoguttaceae bacterium | reverse complement strand
TGGACTACGTGCTCGGCTACACGTGCGCCAACGACGTCAGCGCCCGCGATTGGCAGGGGCCTTGGGGTTCGAGCCAATGGTGCCGCGGCAAGGGGTTCGACACGTTCGCGCCGTTGGGGCCCTGGCTGGTCACGCGCGACGAGATTCCCAACCCGAACGCGCTGGCGATTCGCTTGGACATCGACGGCTGCGTGATGCAGGATTGGAACACCGACGACATGATCTTTGACGTGCCGGCGCTCATCGAGTTTCTCAGCGGCAGCACGACGCTCCTGCCGGGCACGGTGATTTTGACCGGCACGCCGCACGGCGTCGGATTCGCCCGGCATCCGCCGCGATGGCTTCAGGCCGGCGAGACGGTCACGGTGACGATCGAAAAGATCGGCTCGCTCGGCAATCCGATCGAGGAAGAGCGTTGAGCGTTTTTTTGACGCGGAACGCGGTTATTCTTCGCCGATCGCTTTCATCACGTCGTCGGGAATGTTGTAGTTGGCCGACACGCTTTGCACGTCGTCGTGATCGTCGAGCCGTTCGACCAGCCGCAGGACCTTTTGGGCGGCGTCGGGGTCGTTGATGTCGATCGTGTTCGTGGCGACGCGCGAGACCTGGCTGGCCTCGGGCTTGATGCCGGCGTCGGTCAACGCCTTCAACACGTTGGCATAGGCGGACGGATCGCAAGTCACTTCAAACTGATCGCCGACACGCTGCACGTCCTCGGCGCCGGACTCCAGGGCCAACTCCATCAGCCGGTCCTCGTCGACGGCGTCGCCCGGGATCAGAAAGAGGCCCTTGTTGACGAACATCCACGCGACGCAGCCGGCGCCGCCGAGTTTGCCGTCGGACAGTTCGAAGATTTTCCGGATTTCGCCGGCCGTGCGGTTGCGGTTGTCGGTCAACACTTCGCAAAGGATGGCCACTCCGCCGGAGCCGTAGCCTTCGTACATGATTTCGTCGAGATTGCCGCCGTCGAGCTCGCCGGTGCCGCGTTTGATGGCCCTTTGGATGTTGTCCTTGGGCATGCTCACCGCTTTGGCGTCGTCGATGGCGTAGCGGAGTCGGAGATTGGCGTCGGGGTCGCCGCCGCCGTGTTTGGCCGCGACGATGATCGCCTTGGCCAGCCGACTCCAGAGTTTGCCGCGTTTGGCGTCGACCAGCGCTTTCTTGTGTTTAATGCCCGCCCAATGGGAATGACCTGACATGAAAGAACTCCCCAAGATCAAAATGATGTGTTTTGAATTTCAACGGTTGAAAATCTTTTTTTCGACGGTCGCGGCCTTTTCGGGTTCTTTGTCGCGTCGAAAGGCGTCGGCCGCCTTGCGCCACGTTGCGACGGCCCTGTCGCGACGATTCATTTTTTGATAGGCGTCGCCGAGGTGATCGAGCACCACGCCGTCGGGTTTCGAGCCGGCCGTGGCTTTTTCCAGTTCGACGACCGCCTCGGGCAGCCGACCTTGCCGGTACAACGCCCAGCCCAGGCTGTCGCGATAGGCGGCGTTGTCGGGCTCGGCGTCGACGGCCTTGCGGATCATTCGTTCGGCGCGACCGAGCCGCCGGTTTTGATCGGCCCAAAGATATCCGAGATCGTTCATCGCGCCGACGTCGTCGGGAAACTCGTCCAACACCTGCTCGAGCCATTCCTCGGCCTTGGGCAGATCGCCGGCCAGCACGGCAAGATTCGACAGCGACAACCGCGCCTCGCGGAGCACTTGCCGAGTCTCGGGCGAGACGTGATCGGCGTCAAACGCCTCGAGCAGTTTTTCATAGGCCTTTTTTGCGGGCTCATAACGCTTGCCGACGTACAAAACCCAAGCCTCGCGGCCGCGCATCCGAGCCGAGTCGGGCTTCTTTTCGGCGGCGGTTCGCGCGGCGGCCAACGCCTCGTCCACCCGATCGCTCATGGCCAACGCGCCGGCCAGATAAAAATAAAACGAGGGATTGTCGCTCGGCAGCGCCTTCTCGTCGACGGCGCGTTGGAACACCCGGGCCGCCTCGGCCGCATGATCGCCCAACAGCAGGCCCACGCCCCAGGCCATCAATAACTCGGCCTTGCGCGACGGCGCGGCCAGCTTGTTTTCAGGTTCCTTGGGCCAGTCCTTGGCCTTCATCGCCAAATCGAAGAACTCGGCGGCCGTCTCGTATTGCTTCGCTTCGAGCGACAGCAACGCCACGGCCAGACGCTTGCCATAGCCGAACTCGTCCGGCGAAGACTTCAATCGCTGACGAGCGACTTGGACGATTTCCCGCATCGACTCGGCGTCGTTGGAAAGCAGTTGCGATTCGGCGCCCAGGATTTCGAGCGCGCTGTTTTTGTCCAAAGCCTCGCCCAAAACGGCCAGCAGCGCGTCGTAACGCTTCGCCTGGCGGTCGATCTCCATCAGACGGCGATAACCGGCCAGCGACGGCTTCGCGCGGACCAGTTCGAGGCAAAGCCGTTCGGCTCGATCGAATTGGCCTGCTTTCTGATACCGGGAAGCCAGGTAATATCCGAGGGCCGCGTCCTTGGGATTGGCGGCTCGAAGTTTTTCCAAACGCGAGACCAACTGTTCCGATTGGCCCAACTGCTTGAGCACGTCGGCCAACGTTTCGTAGGGGGACTCGCCCTGATCGGTCAGCTTTTCGGCAAAACTCGCTTCGAGCGACGCCAACGCCTCGGCCGGTTTGTCGAGTTTGGCGTACACGCGGGCCAGATTGAACTGGTGCAGGGCCTTATCGGGCGTGACTTTTTCGGCCTTCTCGAACACCGTCTTCGCTTCCTTCGGACGATTGGCTTCGAGAAAACACTCGCCCATCAATTGATACGTCGAACCCGGCCGACCCATCAACACCTTGGCCAACGACGGATCGACGGCGTCCGCGCCGCCCTCGCCGTTGACGGCCTGCAACACCG
>JBDKTJ010000068.1:0-11578 GCA_039698075.1 Thermoguttaceae bacterium | reverse complement strand
CCGACGGATTTTCTTGCGGCGGCGTCAGAATGTCGAACGCGGCCGGCGTTTTGGCGAGTTCGAGAATCGCGTCAAGCGGCCCGGCGAGTTCGTCGAACGTCAACCGCCGCTTATGCAAGCCGGTCTTTGGGTGTCGAGAGTTCGGGGCACGGAAGGCCCGTACCTTGTCATAGACGCCCGTGTCGATCGCCACGGCGGCCAGTTCGGCGACGTTTTCGGCAAACCGCCGGCAAACCCGGTGAAAGTCGAGCGAAGGCGTCGGCGACCACAACGCGGTGGGCAAGCCGATATGAAACCCCTTCGAGCCGGAAAAGAACGCCAGCAGTTCGCCCGGTTCGATGGCGTATCGTTCCGTCAAAAACGCGGCCAGCGCGGCGGCGTCTTTGTGGGCGTACTGCAATTCCTCGTTGTCGAGGTCGAACCACAGCCACGGCGACCAGCACGGCCCCGAGTAACCGGCCGTCGATCCCTGATTGTTTTCGAGGTGCCGGCGAAACGATTCATCAAACCAGAAAGCCGAGAGGTAACATTCCTTGTCCAGTTCGCAACGTGAATCGGCAGCGGCGTGAGCCGAGAACGCGACGGCGGCATCCACCAACCGCCGGTTCTCATAACATCCGCCGACGATCCGAAAGCCGAAGCGGCAATCAGAAGCCGTCATGTTTACCCCCTGCCACGGTTGCGGCGGCAAGCGGTTGTGGTGACGGTTGTGGTCCGTCGGCCGGTGCAAACGGGTCAACCTCGGGCGGGTCGATCCCGATAACCTCGAAAGTCCGAACGCGGTTGTATTCCTCGCCGTTGTCATCTTTACGAAGGGCGAGCTTCACCTTGCAGCGGATGCCCGACGGCAGCGGCGTTTCGAGTTGTTCGAGCCGTGTTACCCCGAGCTTGGCCAAGTCGCGTTTGGCCATCGGCAATGCAGCTTCGGTCAGGTAGATGTCATGCCAAAATTGCCGGCCCCGGTGGTCGCCTTCCAAGACGCGGAAAGCCAGCTTATAACCGCCGGTGCCCTTCGTTCGGGCGTTGAACAACTCGCCCGATACGATTCGGGCAAGGTACTCCCCAGCGGGCAGTGGTGCCCCAAAATCTTCAGCCGCTTGGGTATTGTTCCAAGCATCTTGCAAGCGTCGCTGGTCGGCGCGTAAAATGTCTGACAGTGATTTTCGTTGCATCGAATGTACTCCGTTTGGGTCAAGCAGCGCCGACGGTGCCAGCCGCCGGCGTTGCGGTTTCTTGGATGGAAAACAAGACGGTCTGTTGCTTGCCGTCGCCCGGGGCCGGCATATCGGGATGATCCCGCAGCCATCGTTCGGCTGCCGGTCGGTCGACCAACTGCCAAACCGTTACCGGGCGAGCGTGCGCCTCGGGCCGGCACGTTTTGACAAAGCCGTCGGCCCGGATGATCTTAGCCCGAGCAAGCGGACTCGGCACAGCCCCGAAACATCTCGGCCCGATCCCCGGCGGCAACTCGACCAACTCCCGAACGTCGTCAGCGGTTGCCGATCCGGTTTCGAGGATTGCCGCCAACAAGGCACGTTGCGCCCGCCGAATGATGGTTTCGCGGTGAGCCGAGAGCAGCCCGATGGCATCGGCCTTGCGTCGCTCGCCCTCGCAGCGGCAGGGATTGCACGGCATCTTGCAGTTGTGAGGACAGGTCATCATGCACCCCCCTTCACAATCCGCACGGGCTTGCAGCCGCCGTTGATCCACTCCCTAATGGCGACAGTGGACCATCGGACCAGCGACCCGAGCTTGACGGGCGCGGGCATTCGGCCGGCGTCGGACAATCGGTAAACATGGCGCGGTGAGCAGTCGAGCATCGTGGCTACAGCTTGCACATCGAGCAGTTTGGCCGAAGCGTCGGCCGGCGTGAGTGTAGCACTCATGCGAACATTCCTTTCGGAAAGAGTCGGCAACCAGCAAAGCGCCAGTCGTATGGCTATATCTTTTCCGAAGGAACGGACGCGACCGAAAGAATTGATTTTGTCCGGGACGAGAGATTTCGACCGTCGAACGTGAAAGCCCCAAATTGCCGAGCAAAGACAAACATGGACAGCCGGACGGAATAAATCAGGGCGCTATTGACGGTGGTTTGCTACCTATTTTGTCCGGCGGTTCTTGTCCCGACGTTCAAGGCGCTTCCGGTGTCGTTCGCAAGCGGCGTGGGTTGTTCCGACCGGCAACCCTAATGCACTGTCACAATTGGCTTGCGTCTTATGCTGGCGAGTCTTCCATGCTTCGTATATCTGTTTGTCTCGCTTCGGGTCAGTGTCTGCGGGGCGGCCGCGCTTCTGCTTTGCCGGCTTGCCGTCTTCCGATTTCGCTGGTGCCGATCCGGCCCCGCCATTCCCTTCGCCTTGCTCATTCTTGGCGGTCGGTGCATCCGATCCGGCCTTGCCATCCACTGCCGGCGGGGAATTGTTCGCTTGGTCAACCGTGCCCGCCATTGCCGATTCATTTATCTTTCGCAACATCGCCAGCAGCACGGGTGCTTCGCTCTTGTCCAGGTGGTCGGCGTCATAGCCGGCGACGACCAAAGCGGCCTTGATGTTGTACCAAGCTGGTCGATAGGGATCGGCGATGGGATACAGCAGCTTGAGTAAAGCCACGTCGGCGGCCGTCGGCACGTATCCTTCATGAACGGCTATGTCATCTGGCGTCACCCTACCTTCGGACATCATTATCGGCGACTTGGCCATACTATGCGGCGGGTAAAGGTAACCTTTTCCTTTGAGACGACGCATGTAAACGCGGTGGTCCGGGCGATGTTCGTCATCTTCGAGTTTCCATGCTCCCCAACTATCCTTGGCCAACGGGTACAAGTCCCATACCCAGCGTTTACGTATACCTTCAGCCGGGGCAAGCCCATCGTTTGCTTTGCGGCGGCTCACTTCCGACATGTCGAGCGGCGATGTTACCGAAGGCGAAGTGTTTGCTTGCTGGTTCTTACTCATTGCCTCAAACATCGGCCCCAGCATCTTACCGAAAGCGGCGGCAAAGGCATCCCCGCCTTCGCCCCAATTCGTCAGATTGACAGGTTGCGAACCGGCCGGCTTTTCAATCTTCCGAAACTCTACGAGATGACCAGAGCCGGACCCAGGGGGGCGGGGAAGGTCCTGCCAATTCTGTCCCGTATTACGTACCTGTTCCTCGATAATAGCCGCATCGAACTTTGGCGAACCTATATGGCGGAGCCTCCACCAATAGCCTGGTCCATAGAACCCTCGTTTGAAAACAAAATCGAAAACCTCATCAGGTCCAGTTCCGTCCAAGTCTCGCCTGGCCATCATCCCATCGTTGGTTAACCTCCATTCCTGCGGTTTCAACATCTCGGTGTGAAATGGTGAAACGTGGCCCGCCTCTCCGGTTTTCCACGTTTGCCACACATCGCCCCACGTCTCGTATTCAAGGGCAGTTACTTTTTCTACGGCCTTAGCGAATCCGCCTTCGCCTGTCGCTTGAAAATGCACCTCAAAATAGGTTGGGTGGGTTATCATCGTCGAACGATACCAGCCCCGCCGTTCAACCATGCCAGCACCGGTTAGCAAGAACAATGCATTTTCCTGAATCGCCGTGAGCGTATCGGCGTCGAACGTGGCCCACGTTTCGGGAATGGTGCGAAGCAAGTCGGCAATCGCTGGCTTGAGAAGTTCAACTTCGGCGTCAGATTGTGGGAGCCGTTCTGAGACATTGCTTATCGGTGCACCATTCGGCTTCGCCGGTAGAACATTGCGGAGGTTCGTCAACGCGGCTTGCAACTTCCCAAACAATGCCGGATCGTATTTTAGTTCCGACGGAACATTGACCAACGGCCACTTGGCAACGTCTGGTGTGCGAGCAAGCGTCAGCCAAGCATCGGCTTCAAAGCGGAGCGCCGATGCAAGCGTGTCGAATGCCGTCCGCACGGCATCGGGCGGCATATCCTTGGCAGAAAAGTAGCACCCTACAAGGCCAGTGATTTCTTTCACCAGCAGCTTGTGGGCCGCCGTTGGAAGTATTCTGCCCTTTCCATCGCTGACGGGCAGGGATTGCGAGCCAAGAACATAAAGAGCGGCTTCGACGTGTTCCAGCATGATTCGCCTTTTTATATTGGGGGCAGCTTAAGCCGGCCAGCGTGAAAGGCGAATAACCCACCATGCCGGCCCAAGCCACTTCACTGGTCAGTTTGCAACCCGGCCAGTTCCCCAAAATGAGAAAAAATATATACCACGGGTATTGCATCACTCTTCACGCTTGCTGTCAGTCCGAGAAAAAAGAGTTAAAACCCGTGAAAAAATATGTGCATTTGACCATGCGGTTCCCTGGATATGCTTCCAGGGATTTTACCCCCCATCCCCATGTTTCGCCACCTGACTCGCTACCTTCGGTCTGAGTGGCAGGAAACGGGAAAACACTACCGTGTGTCCTGTCTGTTCCCTGAGCCGTCAAGGCGTGAGTGGCCCCGGAAGGACCCATAACCGGGGGGGCGGCTTCGGATCCTTCCTGCCCGGTGTCGAGTGGTTTACTACCATGGGCGTCTGTGTCTCGAAGAGAGTCCGTCTGTGATATCGCCACCTACCTTTCCACCTTGGGCGTGGTAAGCATCGTGGCGAGCCGTTTGCGGTCAGTCGGCGAGAGCATCAACAGCGCATCGGCGAGCTTGGCGAGCGTGTCGCCCTGGTCGATCCCTTCGCCGTCGTCATGGTGCCCGGTGCCGAGAACGTCGGCGTCTTGTTGCGGCAAGTCGAGCGAAACGGCTTCGAGGGTGTCAGCGTTTGCGTTTTCAGCTTCGGTGGTGCAAACCCTGGTGCAAACCCTGGTGCAAACCGGAAACGGCGTCGGCGTAAGTGCTTGCCGGCTATCACTTACGTCATGCGTCCCGTTGCTCGACAAGCTGGGGGTCGATGGTTCGAGTCCATTACCGCCCACTGTTTGGGGGTCAATTCCACAGACCTCCGACGCTTCAAGGTTTTGCGGCCGGTCTCGGCGGTCGCCGTCTTTTTTCGGTGGCCTTGGGGCGTCTTGCCGACATCGTAATGCCTGCGTGCGATTGCGGGCGGTTTTTTCAAGATGCGGCATGGTTCCGCGCGAGGGCATGCACTGGGCTGCTGCGAGAATGGGATCGGCAAATCTTTCAGTTTTTTGGACCTCGGCCCTTGCATTTCGAGAGGCGGCATCCTAAAAAGAAGAGGTGCGCCGAAGTGGCGGAATTGGCAGACGCGCTAGGTTCAGGACCTAGTTCCCGTCAAGGGAGTGCAGGTTCAAGTCCTGTCTTCGGCACCTTGATACGAAAGGACTTACGTCAAATCGACGTGAGTCCTTTTTTGTTAGGCTGGAAGCAATTCCTCACATTCCCTTTTGTGTATTACACCGAGCCGACCTGGCCTTACTCCGTTAACCCGACTGTACGCGATCAAGATTTGAGGGCGAATAGGTCGGGCTGGATTGATTCTTGATCTGGCTATGCTAAGGTACAAGGATTATAGTCCGTCAATCATTATCTATAATGGCAGGATAAGACGGCTGAAGGCAATGGAATATGGCACCTGCTGGGGGGTATTAATATGCACTCAAGGTGTTATATGTTCTGCATTGAAAGCCGAAAATTCTATCTTTTAGTACAATTGGTGCCAGTAGCCCGGAAACAAGACGAGTTTGGTTAAATCCATCAGCGGTAATGCAGACGATTGCCATATCTTAGGACATCTCTCTTTCGCCCGTTACAGGAAATAATAACCATGCCGATTGCAGATCGACAAATCTTGGGTGAGCTGGTTGACTGTGCTGATATTGCAGTTCGTGCTGCTGGACAACTCCAGCTCTTCATGATCGGCAAGCCTATTCGGGACAGACAGGTGCTTGAGCGGGTAGCCGAGTTTTTGTCAGCGGCAGAAGCTGGGGGAATTTTCATGTCTTGTGGCGACTCCGCCAACCTACACGCCAGTTTGCGGCCACTCAATTGGGCTGTTGACACGCGGATGAATGAGGGCGGGCTCGAACAGGGAGAGTTCAAGGAAACCGACTATCAAAGCCTCACTGAATACCTACGGCGAATGCGATCGACGGTGGAGGACCTCCTTGAAGGCAACCGCCCAAACAACGCCGCAATAGAAGAATGTATGCGGTTCTTTGATTCTCTAGGTGACGATTTGGGTACGCGCGCCGATCAACATGTGCGAGGAACTTCTCTACCCTGTTCTAGCCTAGCAAGCTTCTGAAGGGCATGAACAAACCGCTCATCACTCGGTTGCAGATGCTCGTTGCTTTCGAACTGGATAGTCTCGAAAAGCGACTCGATCAGGCTCGATCCTTTCACTATCCTTCGGCTGTCGCCGTTAAGTTCATTGACAGTCTGATCGAGGAACTGAAGCAGCAAAGGCTTCAGATCAAGCAGGCAATCTCTGATTTTCTTCCAGAATATCCCCAAAGGGTTACCAACGAGTTACGTTCTCAGCACCGTTTACTTATCAACAAGCTTACGTGCCTTGATTCCTTGAAGAATGCCCAGACTCAGAATGTCCCCTGGAGTTTGGTTCCAAGCATCGAGCGTATTGCATCAGAGTTGAGCCAGGGAAGTCAACTTCTCACTACCTGTACGTATGCTCTCAACTACAGCATTCGGTGGTATCCGACTCCTAAGTCGCCCATCCATCAATTCTCTATTCTCCAACTGCCGATCATTCACAAGCACAATGCCTTTCTGCATCTTCTAATAGGGCATGAGCTTTTCCACCCACTCCTACAGCAGTTTTTTGTCACGCAAACACCGAGTGTTGTAGCTCGGCTGAAAGCCGCGATTTCCCACCTCAATCAACCACCGGCCAAGAACCGTCTCGACAAATTGGTCGAGTTTGTTCGGTACGCATGGCAAAGAGCGATTGAAGAGTTGATGTGCGACATGGGCTGCGCAATCCTATTTGGCCCAGCAGCGGTCTTCGCGAGCATTGCATTCCAGATGGGGAGCAACCTTGACGAAGCTCCGTCTTCGGATGGCTCTTTCTATCCGCCACCCCGGTATCGCATTCGCGAAGTCATGCATCGCGTATTTGGTGAATCCGTGATTGGCGAGGCTGAACAATTTCACGCAGGGTTAGAAGGAACGGCTACCACGCCCATCCAAAAACTGGCTGCGCTCCTTAAAGAGGACGAGAGGACTTCATGGGCAGCCGACATTCTCTCAGAACATCGTGAGACGATTCTTAGAGAGATCCGCAAGAATGACGACTTAGTCCCTATTAACCAGAATCCATTATTAAAAACAGCTTACGAGGAAGTCCAGGCAGTTCTGCCGGATGCGTGGAACTACATTCGACAGATTGCCACATCAGCAGGAATGGTTTGGCTGAGTACCATTGATGAGGTGCCATTCTTGCTAAGGAGCCTTGAGCTACTGGTACCACCCGGCGAGATTCGCGACACGAAGGCTCCAGGCCAGACCAAATCACCCTCGTTACCCTCCATAGCCATAGCTACATGGCTCTATCAGTTGAAATGCGAGGCATCTGTCGATGCGTCTCTGGAGCAGGCGATGAAGAGCTATTCTCGTTGCTGCCGTTTGATGCTGAAGGGATTTGAAGATGTTGAGTTGCGGCGTGAATACGATGCCGGAAAAGACGCTTTCCAGCAGATGGAGCAACTGCCATGAGCATTCTGACACATGATGCAATTTGCAGGGAGATGACCAGCCCAGATCGTCTCGATGATCCATTAGTTATTACGCCGCTGCTTGATGCAGGACAAATCGGCCAATCATCCGTTGATGTTCGTTTGGGGCATCAGTTCATTGTATTGCAGAGAGCTGCGGTTACCCACATTGATGCAACCCAGCGCGAACAATTACAAAGGAGTCTTCATAGATCCCAACATCAAACCCGTGTTTCACTTCACGAACAATTTATTATTCATCCCGGCCAGTTGGCTCTGGGCGCGACCATTGAATACTTATCTGTCCCAACACATTTGGCGGCGACTGTCGAAGGCAGATCGTCTTGGGGAAGGCTTGGGTTGATCATTGCCACCGCGTGCAATGTTGATCCAGGCTTCAAAGGTTGTATAACATTGGAGTTGGTAAACAGTGGTGAGGCACCGCTAGTGCTTTATCCCGGCGTCAGAATCGCTCAGTTGGTATTCCATCTTACCGATGGCACGGCAAAGTACGACAAGGGTAAGTACGACTGTCCCATCGGACCACAATTCAGTCGAATTGACCATGACAAAGAAATAATGTTCTGGGGTGGAGCAAGCTGCCCCTCCCCCCCAGTCTCTTGACCTCGCATGATGCACATTATAGAAGCCATCTCGAAAATGGTTTTTGACCGAAGTTCTCAAACTGTGGAGAGTGATATTTACCGGCAAATGTCAAGTTGAGATCACACGGCCGTGCTTGTCGAACGACGGCAAAACCCTCACAATGCAAATCATGCCCACGCCCGAGGGACAACGTCGATTCGCCGCCGAGGTGGTCGGCCGGCTGCGCGAAGCCGGGTTTGAGGCTTATTGGGCCGGCGGCTGCGTCCGCGATCAACGGTTGAACCGAACGCCGAAGGACTACGACGTGGCCACCAACGCCACGCCCGACCAGGTCCGGCAGCTTTTCGGCCGACGTCGCACGTTGGCCATCGGAGCGGCGTTCGGCGTCATTGCGGTGTTGGGGCCCAGGACGGCCGGCACGGTCGAGGTGACCACGTTCCGCCGCGACGCCGCGTACAGCGATGGCCGCCATCCCGACAGCGTTACGTTCAGTTCGGCCGAAGAGGACGCCTCACGCCGCGATTTCACGATCAACGGGCTCTTTTACGATCCGATCGAGGACCGCGTGATCGACTTCGTCGGCGGTCAACAAGACCTGGCGGATCGTCGGCTCCGTGCGATCGGCGACGCCGGGCAGCGATTCGCTGAAGACAAGCTGCGGATGCTTCGGGCCGTGCGGTTTGCCGCGACCTACCAGTTGACGGTCGATGACGAGGTGCGACGCGCGATCGGGCGAATGGCCGGCGACATCCGCGCGGTCAGTCCCGAACGCATCGCCATGGAGATGCGGCGGCTGTTGGTCGACGCCCATCGCGCGGATGGCATCCGGTTGCTTTTGGAAACGGGGCTGACCGAGCCGTTGCTGCCGGAGGTGATTCCACACGATCCGCCGTCGTCGGAACGTTTGGAGGCGTCGCTGGCCGCGCTGGCGCGATTGCCCGATCCTTGCGGGTTTCCGCTGGCTTTGGCCGTGATGTTGCATTCGGCGGTCGATTCGACCGGCGCGATGGCCGTTTGTCGTCGCTGGCGGCTTTCGAACAAAGAGACCGACCGCGTCGTCTGGCTCGTCGAACACGGCGACGCGTTGCGCGAGGCCTCGACGATGCGTTGGTCGTCGCTCCAACCGTTGTTGATCGACGAGGGCGCCGCCGATCTGTTGGCCTGGGCCGAGGCTCGCGGCTGGTCGGACGTCGTGGCGTGGTGCCACATGCAAATCGAGCAGCGCCGCGGTCAGATGGATCCCGCGCCGTTGGTGACCGGCGACGACTTGCTGGCCGAAGGGATTCCGCCCGGTCCGCAGTTCAAAGGTTGGCTCCAGCGGGCGCGCGATGCGCAGTTGGACGACGAGATTCATTCGAAGGAAGACGCATTGCGGCGGATTCAGCAGTGGAGAGCGGGCGAAGCGTAGAAAACGCTTGTGATGTTGCGGCAGTTGGTTCATTTAGACGCAAGGAATGTCTCATGGACAAAAAAGTCAAGAAAAAGACGCACGTGCTTCAGCAGCGGATTCAGGCCCTTCGGCAGCAATTGGCCGGGGCCCGCAAACAAATGGACGATCCCAACGAATTGAAGTCGCTCGAACAACAGTTGGCCGCCGCCGAGACGGAATTGGCCAAGCTCAAGGACGCTTGATCGCCATGCGGATTCTGCCGTGCGTTTTGGCGGTTGCGCTGGGGGTCGCGGGAGCCTGGGCCGACGAACCGTCGGGGGCGATGGTCGAACTGTCGTTGCGAGGCCGCACGATTGAAGGCGTGCCGTTGAGCTGGAATCGGCAAGAGGTCCGGCTGTTGGGCCGCGACGGGCGGCTTTGGCGATTTCCGCCGCAAGAGGCCGTCGATTTCAAAAAAACCTCCGATCGGTTCCAGAGCTACCCGCTGTCGGAGTTTCGCGCCGTGCTGCTTCGAGAATTGGGGCAGGACTATGAAGTGAGCGGCACGGACCGCTATCTGGTCGCGCATCCAAAGGGCCAGCGCGACCGTTGGGCCCAGCGATTCGAGGACTTATATCGCTCGTTCGTCCGTTATTTTTCGGTTCGCGGTTTCGCGTTGTCGTCGCCGCCGTGTCCGTTGGTCGGCGTGGTGTGCGCCGACCGGTCCGAGTTCGCCCGATTGGCCGCCGCGCAGACCGGTCTGTCGACGGCCGGCGTGCAAGGTTATTACGATCTGGCTTCCAATCGGATCGCGTTGTACGACATGGGCGGTCGGTCCGAGTCGGGCTCATGGCAGCAAAACGCTTCGGTGCTGATCCATGAGGCCGCGCACCAGACGGCGTTCAACACCGGCGTTCACAACCGGTTCGCTCCGCCGCCGGTGTGGGTGGCCGAAGGCCTGGCGATGCTTTTCGAGGCGCCCGGCGTGTATGATCCGCACAATCATCCGAGGCCCGAGGATCGGGTGAATCGGCGGCGGCTCGAGGAGTTTCGCCGTCGCGTGGCGCCGCGTCATCGGCCGGAATCGCTCGTTGCGTTGGTGGCGTCCGACGCACCGTTTCAGGCGGATACGTTGTCGGCCTACGCCGAGGCCTGGGCGTTGAGCTTTTTCCTGGCCGAAACCGAACCGCGCCGTTACGCGGACTACCTGAAGCGGACCGCCGGACGCCCGAATTTCAGCACGTACGCGTCCGCCGAGCGGCTGGCCGATTTCAAGGCGGTTTTCGGCGGCGACTGGCGGATGCTTGAAGCCCGGCTGCTGAAGTTTCTCGGGGGATTTCAGTAGCTTTGGGCATGGTTGCCTTTCTTGGAACGTGACCTATAGATGAGTTGAGGCAGAGGCTGCCGGCGTAGGAACCGCCGATCCGATTTTTTCGGTTGTGCGGAGTTTGCCGGCGGCTTGAGTTGGCCTTGACGTTGAAATTACGGGTCGTATGGACATCTCTCCCCTGGATACCGCCGGTTCCGAAACGTGGGCCGCTTCGTTGAACGACGCAATTCACGTTCAGCGCGAGCGGATGCGCGAATATCTGGCCGCGCAGCAAACGCGATTGGAGCAGGCCGAGCGGTTCATCGAGCAAGAGTTGCGACGGCTTGAAGAAGAACTTCAAGAGCAACGAGAGCGTTCGGAACACTTTCAGGCATCGAGCGACACACTGGCTGCGCGGCTGGCCCAAGCCGAATCGCAACTGGCCGAGGCGCAGCAGCGTCTGGCAGCCGCGGAGGACCGCGAGCCCGGTCTGGCGAACGAGGAACTTCGGCGGCGTCAGGAGGCTGCAACGGAGGAGTTGCGGCAGGCAAAGAGCCAAATCGTCGACCTCCAGGAGCGGTTGGCCAAAACCCGATCGACGGCCTCGCGGTTGACGCGTCAAGCGCGTCAGGAGCCACGGCTCGATTGGGAGGCGGAAAAAAAACGCATTC
>JBDKTJ010000067.1:0-8645 GCA_039698075.1 Thermoguttaceae bacterium | reverse complement strand
CCGTCTGCAACTCTGACGGCAGTTCGTCGATGGGCAGATCGTCATAGAACTCGATTTCTGGACCGCCAGCCGCCTGACTGTCCGCAATCAGACGATCAATTGTTGCTGCAATACTGGTCATACCTGGTTGCGCAGTCCCTTTCGGCTGCTGACCGATTCGACGAAGGCGGGAATGTTCAACAAGGTTCTCCTCCTTCGCTTTTCCATCTGAAATCCGACTTGCCACGGCACTTGCCCTCCTGACAAAAGGCCAATGAACGACAGATCGCACGTTACGGTCACTTTGCCTCGTTTCTCCCGGCCCCACCTGCATGATTCGCTGATCTGCAAGACCTTCTTGCCCGACGCTCCCGATTCTTGGCCAACCGGATTTCCTCGCGGTCTACGCGAACACTCATGGGGGCCGTAATGGTCAAGGCAACGCGGTCACGAAACACTCTCCCGACGCCAACGATCACCTCCTCTCCTATGACGATCTCCTCACCGACTTTCCGCGAAAGGACTAGCATGATTTGGCCGCCATTGTCAGAGTCGCTAAAACTTGGTCCGTCTCGACAGATCCAGAATTGTCATACGACTTAACGGACAGCCCATTGAGAAAGACGTTCATCATCGTCTTGGCATAGGAGTTAGCAGCCTCAATGGAACCGCCAGCCGCCTGAATGTCGGACAGGTCGAGTATGCAAGCCGTGAACATCCGAGCAGAATGTCCTGGGTCATGGGCACGGAATGCCCCCTCCTTGATCCCCTGCTCGAAGATGGCGGTGAATTGTTCTATTGCGAATACCTGTTTCCTGCGCCTGAGAGAAGACATCTCGCTCTGAACAGTCTTGTCTCTGGTCAGTATTCCAAATGCGCTGCCAACTTCGCGGAAAGACTGAAGCAAGAACTCAAGAATCTTCTCAAGTTTTGCGGGTGCAGCCAGATCGGCTTGAGTGATCTGCCCAATCATCTGAGCAATTGGCTCAACAATCCGCGCGTGCATGAAATCGAGCAAGTCGTTCTTGCTGCGGAAGTAGTGGTATAAACTGCTTTTGGTTGTTTCTGCCTCTGCCGCTATCCGGCCCATCGTCATTTCGTGAGCGTTGTGCTTTTGAAGAACCGCGAGCGCAGACTCGAAGATCGCGTCCCGCATCATCGTGGTAACCATTTCCTTCCTCGGTTTGCTTAGTCGCATGGCAGGTTCCTGCACCAAGGCAACAATTCAAGGCAACAATTCAAGTTATAGCGACTGCATGGTCGCCAGTCAATACTAGCCAGTCACCATCGACCACCTAGACGGTCATCTTCGGCTTACAAATGAGTCACCATAGGCCACCATCGACGACCTTAACTCCATAGGTTCTGGCGACCAAACAACACATTATACAGCAATGGGATCACCTTATGGACCTAGAAGCATACCCACTGTAGTAGCATGCTTTCGCGGATCAGCGTGCTTTCTTCCCGTCACTCATGGGAGAATACACTAATAAGTCACCACCTGCAATGAATGGGTATTGCAAACGGACCACTCAGTCGGTAGAATAATTGTTTTGGAGTTCAAACGGAGGTACACATGCCAAAGCTCACCGCGATTCGCAAGCAAGCGCTCGACGGAATGATGAAGCAGGCGCTTTACGAGGCGACGATCGCCGTCCTCAGTACGCATGGCGTGGACGGGCTAACGATGGATCGCGTTGCAGCGGAAGCAGGCATCGCCAAGGGGAGTCTGTACCGTTACTTCCGAAGCAAGCGGGATCTCCTGGAGTTTGTCTACGCGAAACTGGTTGATCCCGTGTTTGAGAACATGGAAGAAGTCGCGGCGAAACAGCAACCGGCGATTGAGAAGTTGTCAGAGCAGCTTCACATGCTGCTCGAACATGCAGCCCAACATGCGCAGGTCCACAAGCTGCTCTTTGAGGATGAGGCAGTTGATGCGATCTTGCAGTCAACGAAACGGCGTGGTTCGGAGGTCGCTTGTCAGCGGCTGGCGAAAATGTTCGAGCAAGGCATTGCGGAAGGAGTCTTCCGTCCCAGTGATCCACTTATGCTTGCCACCTTGTACCTCGGTCTCATCAAGAATGTTCTGGAACGCCTGCCCAAACTCGAAGAGCGCGAGCAGCGGGAGAATCTCCACCGCCTGATCCTCGGCACGTTATTTAACGGCATCGCCACCGAAAAGGTTGACTTATGAAACGCTAGCCGCCACGTTCTCACCGTGTCGGTTTCAATAGGAGCATGTCAATGAACTGGTGTATATGGAAACCGTTGGTTGTATTGGCCTTTCCTGCCGCCCTTTTTTTGGCGGGGTGTAATCGTCAACAAGAAACGCCCCCGCCTCCTGTTCCCGAGGTGGCAGTGGTCACGATCGAGCCTCAAGAGGTGGTGTTGCACTCTGAATTGCCAGGCCGCACCTCCGCCTACCTCGTTGCGGAGATCAGACCACAAGTCAATGGTCTCCTCCAGAAACGGCTCTTCACGGAAGGAAGTCAGGTGAAGGCCGACCAGGTTCTCTATGAAATCGACCCAGCGCCTTATGAAGCCGCGTTCGAGAACGCCAATGCAAACCTGCTGGCAACGAAGAAGGCGGCCGAACGGGCGCGAGCGGTGTTGGAAACGAGCAAGGCGGCTCTCAATCGGCATCAGGCGATCCTGGAACTGGCAAAAACGAATCTTCAACGGTACGAGAATCTGGTGAAGACACAGGCGGTTTCCGCCATGCAGCGCGATCAGGCTGTCGCCGATGTCAAGGTCGCCGACTCCTCGTTGCGTGTGGCCGAGGCGCAGGTGAGTTCCGATCAGCAAGGGGTGGAGGCGGCTGATGCGGCCATCGAGCAAGCGGAGGCGGCCGTGAAGACCGCGCGGATCAATCTGAGCTACACCAAGATCACCGCACCCATTTCCGGCCGTATCGGCCGATCCGATGTCACCGTAGGCGCGATTTTAACTGCATATCAGCCATTGTCGCTGGCTACCATTCAGCAATTGGATCCGATCTATATGAATGTGCCCCAATCGACGGTGGAACTGAACCGGCTGAAGCGCAGTCTGGCAAACGGCCGCCTCAAGGAAAATGGAACCGACTCGGTCAAGATTGTCCTGGAGGATGGCACGGCGTATCCACAGGAAGGGTCGCTCAAGTTCCGCGATGTGACGGTGGACCCCACCACCGGGTCCGTCATCTTGCGAATCGTCGTCCCCAATCCCGATAGCATACTCCTGCCCGGCATGTTCGTCCGGGCGATTATTGACGAAGGCGTGAATCCGCACGCCATCCTCGTCCCGCAGCAGGCCGTGTCGCGCGATCCCAAGGGAAATCCTACCACTCTGATCGTGGATGCCGAAGGGAAAGTCCAGCAACGCGGGCTTTCGACTGATCGCGCCCTGGGCAACCAATGGCTCATCTCCTCGGGTCTTGCCAAAGGCGACCGCGTGATCGTCGAGGGCATGCAGAAAGTGCGCCCCGGAGCGGTCGTCAAGGCGGTCCCATTCAATGCCACTCGCACCAACTCCGCGAAATCTGTAAGCACAGCCAAGTAGGCGACACCATCGAACTGACGGAGGCGCAAAGTGTTATCGAGATTCTTTCTGGACCGGCCGGTTTTCGCATGGGTCATCGCCATCATCATGATGGTGCTGGGGGGACTGGCCATCTATTTGCTGCCTATCTCCCAGTATCCGCCCATTGCTCCCCCGTCAATCGCCATTGAATCCTTTTACCCCGGAGCCTCGGCGAAGACTGTCGAAGACAGCGTCACCCAGATCATCGAGCAGAAGATGACTGGCTTTGACAACATGCTGTATCTCGCCGGTACGAGCGATTCATCGGGGGCTTCTCGCATCGAGTTGACGTTCAAGCCGGGAACCGACCCGGACTTGGCCTGGGCCCAGGTGCAGAACAAGCTCCAACTCGCCATGGCCAGCCTGCCTGAAGTGGTCCAGCGTTCCGGCGTCAAGGTCAGTAAATCCACACGGAATTACCTGATCATGGTGGGACTCGTCTCTGAAGACAGTAGCATGGATGGCAATGACTTGCGGGATTATGCCCAATCCAACCTGGAGAAAGTGTTGGCGCGCGTACCTGGGGTCGGCGAGGTCATGACTTTCGGTTCGCAGTACGCTATGCGAGTCTGGCTGAACCCCGACAAGCTTACCGATTACCAGTTGACCGTGGGAGATGTGATCCTGGCGCTGCGAACGTACAACGTGGAAGTTTCCGCCGGGCAGTTTGGTGGGGCACCGGCATTGGATGCACAGCGTCTGAACGCTTCCATCGTTGTTCAGAATCTGCTCCAGACCCCCGAGGAGTTCGCCGCCATCCCCATTCGCACCAACCGAGACGGCTCCATCGTGCGGATCAAGGACGTGGGACGGACGGAATTGGGGACCGAATTCTACGATATCCAGTCTTTTTACAATGGCAAACCAAACGCCGTTCTGGCCATCCGACAGGCACCTGGTGCTAACGCGGTGGCGACCGCCGACGCCATCAGGAAAGCGCTGGAGGAGATGGGCCGCTACTTCCCGCCGGGAATGAAGGTTGTGTATCCCTACGACACCACTCCCTTCGTGCGGGTGGCCATCGAGGAAGTGGTGAAGACCCTGTTCGAGGCGATCCTGTTGGTCTTCCTGGTCATGTGGCTTTTCATGGGGAACCTCCGCGCCACGCTGATTCCGACCATTGCGGTGCCGGTGGTCCTCCTGGGCACCTTCGCCGTGTTGGGGGCTTTCGGATTCTCCATCAATATGCTCACCATGTTTGCCATGGTGTTGGCCATCGGGCTTTTGGTGGATGACGCCATCGTGGTGGTGGAAAACGTGGAAAGGATCATGGCCGAGGAAGGGCTTTCGCCCCGAGAAGCCACTGCCAAGTCCATGGATCAGATCACCAGCGCCCTGATCGGCATCGGGCTGGTGCTCTCGGCGGTGTTCGGTCCGATGGCGTTTTTCCCCGGCTCGACCGGCGTCATCTATCGCCAGTTTTCCATCACGATCATTGCCTCGATGATGCTGTCGGTGGCGGTGGCGTTGATCTTGACGCCGGTGCTTTGCGCATCGCTGCTCAAGCCGGTGCCCAAGGGGCACGAACCGGCGGAGAATGCCATTTTCTTCCTGCGCCCCTTTTTCCGATGGTTTGACCGCGTCTTTTTCTGGATTAGAGACCGCTATGTAGGATTGGTCGGACACTCTCTTGCGAAGAAACTGCGTTACCTGGTCGTCTATCTGGTGCTCGTCGGAGTGATCGGTTTTCTGTTCCTGCGGCTGCCTACGGGCTACCTCCCGGATGAAGACCAGGGAATCATGCTTGCACAGATCCTCATGCCGACGGGTGCCACGTTGGAACAGACCCAGGCGGTTGCGGATGAAGTCCAGCGCCATTTTCTAGAAAACGAAAAAGAGGCGGTGGAATCCTGCATGACGATTGTCGGTGTGGGCTTTGCCGGAAGAGGGCAAAACAATGGGATGGTGTTTGTCAGGTTAAAGGGTTGGGAGCTTCGCGACCGCCCGGACTTGAAAGTAAAGGCCATTTCCGACCGGGCCACGCGGGCGTTCTCCAAAATTCGCAACGCCATGGTTTTCGCCTTTCCACCCCCTGCCGTTGTCGAACTGGGCAATGCTAAGGGAATTGATTTCCAGTTGGTGGACCGTGGCGGGATCGGGCACGCCGCTCTGATGAACGCCCGCAACCAACTCCTCGGCATGGCGGCAAAGGACCAGCGGCTGGTGAGAGTCCGTCCCAATGGCATGGAGGATGTGCCCGAATTCCGGGTTGACGTGAACTGGGAATCAGCGGGCGCGCAGGGAGCACCCATCGACTCCATTCACAGCACCATCTCGGCCGCTTTCGGCAGTGCCTACGTCAACGACTTCATTCAGGGCGGGCGAGTCAAACGGGTTTACGTTCAAGCGGACGCTCCCTACCGCATGCTGCCCAAGGACCTGGAAAAACTTTACGTGCGTAATACGGCCGGGAAGATGGTGCCCTTTGCCTCGTTTGCCTCCACCCGCTGGACGAGCGGATCTCCACGGCTGGAGCGATTTAACGGTTTTCCGTCCCTGAACATCTGGGGTGAGGCGGCACCTGGCGTAAGTACCGGCGATGCCATGCAGGCCATGGAAGACATCGCCTCGAAGCTGCCGCCGGGAATCGGCTATGACTGGACCGGGCTTTCCTACCAGGAGCGGATGGCGACGGCCCAGGGGCCGGTTCTCTATGCGTTTTCTATACTCGTGATCTTCCTGTGCGTGGCGGCTCTGTACGAAAGCTGGACCATCCCCTTTGTCAACCTCTTGATGCTGCCGTTGGGTGTGTTTGGTGCGTTGCTGGCGACCTACCTTCGCGGGTTTCCCAACGACGTGTATTTCCAGATCGGATTCCTGACAACGATGGGGCTTTCGACCAAGAACGCCATTCTGATCATCCAATTCATCAAAGAGCAGCGGCGACAAGGAGAAGGACTGGTCGAGGCAACCCTCGCGGCGGTGAAAATCCGATTCCGTCCTGTCATCATGACCTCGCTGGCATTTTTCTTCGGCACGCTGCCGCTGGCCGTCGCCACGGGAGCCGGGGCCGGTGCGATGAATGCCATTGGAACCGCAGTCACCGGCGGGATGCTCTCGGCCACCTTTATCGACCTGATCTTCATCCCCCTGTTTTTCGTTCTAGTGTCGAACTTCTTTAGTAAGCAACAGCAGCGGCCGGCCGTCGAGCAGGCTCAGTAGCGCATTGCGGCGACTTTGGGCCACGAGAAGACGCAAAGTTATCTCGTGGCCCTTGCCTTCTTGCCCCTCTCTCGGGTCAATAAACCCTAGTCCCCGATTCTCGCCGTCACGTTGGCCGCTGAACGATTGAATGTTCGGCCTGCGCAAGAACTCCGGGCTGAATGGGACTCTGGCTATCGGGATTGCGCAAACTCTCCGGGTCATTGTGCTGACCCTCGACAGTCTGTAGCAGAAAGTTCGATTATTCCAGCAGCATGTTTTATCCCGACTGTTCTGGAGAAGACGCCGTGCAAACCCACCACACAAGATCATTAGATGCCCCCCTCATATCGTCAGAGGTCGAATGCCCGTGGATGAGGAACACTGGAGTGCCGTTGGTGCTTCTGGTGATCTTTCTCCTGACGTTTTCCAGCGGATGCACAACCTGCCGCGAGTATTTCGCCAACGGCTTCAAAGTGGGGCCAAACTACTGTCGTCCAGCGGCTTCAGTCGCCGATCAGTGGCTCGACGGGGGAACTCCAGCGATCAACGGTGGGCAGATTCAAAACGCCGCCTGGTGGCAAGCCTTCAACGATCCGATCCTTGACTCTCTGATTTCATCAGCCTATCAGCAAAACCTGTCGCTGCGAGTCGCCGGGCTGCGTATCCTGGAAGCCCGCGCCCAGCGGGCTATCGTGGCTGGCGAGTTGTTCCCGCAAAACCAAGCGGCATTCGGTGACTATAGCCGAATTGGATTGAGCAAGAACGGTCCCAGCGGCGCTTCTCCCACTCTCCACTTCGACGAATGGACGTTGGGCGGCGCTCTGTCTTGGGAACTTGACTTCTGGGGTCGGTTTCGGCGGGCGATTGAAGCGGCAGATGCGAACTTGGACGCTTCCGTGGAGAATTACGATCAGGTCTTAGTAGTCCTGCTATCCGAAGTGGCCCGGAGTTATGCGGATGTGCGGATTGCTGAACAACGACTGGCTTATGCCAAACAGAACGTTGACATTCAACGGGGCAGCTTGCGCATTGCCGACGATCGTCTCCGCAACGGTATGGTCACACGACTGGACGTAACCCAAGCCATCTCCAATCTCGAACAGACCGATGCCAGCATTCGCCCCCTGGAAGCCGCGCGCAGACGGGCCGCCAATGCACTGTGCATCCTCATGGGCATACCGCCACGGAACCTGGATGAAATGTTGGTCAACCACCACGGCATTCCCAAGGTCCCAGCCCAACTAGCCATCGGCATTCCCGCAGAACTGCTCCGTCGTCGTCCAGACGTGCGGAAGGCCGAGCGGGAGGTTGCTGCCCAAAGTGCGTTGATCGGCGTTGCAACCTCCGATCTGTATCCTCACTTCTCAATCGACGGCACGATCTATCTGGATAGCATGAAAGTCGAAAACCTATTCAATGCCAATTCTGTAGCAGGTGCTGTTGGTCCGGCCTTCCGTTGGGATATTCTCAATTACGGACGTTTGGTAAACAACATTCGCGTTCAGAAAGCCCGTTTCCAGCAACTGGCTGTTCAATACCAGAATGTTGTCCTGCAAGCCAATGCGGAAGCTGAGGATGCCGTTATCAGCCTTCTGAAGGCTAAGCAACAAGCCGAATCGTTGGCGAGAAGCGCCGACGCTTCCAACGAATCAGTGAAACTGGTTTCATCGCAATACGATCAAGGAACCGTCGATTTTAATCGGGTATACACCGTGCAGCGGGAACTCACCGTGCAGCAAGATCAGTTGGCTGTAGCGGAAGGCGCGGTCACGCAATACATGATTCAATTGTATCGGGCCTTGGGCGGCGGCTGGCAAATCCGTCTGGAAAACTCCGCATCGCAGGCCGCCGTCCCGGTGGAAGGGCCGATTCAGCCCGCTCCGTCGCCGGAGCCGCCTCCACAAGCACCGTTGCCGCCCCCGGTCGGCCAATCGTGATTCCTAGCAACCGGGATGTCA